>CAYTET010000015.1:8101-30720 GCA_964436975.1 uncultured Erysipelotrichaceae bacterium
ATCTTGATCTGTCGGTCCGTTCCTACAATTGTCTTAAGCGGGCGGGCATTCAGACTGTCAATGAACTGATCCAGCATACTGAAGAAGAAATGATGCACGTCAGAAACCTGGGCAAGAAATCCCTGAAAGAAGTCAAGGACAAGCTTGCCAACCTGGGTCTGAGTTTCCGCGAGAACTAGCAAGAAGAAAGGATAGTTACACATGCAGAATCGTAAATTAGGCCGGACGGCCGATCATCGCAAAGCGGTCTTGCGCAATATGGCCACCGATATCATCGTACATGAAAAAATTACGACAACCGAAAAGAAGGCTCTGGAATGCCGGACGGTTGTTGATGAGCTGATCACTTTGGCAAAAAAGGGTGATCTGGCTTCCCGGCGGCAGGCGGCCAGCTTTGTCCGCAATGTTGTAGTCGACCCCAAGACCGGCAAAACAGCCCTGCAGAAGCTGTTTGATGAGCTGGGCCCGCGCTATAAGGACCGCAAGGGCGGTTATACCAGTGTGGTCAAGACCACTGTCCGCAAGGGCGATGGCGCTCCGGTTGCTTATATTGAATTAGTTAAGTAGCCGAAAATAATAAATATCTGATAACGGAATGGCCCTGGGCTGTTCCGTTTTTTGTTGGCCGGACAGAAACAAGTAAAGAAAATTATAATCAGGGCCCTTACTATCTTGACAGCGCTGCAGAAGGGTATATAATAAAATCAGGTACCTGACCTAAAGAAAGAAGGAATTAAATTGGAAGAAAAATTTGAAAACAGACCGGAAGAGACCGTTGACCAGAAACTGACATCCGCTGTCCTGATGATCAGCCGCGTGCTGAAAAGACAGCTTATGAATCACAATCAGCCGGAAAACCGCAACTTTGCCCAGCAGCGGGCCCTGGCGGTATTGGCGATGCAGGATGACATCAGTCAGAATCAGCTGGGCTATATTCTGGGCATCCGGCCCCAGTCGGTCGGCGAGATGATCGGCAAGATGGAAAAGAGCGGTCTGATTGAGCGGATTGACGATGTCAATGACAAGCGGCAGGTCCGCATCAGACTGACGGCAGCCGGCCGCCAGCAAAGTCAGACTGAGCCGTCGCAGCCAGAATCGTTTGCGATGCTGACGGAACAGGAGAAACAGCAGCTTATGCAATTACTGGAGAAAATACTGGCCAATACTGACGACCAGCTCAAGCAGCCGCGCTGGGACCATCATGATCATGATGCCACCCGCGGCCGCCAAATGCCTTATGAGTTCGGTTCCCGCCGGTCCCAGGGTCGCCCCATGCCGTTTGAATTTGACATGCCCCGGCCGCACGGTCCGCATGATGACGATCATGAAGGCGGCTTTCACCGGCCCCACGGTCAGCATGATTTTGAAGACGCCCCTGAAGACGAGGAAAAAGAAGTTTAAAGAAAAGGCAGCCGCAGGGCTGCTTTTTTCAGCCGCCGGAGCATCTTGAAAGCGCTAAGCGGCAAAAAAGAACAACTTTCATAATTTTTCATAAAAAAAGCACACCGTTTTCATAAAAAGTACATAATTATCGTTTATAACATAATTGGTCAATAAAAAAGACCCATTTCCCCCTTCTTGAATAATTGAATATTTCATAGAAGAGCTCTCACCCAGGAGCTCTTTTATGTTGGTTTAGAATATAATTAAAGAAGAAGAAGGTTAAGGCCATGAAAACATATGTAACCAGACTTACCCGGGGTACGGATGTCCGGGCCGGGATTGAGCAGTTCCAGAAGCAATGCGGCATCAAAGCCGGCCTGGTGATTGCGGCTGTCGGCTGCGTCAGTGCGGCCAGTATCAGGCTGGCCGATGGCGCAACAGTTGCTGACTACCAGCAGCCCTTTGAGATTGTTTCACTGTCCGGAACGCTGTCGGCTGACGGCAGCCATCTGCACATCAGCCTGGCCGATGAGCAGGGGCAGGTTATAGGCGGTCATCTTAACTACGGCACTGTCGTCAATACTACTTTGGAGCTGGCTATCATGGATGCCGGATCGGAGTATATATTCAGCCGCCGCTTTGACCAGGCTACCGGCTATGATGAACTGCAGGTGGCCGCTGTGGGTGTAACGACTGGTCCGGATTCAGAACAGCAGAATTGACCGCTTCAGCGCGCTGCAGCATTGCCGAAAGCAGCCTTACCATCAAACAGTACTAATGCCACTATTTTATTATTGAATGAGATAATTAATTAACTGAAAAATTGCTGTGATATTAGAAAATTCTGATTTCTTTCAATGCTTTTTCAGCAGTGACGAAATTAATTCAATACAGGAGATTATCAATGGAAAAGTATAAAGCGGTTGAAGTATACATGGCCGAAAAAAAGGTTGGCACTCTGGCTACTTATCAAAACCGCCTAGTGGCTTTCGAATATGATGAAAACTGGCTTAAAGATGGTTTTGCCATAAGTCCGTTCAGTCTGCCTCTCGAAAAGAAAGTATTTTTGCCAAAGCCCGATCCTTTTGACGGCTTATTCGGGGCTTTTTCGGATAGTCTGCCGGATGGCTGGGGCCGTCTGCTGGTAGATCGAATGTTATTACACGAACATATAAATCCTGATGAAATTGATATGCTGAACCGCCTGGCCATTGTTGGAAAGACCGGAATGGGGGCTCTGGAATACCGGCCAATTCATAAAGGACCATCAAAAAAGCGCGTCTTGAATATGACCGTATCGATGCAATGTGCCGTCGTGTTTTGGAATCGGAGTATTCGGAAGATTTGGATACGCTTTTTGCCTTAGGCGGGGCAGCTGGCGGGGCAAGACCCAAAATACTGACGACGATAGACGGTCAGGACTGGATTATTAAATTCAGAGCCTCTAATGACGATCCTGACTGCGGATTGCTTGAGTACCGTTATTCTTTATGTGCCAGAAAATGTGGACTAAAAATGACCCCGACCCGTCTTTTCCCGTCCCGGCAATGCCAGGGTTATTTTGGAACACAGCGTTTTGATTGGTATCGCGGAGAAGATGGTGACATTAAGAAAGTGCATATGCTGTCGGTGGCAGCTATCTTAGAGACATCTCATCGTATACCAAATCTTGATTACAATGACCTGATGAAACTCACACTTGAATTAACCAGAGATTATTCTGAGGTGGAAAAGATGTATCGCCTGATGTGCTTCAATGTATTTGCCCATAACAGGGACGATCATTCTAAAAACTTCTCTTTTATTTACGATGACAGCCGTCACGGCTGGCAATTGGCACCGGCGTATGACCTTACCTACAGCAATTCGCTATACGGCCAGCATGCAACCTGTGTTAACGGCAATGGCGAAAATCCTGGCTTGAGTGATATTTTAGCCGTAGCCGACAGCATCGGGCTTGCCAAGACAAAAGCCCGCCGGATTGCCATTCAGATTCAGAATACTATTGAGACAGATCTGGCAAATTGGCTTAAATTAAAATGACAAATGAAAAGCCGGCAGATTCTGCCGGCTTTTGCAGGCTGGCTGCAAATTTATGTCTACGATTGGCAATTAAGATCCCCAAACCCACCCTGGCGAAACTGTCAGTATCCGGTAGTAATTGTAACAATAAGAGTGCTCGTGTTATAAATGCTGAGCCTGATTTGTTAACGGGGCTTTAACCCGCGCTGCTCGTGGCGGCCTTCAATGGATGCGGCTATAACTCACCGCGGAGTCTGATACTCGCCCAGCTTCGTTACCAACTTAATTGCTTACTGCAGTTCGGTTGTCCAGTTAAGCTGCTGGATAACAGTATCCAGCTGGCGCAGCTGCTTGGAATCCTGTTCCAGCTGCTTCTGCATGGTTGCTACATTGACCGTACTCAGAATTTTGATTTCCGTATGGGTCGCCCGGCTGGCGGTGGCACTGGCGCTGTCTAAAAAACTGCGCAGGGCCTGCAGCCGGCGGCTCTGGCATTCGCGCCGGGCCAGCAGCGCCGTCAGGGTAGTATCACCGTCTTTGCAGGAGGCATTGGTCAGATTGATGCGGACCATCAGTTCCTCCAGCTGCTTGTACTCATCATTAAGCTGTTTGATCAGCTTCTGCGGATCTTCCGCCGGTTTTTCGCCTTCCTGAACGGTGGCGTTGTTGTCCAGCCGGTCCGTCAGCATATTGATCTGATTCTGCAGATCGGCTCTTAAACTAAGTGCTTCTGCTAATTTCATTTTTTTATTGCCTCCATCGGTCAGTCTTCAGTATACCATAGCTTTATGCTGTTAAGCCGCAATGATAAATATGCTAGAATGAAACTAAGATAAGTAGAATAGATGAAACAATACCGGGAGGCCTAAAAAAGATGAAAACAGATGTCCAGATTGCCCAGCAGGCGGCTATGGAGCCGATTGGCCAGATTGCCGCTGAACTGGGGTTAAGCGAAGAGCAGATTGAACCCTATGGCCGTTATAAGGCCAAGATAAGTCTTGATGTATTAAAGCAGAATGCCGCCAAGCCGGACGGCCGGCTGATTCTGGTGACGGCCGTCAATCCCACGCCGGCCGGAGAAGGCAAAACGACAACTAATGTCGGTCTTTCCATGGCCCTGAATAAGCTGGGTCATAAGACCATCTGTACGCTGCGGGAGCCGTCTTTAGGCCCGTGCTTTGGCATCAAAGGCGGAGCGGCCGGCGGCGGGTACAGCCAGGTGGTGCCGATGGATGACATCAATCTGCACTTCACCGGTGATTTCCACGCCATTACCTCAGCCCATAATCTATTGGCCGCTATGCTGGATAACAGCATCTACCAGGGCAATCCGCTGAACATTGATCCCAAGCAGGTTGTCTGGAAGCGGGTCGAGGATATGAATGACCGCGCGCTGCGCAATATAATTATCGGCCTGGGCAAAAAGAGTGACGGGATAATCCGGCAGAGCGGCTTTGATATTACCGTCGCTTCGGAGATCATGGCCATTCTGTGTCTTTCGGACAGCATGCTTGATCTGAAGCAGCGGCTGGCCAAAATAGTTGTCGGTTATGATTATGCCGGTCAGCCCGTTACGGCCGGCCAGCTGAAAGCTGTCGGCGCCATGGCCCTGCTGTTAAAAGATGCTCTTAAGCCTAATCTGGTGCAGACGCTGGAAAACACCCCGGCCATCATTCACGGCGGCCCGTTTGCCAACATCGCCCATGGGTGTAACTCGGTATTAGCCACCCGGACGGCTCTGAAGCTGGCCGAATATGTCGTCACCGAAGCCGGCTTTGGCGCTGATCTGGGCGCCGAAAAGTTCTTCGATATCAAATGCCGCAGTGCCCAATTGAAGCCGGCGGCCGCTGTAGTGGTAGTGACGGTGCGGGCTTTGAAGTACAACGGCGGGGTTGATAAAAAGAATCTCAGTGCTGAAAATGTTCAGGCCGTTCAGGCCGGCAGCTGCAATCTGCGCCAGCATCTGGAAAACATTGCCCTTTACCATGTGCCGGCGATAGTGGCCATTAATATGTTCCCGACCGATACAGCCGCTGAACTGCAGGTTATTAAGGATCTGTGCCGGCAGATGAAGGTGCCGGCGGTGGAATCAAATGTCTTTGCCCAGGGCAGCCAGGGCGGAATTGATTTGGCCCGCCAGGTTATTCAGATCTGTGACAGTACCCCGGCCGAATTTGCGCCGCTGTATGAAACAGACCGGCCGATCAAGGAAAAGATAGAAACAATTGCCCGGCGGATCTACCGGGCCGGTGAGATTGTTTATACGGCCGATGCCGACAAGCAGATCAGCCAGCTGACCGATCTGGGCTTTGCGGGTCTGCCCATCTGTGTTGCCAAAACCCAGTATTCGTTTTCGGATGACCCCCTCAGGCTGGGCGCCCCGAGCGGATATGAGCTGACGGTGCGTGAAGCAAAAGTTTCAGCCGGGGCCGGTTTTATAGTTGTTCTGACCGGCAATATCATGACTATGCCCGGTCTGCCCAAAGTACCGGCGGCGGAAGGAATGGATATTGATGAAAACGGCATTATTGTCGGTCTTTCATAAACAGGAGCGATAATAAATGGAAACCCAATTACTTTCTGGTCTTCCGGTCAGCCAGGCTATGCAGGCTGACCAGGCAGCCCTCATTGAAAAACTGACGGCTGCCGGCCATCAGCCTTCTCTGGCCCTGGTCCGGGTCGGCCAGCGGCCGGATGATCTGGCCTATCAGCGCGGTCTGACGGCCAAGGCCGCCAGCTGGGGCATCCGGACAGAAGTCTTTGAGTATGACGCTGCCAGTCCAACCGCCCCGCTAGTAGAAGCCGTGCAGCAGATCAGTGCGGACAGCCGCTATGACGGCATAATGGTCTTTAGGCCGCTGCCTAAAACCATCGATGCCGGTCTGGTCAGCGCGGCTGTTGATCCGGGCAAGGATGTGGACGGCATGACTTTGACCAATATGGCCCGGCTGGCAGACAATGATGGCGCCGCCATCTGTCCGGCCACTGCCCAGGCGGTGGTAGAACTATTGAAGTATTACCAGATACCCTTAGCCGGCCGCCGGATAGCGGTGGTGGGGCGCAGTCTGGTCATCGGCCGGCCGGTCAGCTGGCTTTTGGTAAAGGAAAATGCCACGGTTTCGGTCTGCCACAGTCATACCAGCAATCTGAATGAAATAATCAGCCAGTCCGACATTGTCATAGCGGCTTTGGGCCGCCCGCATTACTTCAAAGATCCGGCCATCTTTAAGCCGGAAGCGGTCATCGTGGATGTCGGAGTGAACACCGATGACAGCGGAGCAATGTGCGGGGATGTTGATACCGCCGCCTTTATGGGCCGCGTCAAGGCCATCAACCCTCTGCTGAAAGGGCTGGGGGCTGTTACTACAGCCGTCCTGCTGCGTCAGACGGTCCGCTGCGCCGTCAGCCATGACCGGTGAAACAATGAAAAACAAGCCTTTATATAATATGACAATCAGCCAGCTGACCGCCCGGCTGCAGGCCGGCCGGATCAGTGCTGAACAGCTGACAGCGCTTTATCTTAAGCGGATCCGACAGTACGATAAACCAAAAGGGCTGAATTCGGTAGCCCGGATAAATGCGCAGGCTGAAGAGCAGGCCCGCCAGTTAGATGAGACCGGCTATGACAGCCGCAAGCCTCTTTTCGGCATCCCGGTTTTAGTCAAAGACAATATTGATGTTAAGGGAATGGTGACGGCAGCCGGCAGCCTGGCTCTGAGTGACAATGTGGCTGCCCAGGATGCTCCGGTAATCATGCGTCTGCGCCAAAGCGGGGCGGTAATTCTGGGCAAGACCAATATGACCGAGTTTGCCAATTACACTACCCAGGGCATGCCCAACGGCTACAGCAGTGCCGGCGGGCAGGTTCATAATGCCTATGATGCCAAAAGCGATCCGGGAGGCTCCAGCAGCGGCAGTGCCGTAGCAGTCAGTGCCGGTCTGGCGGCCGGAGCAATCGGCACGGACACCTCTTTTTCCGTGGTAGGCTGTGCCACCCATAACGGCATTGCCGGTCTTAAGCCGGCCTATCAGGCCCTGCCGCAGAACGGCATTGTGCCGATTGCCCATACGCTGGACAGTGCCGGCAGTCTGGGCCGCTGCTTTGAAGATGCGCTGCTGCTGTATCAGGCCATGAAAGGTTGCACTGCCCAAACTCTGGTGCCACTTCCGGCCGGCCAGCTGAAACTGGCAGTGAACAATTTCAATCATGAAAAAGTCAGTCCGGACCAGCGGGCGGCCTATCGCCGTCTTTTAGCCAGGCTGCAGACAGCCGGAGCTTCAATTGAACAGGTCAGTCAGGACAATCAGGCCGGACTGAAAGATATCATGCGCTGTGAGTTTAAAACGGATTTGGAAAAGTATCTGGCGGCAGGTTCGTGTTCTTTAAAAACCCTGGCCGGGATTATTGCTTTTTATAACCAGCATCCGGCTGAAACGATGAAATATGGCATCAGCTGTCTGCAGCAGGCGCAGCTTTCTTCAACTGATGACACTGCTTATCAGCAGGCAATCGCCCTGCGCCATCAGCTGCAGGCTGACCTTGGCAAACAGCTGGCCGGCTATGATGCCTGCCTGATGGCCGGACAGTGCAATATCATGCATTTTCTGGGCTGGCCATCGGTGGCTCTGCCGCTGGGAATGACTAAGCAGAAGACTCCCCGCGGACTGATTCTTTATGGACCGGATGAAACCCGACTGTACAGGGCGGCCCTGACAATTGCTGCCTGCTGCCGTCCGTTCTGTCCGCCGGTTTTGGATTAGACCAAAAGAAAGATAATTAGCATGGCCTAAGCTTCTGACAGGGAAGCGTTTTATTTTCTGACAGAGCATGTCTTTGACCGTAATAAGACGTGATTGGCATTAAAATAAATAAAGAATATTTCAATAAATACTATATTGCATAGTGATATAGTCAGTGATACAATATACCTGCTTGAAAGGAGGACCTTATGAACGACCAGTTTAAAAAGGGGGCCTTGGAACTGTGTGTGCTGGCCCAGCTTAATCAGGGCGACAAGTACGGCTATCAGCTGACAGCTTCAATCGGCAGCCAGCTTGACTTGGCCAATGGCACGCTGTATCTGATTCTGCGCCGGCTTCACCAGGACAATTATGTTGAAACGTATCTGCAGGAATCAACAGCCGGTCCGGTCCGCAAGTATTATCATCTTACCGCGGCCGGCAAACAGTATATGACGGATATGAAAGATGAGTGGCTGGACTTTACCGGCCGGGTTGAAAAACTTCTATAAGGGGGAAAAGAAAACATGACAAAGAACGAATATATGGCTCAGCTCAAGCAGGGTCTGAGCAGCTACCGGCAGGATCTGCGGGAAGAGATCATCCAGGACTTTGAGGAGCATTTCAATGATGGCATCCAGGCCGGTCTTTCCGAAGCCGAAATCATTGAAAAGCTGGGTCCGGTCGACCAGGTTATCGGGGCTATTGATGAAAAGCCGCAGCAAAGTCCCGCCATAGTAAATATGAATAAGGCCATTACCAATCTGCAGGTTGACTGCGGGCAGCAGGAAGTCGGCGTCAAACTGTATCCGGCAGCGGACGGCCAGATCAGCTACCGGCTGTACGACCGGTCCATCTACAATAATGTGGATTATCAGATTATCGACCAGCTGAAAGACAATACCCTGCAACTGCGCATCGTTCCGGCGACAAGCGCCTCAGCCCATCTGTCCATCACGATCGGCCGGATTTTCTTGCAGATCTATCTGCCCCAGCCGTTTGACTCAATCAGCATGATCAGCACCAGCGGCGATATGGAAAGCGGCAGCGTTGCCGCCGGCAAATGGAATCTGCAGACCGGCTCAGGCGATATCAGCCTGCACAACGGCAGCGGCCAGGTCATCGCGGTCTGCGGCAGCGGTGATATTGAAGTCAGCCAGTGGCAGGGGGATATCAGCATGATGACCTCCAGCGGGGATATTGATCTTGATAATATAACCGGCAGCATTAAAGCGGTCAGCCGCAGCGGCGATGTCGGCATTGACGATGCCAGCAGTCCGGTTTTAGTGGCCGCCAGCACCAGCGGTGACATCGAAGCCAGTTCCGATTCGGCCAAGGCTACTCTTTCTTCCACATCGGGCGATATTGAATATGAGGCCGGCGGTTCGCTGGCTGAACTTACTGCCGTGTCGACCAGCGGTGATGTGGAAATAAGGCTGGCCGATGATACGGCTGTCAGCGGTCTTATCAGCACCGGCAGCGGCGATATTGACATAGACTGTGAACAGGACTACATAAAGACTAAGAAAGCGGTCCGGTTTGATGGCGGCCGGGTCAGTGTTTCGATTGTAACGACTAGCGGTGATGTCAGCTTTGAAAAGTAAACGGACCGGTATTTAGTCATTTATAATTATTATCGGATTTACGGCCTTCCGGAAGGGAGGCCTTTTCTGTATGAACTGATTATTCAGTAAAAGTCAGTTCAACAAACTTTCAGCCGTTTTTTGCGCAGAATTCAGATGCGCTACACATTGTAAGGCTACACTTTAAAAAGATGTGCGAGGTGGCTTTATGAAAAAGAAAATCGCCTATTTGACCATATGTGCGGTTGTTATTGCCCTGGTGGCCGGATTGATGATTTACATCGATTATTACAATAAAGGCCTGAAGCAGCAGAGCAGCACCAGTGCTGTCAGCTGCTCAGTAGAAACCATAGAATCGGCCTTAACGGCCTCCGGCCAGATTACCGCCGGCACCACCAAGACCCTGGCTGTCAGCACCAAGAAAAAGATGAAGACAGCCTGTGTTGAGGCCGGTGATACTGTCAGCAAGGGTGACCCCTTATGCCAGTACGTCGACAGCAGCTATCTGACAGCTCCGTTTGACGGGGTCGTTACGGTCATTAATCTGCCGGCCAACGGCACCTATGCCACCAGTGCCAACTACATTACCGTAGCCGCCACTGATACCCTGGCCATGAGCATTGATATTGACCAGGCCGATTACACCCAGATTGCCCTCGGCCAGACGGTCACCGTCATCGCCAACGGCGATGAGACAAAGACTTACCAGGGCACAATCACTTATATTTCCGGCAGTGCGGTCAGCCGCGGCTCCAGTTCGGTATTTACGGCCCAGGTGGAAATAACCAATGACGGCTATCTGAAAGTCGGGATGTCGGCCGTGGCCCGCATTATTCTCCAGCAGGCCCAAGATGCCATTACGGTGCCGATTGAAGCGGTCGGCCAGGATGATGAAGGTCTTTATGTCATCGTCTGTGATGACTCCGGCAGCCAGACCAGAACGGCTGTTACCATCGGTCTGTCCGATGCGGATAATGTTGAAATAACCAGCGGTCTGACCGGTACTGAAAAAGTGCTGGTCAGCACCCAGTGAGGTGATAAGATGTCCGAAACAAACTATGCGGTTGAACTGACTGATTTCAGCCGGTATTACCAAATGGGCGATGAGCAGATCAAAGCCCTTGACCATATTAATTTTACCGTCAGCAAAGGTGAGTACGTGGCTATTGAAGGACCCTCCGGTTCCGGCAAGTCGACACTGATGAATCTGATCGGTCTGCTGGACAATAAAGCCACCGGCCAGTACCGGCTGGACGGTATCGATGTCAGCAGCCTGAACGACAATCAGCAGGCGGCCATCCGCAACCAGAAAATCGGCTTTGTCTTTCAGAACTTCAATCTGCTGAACAAGATGACGGCTTTGGAGAATGTGCAGGTGCCCCTGCTCTATAAAGGCATGGATGAGAAAGAGGCCGAAAAGACTGCCTCCTTCTATCTGGACAAGGTCCATCTGAAAGACCGGCAGAATCATCTGCCTTCCCAGATGTCCGGCGGCCAGCAGCAGCGGGTCGCTATTGCCCGGGCGCTGGTCTGCCAGCCGGAGATAATTCTGGCTGATGAGCCGACCGGGGCTCTAGACCGCAAAACCGGCTTTGAGATAATGGATATTCTGGGCCAGCTTAACAAGGATGGCCAGACAATTATTGTCATTACCCATGACCATCAGGTAGCCCTTAAAGCCAAAAGGATTGTGCATATTATCGATGGCCAGATTCAGAGCGAAGAGGCAGTAATATGAAGATAATCAACAGTTTGAAAATGGCAATGCGCAATATCCTGACTAATAAGCTGCGCAGCGGACTGACCATGCTGGGCATTATCATCGGCATAGCCTCTGTCATTGCCCTGGTAGGCATCGGCAACGGAGCCGCCAGTGCGGTGACGGAATCTGTCAGCAGTCTGGGAGCGGATATCCTGTCAGTGCAGATATACAGTGATGATACCGGCTTAACCGAGAGTGAAGTCGAAAGCCTGGCCAGTCTGGATAATGTGACGGCCGCTGTTCCTTATAAGTCGGTCAGCGCCACGGTCAGCCGCAATTCAACCTCGGCTTCCCGGACGACGATTATGGCTGTTGACAGCAAGTATGTCGACATCAATAATCTGACGCTGGCTTCCGGCCGGCTGATCTCCTTTGTGGATAACACCAATGCTTCAAAAGTATGCATTATCGGTTCTGATCTGGCGTCAACGCTATTCTCTTTGGCCGACCCCGTTGGCCAGAATGTCAAAATTGACGGTGATGAATACACCGTTATCGGCGTGCTGGAAGAAACCGGCACTTCAATGGGCACCGACGTCGACAATATGCTGCTGATTCCGTATAACACCGCCGTTTATCTGGGGGCCGATACGACCTACAGCAGTCTTTACCTGCAGATCAGCGATACGGCCCTGGCCGAACAGACCGTGACTGCCGTTGAAAACTATCTGCGGATGACCCTGCAGATAAGCTCGGATGACTATGCTGTCACCAGTTCCACCAGCATGATTTCAGCCATGGAGGACGTCAGTACTTCTTTAGCCCTGATGCTGGGCGGCATAGCTTCAATAAGCCTATTGGTAGGCGGCATCGGGGTAATGAATGTCATGCTGGTCTCCGTAACGGAAAGAACAAGGGAGATCGGCATCCGCAAGGCCTTAGGCGCCCGGCGCAAAGATATTCTGCTGCAGTTTCTGATTGAAGCAGTTGTAATTTCCTTGCTGGGGGGCATCATCGGCATTCTGCTGGGTCTGTTTGCCGGAGTGATTATCCAGAATCTGGGTACGTCATTTGCCTGCAGCAGCTCCATAATCCTGCTGGCCTTCGCCGTAAGTGCGGCTATCGGCCTGATCTTCGGCAGCTTCCCGGCCTACCGGGCCAGTGCCTTAAGTCCGATTGAAGCCCTGCGGGCCGAATAGAAAGGATACACTATGCTAAAGAAAATCCTAATTATCATGGCAACGGCTCTGATTGTGGCCGTCTCAGTGATATCCGTAAAAGCTGATGATACAATCAATACTTCCGGTGTCATTGCTTCAGCAGTCAACAAAGGCAGTACGGCTGTAATAACGGTTGATCTGGCCCCGATAGGATATGATGAATACACCCTTACTATTGCTTCTAACTTTTCTGGCTATACGGATCTGACCGATCTGATCACTGACAATACCGGCACCAATATACAGCTGAGCATCAATAAAGCCACTCTGACGGCTTCCAAGCTTACGCTGAGTTATCCTATTGCCGCCAATGCGGCGGCCAGCCAGCTGCAGGTAGCACTGACGATTCACCAGGTGGTGGCGGAAGGTGTTACCGGAGCGGATGACACGGTCATCAATTACACGGTTGACCTGCTGGCTCCGGCCGGCAACACTAACGGCGCCGTCAGCGGCAATACGGCTTCTTCCGCAAAAACGGCGGTCAACAGCCAACTGGTCTATAACGGCTCCGACCAGAATTATCTTACTTCATTAGCGGTTTCCGGCTACCAGCTGACGCCGTCATTCAATAAAACCTGCACAACTTACTTTCTGACCGTTGCCGCAGATGTCAGTTCCCTGACCATTAAGGCAGCCTGCAGCAGCGGGGCCAAGTATGTTATCTGGCAGCCGGTGCTGAAGACCGGTTCGAATAAGATTCTGATTACGGTAACCGCGGCTGATGACAGCCAGCGGATCTACCGGATTATTGTTACGAAAGAAGGCTAGGCCATGACCACCGTAAAAAAGCCCCTTAATAAAAAGAAACTAATAATCTTCATAATCGCGGCGCTGTTAATAGCCGCCCTGGTAATATTCTTAGTTATCCGGGCCCAGCAGCAGACCAAAGCCAAGAGCAGCACCAGTTCGGTATCCGTCAGCAACGTTACTGTAACAGCCATGGATCTTACCAAGACCCTGTCCGGCAGCGGCAGTGTCAATGCGGCTGTGGAAGAGCAGCTCAGCCTGCGGACCAAGTACTACCTGAAGGAAGTGCTGGTCGATGTGGGCAGTTATGTTACTTCCGGCACTAAGATACTGTCCTACACCAATGGCAAATACTTTACCGCTCCTTATAACGGAGTGGTAACCGCCATCAATGTGCCTGATGCCGGATCAGTCATTACCAATTCCCATTACATAAAAATGTCGGCAACTGATACGCTGACCGTCAATCTGTCGATTTCCGAGTCCGATATCAATACGGTCAGTCTGGGCCAGGAAGTTACGGTCAGCATCAGTGCGCTGAATGCCTCTTATACCGGCTATATCACCTATATCAGTGAAATTGGCTCATACAGCTCGTCCGGTTCAACCTTCACCGCCACGGCAACTTTTACCAACGACGGCCAGGTTAAAATAGGAATGTCAGCCACCTGCTCTGTTATTCTGCAGAGTGTCAGTCAGGCTATCTGTGTTCCGACAGAAGCCGTAATGACTAACGGCAATGAAAAATATGTCGTTGTAGTCAATGATGACGGCACTACGGAAAACGTAACCGTAACTACCGGTATCTCCAATGATGCTTATATTCAGATCATCACCGGGCTGGCCGTCGGCCAGACGGTTCAGATGACAACAACATCTTCTTCAAATTCTTCTAATTCATTCGGCGGTCAGGGCGGTGGCTTTGGCGGTGACAGCATGCCCTCAGGCGGCGGAAGTTCGATGCCGTCAGGTGATATGCCATCCGGCAGCGGCAACCGCAATCAGTCTAATTAAGGCTTAACAGAGCCGGGACAAGTTCCCGGCTTTTATATTGGCCAGCATGATATAATTTGTAAAGTCAGACATATGTCTGCGTCTGTCAGTAAATCAACACATGACAATAACAAATAACAAAGAAAAACCAAATCTGCTGCTTATTACGTCCGGATTTCCTTATGGGGAAAGCGAGCGCAGTTTTATAGCGGCTGAATTTGCTGAAATGCAGAAACACTTCAATATCAATATTCTGGCTGTGACAAAGACTGCTGAAATAAAATATCCGCTGCCGGCTGTAAAGCGGATTGAGCATGCCGCTATGCCCGGTTTAAATGAGACATCGTTTATTGAATTGGTGAAAATAGCCCTGCTGCCGGCAGTTCGAACTGAAATAAAAAAGGCAATGTATCATAGCAGAGCGAACATCGTTAAAAAAAGAACTGGACAAATTATCGCTGCCTGGTATCAGAGCAGCTGGATTGAACCGATTATAAAAAAGATTGTTGATGAAGATAAGATAGACTTGATTTACACTTACTGGTGCAGACCTTTCACTTTGGCAGCTCTTCACATAAAAGAATCTTTCAGTGGCCTTAAAGTCGTAACCCGCTTTCATGGCATTGATTTGTTTAATGAACGAATTGAGGGCAATTGGCAGCCTTTTCGAGAATATATCAGTGCGCACTGTGACAGGCTAATTTTTGTGGCAGAAGCAAGTAAGGAGTACTTTTTAAAGCAGTGGAAGGCGACGGATCCCGAAAAATACAAATTAGCTTATCTGGGATGCCCCTCCTACGGATTGCTGCCAATTAAGGAAACCGCCAGTCTTATTATTGTAAGTTGCGCAAACGCTGTTGCCCTGAAGCGAATAGATCTAATTATTGAAGCTCTGGCTTTATTGCCAGAAGAAATAGAAGTCAGATGGTTCCATTTTGGGGATGGAACAGAGTTGGAGTCATTAAAGAAAAAGAGCAATTTACAATTGACTGAGCGAAAGAATATCATGTTCAAATTTATGGGTTTTATGCCCAATGCCAAATTAATTGAGGAATATAAAGAAATTGCTCCTCAGTTGATGATAACAACATCTTCAAGTGAAGGAGGCGTGCCAGTTTCACTGCAGGAGGCCTTTTCAATGGGCATACCAGCAATAGGAACCGATATTGGCGGAATTAGCGAAATTATTAAAGATGGCCATACTGGTTATCTTTTACCAGCTTCTCCCAGTGCTGAGCAGGTGTCTGAGGCAATCATCAAATACAGTGAACTGCCATTGGCTCAGAAACAGGCCATGTCGCAGGCAGCGTACACTTTGTGGCAGGAAAAGTTTGATGCGCAGCGAAATGCAGAGTCATTTGTTTTATCAATAAAAGAAGTCATATATGAAAATAACGCAATTGGAGATCATATCGAATGAAATATAAGAAACCATTAATTAGTGTAATTATTCCAGTTTATAGAGTAGAAAAACAACTCTCTATTTGTTTAAATAGTTATATTAACCAAACTTTTCAAGATTTTGAGTTAGTGCTTGTTGATGACGGATCACCAGATAATTCTGGTCGTATTTGTGACGAATATGCTAGTCAGGATTCTAGATTTTCAGTTTATCATACAGAAAACAGAGGTGTTGCGGCAGCCCGCAATTATGGATTAGATAAGGCCAAAGGTGATTTTATTGCGTTTACCGATTCTGATGATTTTGTAATGCCTGAATACTTGCAGACGCTTTATAATGACATTACGACATATAAAACAGATGCAGCATTTTGCAATTATAAAGAAATAAGGCAAGATGGAACAGTTATACGCAACCGCAATGCAGAATATCAAGAGGGAACTAGGGTTGCAGATACTGCTGCAATATTGAAAGATATTTCAGATGGCAAAGGCGTTTACTGGACTGTAATTTGGCTTGGATTATATCGACGTGAAATAATTGGTAATATAAGGTTTCCTGCGATGCGTTATGGAGAAGATTCCTATTTTATGTTGAATCTGTTGGAAACTAAGCCAACTATAACAATTAACGATTACAGTGGATATGTTTACAATCGCTCTAACGATAGTGTTACATTAAAAAGCGGTGACTACAACATCCAACGAGAGAGTGATCATCTTTCCGTGTATGCGTACAAATTTTCTTTTTTTAAAAATGCGAACGCTGATTCGCGCCGGATACCTTTATTAGGATACGCTTGGCGCATTCAAAAACTTGGCTGTTCATGTGCGATGAGCAAGAATAAAGAAACAATAAAAAGGGGAAGACTATTCGCAGAACCGCATCTGCAAACGGTCTTATCTGATAAACTTATATCAGGCCATATTAAAAATAGTTTGAAACTTTATAAGGATGCTCCGTTTATATTTTCATGGCTGTTTGTGCTCAAAGGTAAAATAAAGAAATTATAATTAAGATTTCAGTTCTATAGATTTTCCCGGGTTATAATCATTGATTTGTACTGGTAATGCAGAATTAAGGCAATTATCTGAGTAATATATCAATCGGTTTACATTGGAAAAAGTGAGAATAGATAAATTCATGCAATGTATTTGCCAACAATGGGTAATTTGCGTATACCGGCAGTTATCGTATAACTAATTAAAAACACTAAAAAGGATATAATAGGAACCGAAATTATTGCATTAAAAGAAATAGAAGTTAAGCCAAAACTATGTTGTAATAAATTCATTATTAATATATGCACCAGATAACAGCCTAATGATAGTTTTGATAATGATGTTACAAGATTATTATTCTTTATTGGGATCCGAGAAACACGGCATTTAAAGAATGTAAAGATACCAATACTTTCAAGCAGAACGTTAATTGTAAAGTTTCCATATAATTCGTCATTCGGAACGCACGTTCTTTGTGAAAAGAATGCAGAAAGACAGACTGTGCTAACAAAACCAAGAATCGAAAAAATATAAATCCATATTTCTTTTCTTCGTGAGATAGTACAATTATAAAGGTAATTACCTAATACGAAGTAGGCAGAATAATCAATAAAAAGATGAAATTTTATAGAATTAAGTTTTGCTCCAACAGCGGACAAGGCTTTAATAATTTTGTTGTCAGGAATAAAGCCAGAACATTGTGCAATTATTATTTGGAATGTCGGTAAGATAAAAATAATTATTAGTGCTAGAAGCAAGTAATACTTTACACATTTTGGGTTTTTCATTAATTGATTAAGCAATGGAGCAATTATGTACAAAGATAATAACACCAATAGAAACCATAAATGTGATCGGCCTTGTATTAGAGACAATATGAACATTTCCATTGATTGATTTGAACCTCTAAATCTATTCTCTAAAGCATAAATCAGAGTCCAGAAGAAATAAAGAAGCAACAATTTGAATATGTTTTTTGAATACAGTTTTTTAATATTTTCGCCACGGGGATTTCCTAAAAAGAGAGCGCCTGAAATCATAATAAAAACTGGTACAGTCCATCTTGAGATGCTGTCCCAAAAGTTGAAGATATTCCATTCTAGTGATGCCACATCTGTCGTATACCAGTTAACGGCAGACACGTGTAAAACTATAACAAAAAAAGAAGCAAAGATTCGAAGAAGGTCTAAATAAACTATGTGTTCTTCATTGCTGCCCATAAATGAAGCTCTCTTTTCCGTTTGTTATATCTGTTCACATGATATCACTTGTTTGCTCTTGATTAAAGAACACAAACAATCTATATGTTTTTTGAAAACTATAGTCCTTGTCACTCATTGTCTTTATTGTGTACAATTAAACAGACGAAGATAATTGTATAATAAAAACGGAGGAACCGGGCATGAACAAGCAACTGACCATTTTGCATTCAAATGATCTGCATGGCGATTTTTTAGCCGAGCAGATCGATGACAAACTGATTGGCGGAGCCGCCATGCTGTCGGGCTATGTCGCTAAGACCCGCCAGGAAAAGGACAATGTCATCTACTGTATTGCCGGTGACATGTTTAAAGGATCAATCATTGATGCTGAGTTTCAGGGGCTGTCGACGATTGAGATAATGAACGCCCTGAGTCCTGATGTTGTGACTGTGGGCAATCATGAAGTTGATTATGGTGTGGCGCATCTGCTGTTTCTGGAGAAGTGCGCTAAGTTTCCTATTGTCAATGCCAACATGTTTATCAAGACCAATCACGCGCGTCTTTTCACACCCTACAAGATAATTGAAGTAAACAGACTGAATGTCATGTTCATTGGCATCCTGACTGAGGAAGTGCTGGCTCAGACTAAGGGTGACGGCTTGGTCGGAACCTTTATTGATGTAGAAGATGCCGCCCATGAAGTCCAGATCATTCTGGACAACTACAAGACAACTAAGGTTGATTTGACGGTGCTCCTTACCCATATTGGCTTTGATAAGGACCAGCAGCTGGCTTCATTAATCAGTGATGACTGGGGCGTTGATCTGATCATTGGCGGTCACACCCACACTTTAATGGATGAACCCTGCGTTGTTAATGGCATTCCGATTGTTCAGGCCGGCACCGGCACCGATCAGATCGGCCGTTTTGAGATTGAGATTGATGACAAGAAGCATAAGATGATCTCCTACAAGTGGCAGTGTCTGCCGATTAATGCCGATAACTGCCCGGTTGACCGCAATATTGAAAAAATCATCAGCATCTATAAGGATCAGACTGATGCCAAGTATAATCACATCATCACCCAGTTAGCCCGCCAACTGACTCACCCGGTCCGCAACCGCGAAACCGAATTAGGTGATCTATTTGCGGACATCATGCAGCAGGGGTCGTCTTTTGATGTCATGCTTTATGGCTCAGGCAGCATCAGGGTCAAGGATATGGGCCCGCTGGTAACTTATGCCCAGCTGAAAGAATCATCACCCTATGATGACAAGCTGTACATGCTGCAGGTCAGCGGCCGCCAGTTTAAGAAGATGATGGCATTTGTGCTGCGGGAGGAAGCTTTAAACGGGGAGCATACCGAGTTCTACCAGGTATCCCAGACCTTGGGAATGACGTGGTGCCGGTCAAAGCAGCAGTTTGTCCGCTTTGAATTGTACGGCAAGCCGGTCGATGACAATCAGTTTGTAAAGATTGCGCTGCAGTCGTTTCACTTTAATAACTTCGATGATTTCTTCAATCTGCCGTTAGCCGAAGTGACTAAAGAATTCAAGCCGCGGGTAGTGGCGGTGTCAATATTCGGCATCATTGAAGAGATGATGGCCTGCAATAATCATATGGACGTTGAAAAAATGAATCGCATTGTTTTAACTGACTGAGCGTTTTCCATATCAGTTACCGTTGTTGATGCAATTATCAGCAACGTTTTTTAATTACCCCAATTATCCCAGAAAGAGTATTTTCTGTGATTACTCAATTTACGACGCAGCACATTTATAAACTCGGGCAAAGGGAAATTTGGTCTTGCGCATTGGCCCGTTTCTTTATCATATAGACATCTCCCTTCAGGACAGACATTATCGCGATGTTCTTGTATTGAGTCAAGACATGAGAAGTAACTTCATCACAGACATGAGAAGTAACTTCATCACGCTGGTTGCATTGTTCCGATAGATATTATATTATTCCGCAAATGTGGCACAATACATGCAAAGGGAGGAATATTGTATGTTCATGAGCGTTCAACAGACCTCCGAAAAATGGGGCATTTCTGATAGAAGGGGCAGAGTTATTTGTGCAGGGGGAAAGATCACTGGTGCTTATCAGCAAGGGCGCGGCTGGAAAATTCCGGCTGATGCGGATAAGCCGGCTGATGGCAGATTTCGTTCCGTAGAAAGCCAACTTGGCATTATTGACCGTAAGAAAACGGGAATTGATGAATGCCGCTCTCTGACCGAGGGCGAACTGGCGCGGCTTTCCGAAGAATTTGCTGTCGAGTACACATATAACTCCAATGCCATTGAGGGAAATACGCTGACACTGCGTGAGACCAATCTCGTACTGCGGGGGCTGACTACCAATCGAAGGCCGCTTAAAGATCATTTAGAGGCAGTGGGGCATAAGGAGGCCTTTGCTTATGTCTGTGAGCTGGTCAGAAGCCGGACCTCTCTCAGGGAGAGTGTAATCAAGCAGATCCATTATCTGGTGCTGGCAGATAAAAAAGACGACAGGGGTGTGTATCGTCGTGTATCTGTTCGCATCATGGGCGCCAAGCAGCAACCAGTTCAGCCATATCTGATTGAGCCGAAACTGAATGCTCTGCTTTTGGATTATGCAGGGAGTCAGGAACACATCATTAAAAAACTGGCTCGGTTCCACATTGATTTTGAGGGCATCCATCCTTTTATAGACGGTAATGGAAGAACGGGTCGACTGCTGGTTAATTTGGAATTAATGAAAGCGGGGTTTCCGCCCATCGATATAAAGTTCATTGACCGTGTTGCCTATTACGATGCATTTGACGCCTATTATGGTAAGCACGATCTGTCGGTAATGGAAAAGCTGTTTGCCCGCTATGTGAATAATCAACTGAACGCCTACCTGAAAATGCTGTGGGCATAGCGAATTGTCGCTTTTGCCCCGCTGTCCGCAGTGCTATGATGGGGATAGGAAAAATGCACCACGTCTTAGCGCATAGCGGGTTATTTCATGCAGTACGGTCTTAGCCAGTATTATGTAGAAGCATATTTTCTGAATGAAAAGAAAAGGGGCATCATATGACTACCGAGCAAACATCAGTTGACGAACGAATAAATAATGTCAAACAGATTTACGATCAGATAGATAAACTCATTGACCTTATCCCCGAAAAATATGCCAAGATAATAAAGGACCTTGTTTTTAATGACAAGGATCTGCAGCGACTCATAAACAATCTTGATAAATACCGCTCACCCCGCATTCTGCTGATTGGCCGAACCGGTTTTGGCAAAAGCAGCCTGATCAATGCCCTGATGGGCCGCTATGTTGCCCAGGTCAGTGACGTGAAAAGCTGTACGGGCGGAACAACAAAATACAAGTATTCCGGCAATGGCGGCATGCCTCTGGAAATACTGGATACCCGCGGCATATCTGAATCACTGCCGGTAGACGAAACAAAGAATGCTGAAAAGCAGATTCTGGCCGATGTTGAAGCCTTTGATCCGGATATAGCTCTGTTTGTCCTCAGCTGCACCAGCCGGGACGGCATTGATGATGACATTGATTTTATGAAGCAGATCCGAAAAGTATGTTATCAGAAGAATGCCGTAGAACTGCCGATAGTGGTGGCAATCAATAAAGCGGATGCGGTTGCTCCCAGCCGGGAGCCGATTCCCTATTCCAACGCAAAACTGCAGAATATAAACGCGATAAAAAACAATATGAGTGAATTGTTCCGCCATTATTCCCTGAACACTTCGCTGATAATCCCGGTATCTTCCTGCATCGACTGGAAAGACGAAAAAGGAAACGAATTGAAAACAGCCGACCAGCTTAATGCGCTGACCGAAGAGCAGCGGCTTTCACTGAGCATTTCTTTTGACGGCCGCTACCGCATCGATGAACTGGAACGGGGAATTGAAGCAGCCATCACCGACAATGAAGCCAACATGGGCATGAAACTTGTCTTCCATTTAAATGAGGTCTTAGAAATAATTGCCCGCAAGCTGATAGTGATATTCTGCACTATTTCAGCGGCCCTGGTCGGATTTGCCCTGCCGGTAACTGATTATGTAGCTTTGCTGGCGATGGAGAGCCTTCTGGTAGCCCTGATTATGGCTCTGGCCGGCCGGAAACTGTCTTTGAACTCGGCCAAAGAGTTTATTGCTTCATTAACGGGAACAGCCGCCGCCGGTCTGGCCTTCAGGGAAGTAGCGCGGATAGCGCTAAAGTTTATACCCATAGCCGGAAATGTTATAAGCGCTGCTGTCGCTGTGGCGGGCGTAAAGACAATCGGCGAGGCGGCGATTCAATTTTTTATAGAAGGTGTGGATATCAAAACCGTCCGTGAGAAGTATTTAAAACAGACCAAAAAAGAAAAAAGAATCGGCACCGGAAAGGCTTTTGTCGATAAAGTGACAGGCGTTTTCAAGAAAGACCGTAAAAAGAAGTGAAACTTCACTAAAGAAAAAGCGTTCCGGAGCAGTTAAATCGCTGAAGTAAAAAGTTAAATACCACTTCACTGCTGAAGAAAAAGAAGTGTCAGTAACTCTTTCACTAAGTTATAAAGCCAAGTCAATAAAGGGATTTTTGAAGATTGGTGAATCAAAGAATCAGAATAATGCTAGAATGGGTGTGTAGT
>CAYTET010000016.1:0-30526 GCA_964436975.1 uncultured Erysipelotrichaceae bacterium
ACTACACACCCATTCTAGCATTATTCTGATTCTTTGATTCACCAATCTTCAAAAACCCCTTTATTGACTTGGTTTTATAACTTTGTGAAAGATTTACTGACATTTCTTTTTCGTCAGCAGTGAAGTGGTATTTAACTTTTTACTTCAGCATTTTTTTATTGCCGGCCCATATTAAAGGCCCGCATACAAGCCGCGGGCCAAGTTATCTGCCTTAATCAGTTAAAGCGTTTTCAATCAGTGCCGACAGGGCATCCGGGCTCTGCCATCCCATCACCTGGTTAATCAGCACCCCTTCCCTGAACAGACATAAATTGGGAATTGAGCTGATGCCATAGCGCTGGGCCAGTTCCGGTGAATCATCAACATTCACCTTGTAGACAGCGGCCCGGCCGCTGAATTTCTGGCTGACTTTTTCAACTTCCGGGGCGATGGCCTTGCATGGTCCGCACCAGTCGGCATAAAAGTCTACTAAAACCAGGCCATGGGCCGTCTTTTCATCAAAATCGGCTGTTTTTAAGATTTCCATATCTAATATTCCTTTCTCAGTTTATTTCAGCAGGGCTGCCGCCAGATCATCGACAACCAGTATGACATCGGCATGCTTCTGTAAAACGGTCGCCGGAATGCTCTTGTCAATCTGACCGTAGACCATTTCCCTGATCACCTGGGCTTTATTGCTGCCGGAGGCAACCATCAGGATTTTTTTGGCATTCATGACATTGGCGATGCCCATTGTCATGGCCTTATCAGGCACCTTATTGACATCGTCATCAAAGAAACGGGCATTGTCATTGATGGTGCTCTGCTTTAGCTGGGCAATATGCACCGTTGAATCAAACGGTGTCCCCGGCTCGTTAAAGCCGATATGACCATCCGAGCCGATTCCCAGAAGCTGGATATCCGCCGGATGGGCCATCAGCTGCTCGTTATAGGCGGCACAGCTGGCTGCCAGATCCGCCGTCGGAGTGGGGATATGGACATTCTCGGGTTTGATGTCAATGTGATCAAACAGATTCTCGTGCATGAATGTCCAGTAGCTCTGCGGATGATTCTGCGGAATGCCGACATATTCATCCAGGTTATAGGTGACAATATCACGATAGGAAGTCCCGTTGTTCTGGCAGTCGGCAACCATAAGCTTATACAGGCCAACCGGACTTGAGCCGGTAGCCAGGCCTAAGACCGCATCTTTCTTATTCGCGACCACATCTTTCATTACTTTGAAAGCAGCCTGACTCATCTCATCATAATCTTTAGTCCGAATTACCTTAATCATTTTTTTCCTTTCCCAACGAAATTTAATTCGTTTTCCCTTCTTAATATGCAATCAATTATAGCCGCGGCGCCCGGTCAACAGGCATTCTGAAGCTCAGTGAATGAGGATAGATCTGAATCTGGACATCCTTGGTCTTCAGATTCTCGCCGTCAACCTGCAGGTTAACCGGCCGGTCGAAGGTCATCTTGATGCTCTGGCCGGTCATTACTTCACATTCCTTACACTTGACATGCGTGCCCTTGGAATATTTGGTTAACAGATAAGCCAGCCGCTGGAAATTCATCTTTGAAAACATGCACAAGTCAAAATGGCCGTCTTCAATGTCAGCATTAGGCGTCGGCTTGAAGATGGAGCCATACCAGCGGCCATTGCAGATGGCCACCATGATAACTTCCTTGGTGTACTTGATGCCGTCCACTTCCATTTCCATCTCGATGGGCTGGGGATGGGTGGCAATTTTCAGTGCGCTGTAGGCATAAACCAGATTGTCAGGAATGTTGAGTTCAACTTTGACATAGTCACAGGCATAGACGTTTATGTCGGCATCAATGCCGAAAGATATAATGTTCATAAACTTATGGCCGTTGGCAATGCCCATGTCAATCATGTGGTTTTCGCCTTCCACGGTCTGGGCAATCAGTTCTTCATCAGTCAGTTTGCGGTCATCGATGCTCTTATACATGTCATTGCCGGTGCCGCCGGGAATAACGGCAATCGTAACACCCGGGTTTAAGCCTTCCAATACTTCATTGGCGGTGCCGTCGCCGCCGCAGGCATACAGACAGACATCATCTTCTTTGGTAAACTTCTGGGCTATGGCGGTGGCGTGGCGGTGGTATTCCGTCTGGATAATCTCATACTCTTTCTCCGGATGCTTGCTGAAATAGCCTTCAATTACCGGAAGGAACCGGTTGGCTTTTCCTTTTCCGCTGACGGGATTTAGAATGAATACATGTTTCATATTTTTCCTCACTCGTTTTTCTGTTGCTTCTTTATAACTGCCGCCGGAATCAACTATTTCAACCAGCTGAACAGACCCTTTTTCTGCAGACTTTCATTCAGACCGTCGGTTTTGCGGATGGCATCACTGACCTTTTCCGCTATGCCGGGACCTAAAACCAGGGTGATGCTTTTATTGTCGGCAATGACTCTGACCACCCCGCGGATATGACGCAGATTCTGCCAATTGATACTGTCCGGATCATTAACCGTCAGTTTGAGCCGGGTGGGCTCATACTCAAGGCCGCTGATCTGGCCAATGCCGCCCAGTTCCGCAATGATGCGTCCGGCCAAGCGCTGATTATCTTCCATCAGATCTTACCGCTATTTGCACGGCTGGCCCTTAACATAAGCCTGCATAACATCATAATTATCTTCCAAGACAACAATATCAGCATCAAGACCTGCCATCAGCCGGCCTTTGCGATCCTGAATCCGCAGCAATGAAGCCGGATTGATGGTGCAGGCATTAAGAGCGGTGGCAAAAGGCACCAAAGCCTTTTCGACCAGCACCTGCAGACCGCGGTTTATTCTAAGCGTCGACCCGGCCAAAGTACTCTGCCCTTTCAAATGGGCCGAGCCGTCCGGATAGACTTCAATAGCCATGCCGCCGGATTCATAAATGCCGATGGGCATGCCCTTCGGACGCAGCGAGTCAGAAATCATGACGGCATAATCAGCGCCCTTGATCGCAAAATAGTTATTCAGGGCATCAGGAGTTGAATGCAGACCGTCACAGATAATCTCGCCATAGACATCGCGGAAGCGGAAAGCCGCCCCGACCATGCCCAGATTGCGGTGATTATAGGGGCTCATGCCGTTATAGACATGGGTCATGCTGCGGGCCCCGTTGGCCACTCCTAATAAAGCCTGCTCAAAAGTAGCTCCGGTATGGCCCATTGCCACGGCAACGCCGTGCTGGGTTGCATAGCGGGTCAGTGCATAATCTTTGTCATGTTCGGGAGCCAGGGCAATGTATTTAATCAGGCCGTGGGCCGTTTTCTGATACTTTTCAAACTGGCTGACCGAAGCATCCAGAATGTACTGCTCCGGCTGGGCGCCCTTGTATTTCATATCAAGATAAGGGCCTTCAAAATTAACGCCTAATATTTCAGCGCCTTTATAGCCGCTTTCCACTACCTTGACAACATTTTCAAGGGCATGGGACAGGACCTGCTCGCTCTGGGTAATCGTCGTCGGGCAGAATGAAGTAACGCCTTCATCAGCCGGCAGTTTGGCTGCCCAGTTGCGCAGACCGGCTTCATCCCCGTCATTGGTATCAAAGTCATAAGCCCCATGGGTATGAATATCAATAAAGCCCGGAACAATCCGCCGGGTGCCGTAATCAGTGTCAGGCGTGGCTTCGTTGTATTTATTAATACGCACAATCCGGCCGTCTTCAATCTCAATCTGCGCCGGGCTGAAACTATCCGCAAACCATACTCTTTCTGATTGAATGATCATTTTCTTTTTACTTTGCCTCCTGTCTGCGGCAGATAACCGCATTTAGTTCTACCAACACATCGGCCATTTTGGCCATATCATCAACAGCAACCAGTTCATGGTTGCCATGACAATTATAGCCCCCGGTCGCAAGATTGGGGGTTGGAATGCCCTGAGCAGTCAGCCAGGCGCCATCGGTGCCGCCGCGGAT
Source organism: uncultured Erysipelotrichaceae bacterium (assembly GCA_964436975.1). Taxonomy (GTDB): domain Bacteria; phylum Bacillota_I; class Bacilli_A; order Erysipelotrichales; family Erysipelotrichaceae; genus CAYTET01. Next base: position 3,930 of record CAYTET010000016.1, read on the forward strand.
GGGATCTTCACGCACCGGCATATTCAAATTGGCATAAGCCTTTTTGACATCATCGACAATAAACATCTTGCCCTCAAAGCCTTCTATCATATTATAATAACTGTCAATCAGCTTTAATTCAACCACTTCAAAGCCATAGCGGCGGTTCAGCAGAGCCGCAATGGAACTGAAATCATCTTTCTGCTTCTGCAGCAGTTTCAAATCATGGTTCCGCAGAATATAGAAGGCTTCGGCCTGCTGGCAGCTGCCCTTAAGGCCCAGCAGATGGTTGAATCCTTCCCTTTTCTCCGTAAATTCCGGCCGGTCGAATACCGGCAGCATGTTATGGAAATCAATGGCCAGCTGCAGGGCATTGATCATCTTGCCCTTAGCCGAACCGGGATGGATGCTGTTGCCCTTGAAAAGCAGACGGGCCGAAGCAGCATTGAAGTTTTCATAGGAAATCTCATCAATAGCGCCGCCATCCAGTGTATAGGCATAGTCGACATTCAGTTTTTTCAGATCAACATGGCTCATGCCGGAGCCGATTTCCTCGTCAGGCGAAAAGCAGATGACCAGATTGGGATGAAGCAGTTCCTGATGCTGGCTGAATTTAACCAGCATTTCCATGATGATGGCAATGCCGGCTTTATCATCTCCGCCCAGCAGCGTGGTGCCGTCAGTGACGATAAGCTGCTTGCCTTTCAGCTCTTTGAGAAAAGGATAGTCAGCAACTTTTGTTTCGATGCCCGGGCTTAAAACAATGTCCTGACCATCGTAATTGTCAATGATCCGGGCTTTAATGTCTTTGCCGCTGGTGGCATCCGAGGTATCCATATGAGCCAGAAAGCCCACCGTGGGATCATCGGGATTTCCGCTGTTGGACGGCAGACTGGCATAGACAAAGCCATTGTCATCCATCGTGGCATCCCTCAGGCCAATCTGGCCAAGCTGGTCAACCAGCAGGCCGGCCAGCACTTTCTGATTAGGCGTTGAAGGGACCGTTGCGGCCTCCGGGCTGGAAGTCGTGTCGATAGTGGTATAACTGATAAAACGCTGGGCAATATTCATAATTGTCAATCCTCCTTGGCAGCGCTGTCTTTTCCGGCAGCGTCTTTCTTCATATGCAGAACCTGCTTATTGGCCCCCCAGAACTGTTTTAAAGTCGGGCGGAAAGTCTGATGGAAAAAGATATCGAACATCACAAATATAAGTACCAGACAGATCAGTCCGTTGACACAGGAATAAACAAACCAGCTGAGATAGCTCGCCGGGGCAATGAGAGAGTCGATATGCAGCAGCCGGACCGCAAAAATGACAACAACAATAATAATGGCATTTTTAAAGTTATGGGCGACATATTCAAAGCGATAGCCGCCGGTCAGATGCTTGTAGCCGACATACGAATACGCCCACAGCTGCAGACCGAAATCGCCAATGACGGTTCCCAGCAGAACACCGGCTATCTTGTATTCGGCCGGCAGAACCAGCACCAGAACGATGGAAATCACCCAGTTGATGACGGCCGAAGCCACCAGAAGCCACTTGACCTGGGAAAACAGACCGTATACTTCCGTCAGCATTTTGGCTTCCCGGATGATAATCTTGGAATAGATGCAGGCCAAAATCATATAAAGGGTAAAATCGTTGACCAGATAAGCGCTGTTGCCCGACCATATGGCAATAAACGGATTAGCCGAAAAATACAGCAGGACTACCATGACGACCGCAATCAGGGAATAAAACATCCGGACTTTAGCCATGTCGGCCAGCACTTTGTCTTTTTTATCAACAACGGTGACATTGCCAATGCCGTTTTTCATGGCCTTGTAGACATAGGCAATGGAGTTTTCACAGAAGGTATTTATATAGTTGTAAAAGCCGTACATTGTCACATAAAACGAACCGGCAAATGCCGACAGCAGGATAATGTCATCATTATTATGAATCAGGTTGACGGCTTTTATGACCAGCAGATGCTCCACATCCTCTTTAATGGAATGATCCGATTCTTTGACCTCGTGCAGCCAGGGATAAAGCTTGTAGACCCGCTTGTTGATAAGCAGGTTCTGAACAATGCGCACCCCGATAGCCGGCAGCAGATAAATCCAATACAGCAGGATCAGTTCATTGACATCGGTAAAGCCGTGGTTGACTGACAGATGCCGCAAAAACAGCAGGATTCCAACCTGCACGATTTCTTCAACGACATCCATTCCATTGTTATAGAGATTTATCTTGTACTGCTTGTGATCAGCCGTTACTACAAAGCGGGGCGCATACATGAAATAATCTATGACGTTGCGGACAATAAAGGTGAAAAAAGTCAGCACCAGCGTCCAGAAGCTGAAGGGATTGTCATTGATCAGAAAAGGCAGCACAAAGACAATGAAAACACCGCCGACCAGAATGATCTTGCCGATTTTTATGAAAGTCCGCTTCAGCGTTGAAAAATAAACGTTGACCGTATCATAGTCATTTTCAGCCAGCGGCTTGTAGAGTTTATAGACACAGGCCAGACCGATGCCGCCTTCAACAATCGAAAGATACTTGAAGACATTGGTGTACAGCTGGTTGAGGGCATGGACATCCTGGCCTAAAACCGACAGAAAAAGTCTGACCTTGTATAATTCAAAGATTACCCGCAGAATATAAAACCCATATGTCGACACAAAGTTAAGAATACTGTTTCTTGTTCGCATACTGGCCTCCGGCAACTTTCATATTATACTACAACGGCCGTCCCAGGCCAAACAAGACCGCCTGACATTTGGCGAAATAAGGCAGCCTCATTTTCCGTTCTGACCGGATAAAAAAGGATGCCTGGCGGCACCCTTTGGATTCAAATTTGCTTACTTAATGATTTCGCCCTGGCAGCTGCCGGCCACTGCGGCGGCATTTCCTTCATCCGTATCAATATGCATGGCCAGACTGAACTTGTCCGAGACCCGGCAGACGACATCGCCAAAGGTCAGACTGCGGTCATCCGTATTGACCTTGACGGAAACAATATCGCCATTGCTGATGCCGAATTCAGCGGCATCGGCGGGTGTCAGATGAATGTGGCGCTTGGCCGCAATGACACCTTCGGCAAGTTCGATTGAGCCATTAGGGCCGATAACAGTACAGCCGTTGGTGCCTTCAATATGGCCGGATTCCCGGATCAGGGCGGTCACGCCCAGACTGCGGGCATCCGTCAGTGATACTTCAACCTGATTGAAGCTGCGGCAGGGACCCATGCAGCTCATCTTGATTTCGCCTTTCGGACCTTTTACCGTAACCTTTTCATTGCAGACAAACTGACCCGGCTGGGACAGCTCCTTTTTGCAGGAAAGCTGATAGCCTTCGCCAAACAGAATATCGACATTCTGCTGAGTCAGGTGAATATGATGCGCACTGACTTCTACTAAAACCTGTTTCTCACTCATTTTCTTTCATTCTCCTGTCTATCAGTATTATATTAGGCAATTTTCTTGTGTAATTCAAGAATAACAACCTGCTCAGACCGCTAACTCAAATTGTTTTCTTTCTTTACATTGCCCTTAAAATAAGTTATTATCATTAAGCGTGTGGCGGTCGTGGTGAAGTTGGTTAACACTCTGGATTGTGGCTCCAGCATTCGCGAGTTCGAGTCTCGTCGATCGCCCCATTGAATTACCTGTTGCGGCCTGCTTTAACAGCCCGGCCGTTTTTTTATTGCCGGATGGCCGGTTTTCAGTTTTCTTCAATTTTGATGGTTTTGCCATCCGCGCCGGGAGTGGTGGCCAGATAGTTAATGACCGCCTGCTTTACCACCGGCCGTGAGGCCCGGCAGCCGTTGATGTTCTTCACCTTGCCGTTAACAAGGGCTGCGGCCATGCCGGCACACCCGGCAAAGCCGCAGCCGCCGCAGTTAAATCCCGGCAGCAGCTCGGTTACCTTCTTAACCCTTTCATCTTCCTTTATCGCAAAGGCTTTGGATGCGATTCCTAAAGCAAGCCCTAAAAGACCGCCCAGACCCAGGGCTACCAGGATTACTTTAATCATTCGTCTCCCCTCTTTTCTGTTATCCGGCTCGACCGGTGGGCACACATATAATTGGAACATCCGGCACACTCCGGCGTCCGACAGCCTTCCGGGGCCGGTGTTTTACGATTTATAAATGACAGCAGGCCGAACAGAACCGCCAAAACGGCCATCAGGCCGAACAGAACCAGATATTTCATCTACATCACCCCGGCTAAGCCGGCGATGGCCATCGCCATGATTCCGATAGTAATCAGTGAAATCGGATTGCCTTTAAGCACTGACGGCGTATCAGCCGCATCCAGACGCTGTCTGATCATTGAGAAAATATAAAGCAGGGCCATAAAGCCGATAGACACGCCTAACGAATTAGCCAGCATACCGGCAAAGCCGTAGCCGTTTTCAATATTGTTCAGGGCCACATACAGCACACAGCAGTTTGTGGTGATCAAAGGCAGATAGATGCCCAGTGACTTATACAGCTGCGGGAAGTATTTTTTGATGAATATTTCCACAAACTGGACAAAAGAGGCAATCAGCATGATGAAAGTCACCAGTTCAAGATATTCCAGTTCAAAGGGAACTAAGATTCCATAGTACAGCGCATAGGTGAAGATGGAAGCCCCGGTTACCACAAAGACAACCGCCAGGCCCATCCCGACGGCCGACTTAGGGTTCTGGGAAGTGCCCAGAAACGGACAGCAGCCCAGATACTTGGTTAATACGATATTGTTGACAATGATATTGCCAAACAAAAGAAGCAGCCAGGACGAAAGTGTCATTGGGCAGCCTCCGTTTCTTTGCTTTCGCTTTTATTCTTGATGAAAGTGAACAAGGCCGCCAGCAGGCCAAACGTCAGAAAGGCGCCGACCGAACTGTCAAAAATCTGCAGCGTATAAGCATCCGGGATCAGCCGGATATCAAAAAGCACTGCTTCATTGAAGGGATTGGTCAGCGACAGGCAGCCGGTGGCTAAAAGCTGGCGGATCAGACCCATCAGCACAATGGCTGTCAGATAGCCCAGCCCCATGACACAGGCATCTTTGACAGCGGTTATGACATTGTTTTTAGAAGCACAGGCCTCAGCCCGCCCTAAAATCAGGCAGTTGACCACAATCAGGGACAGAAAACTGCCCAGGGCCTGATATAAGGAAGGAGCATAGGCATGGATGAGCATCTCGACGACTTCCACCATTGTCGCAATGATGACAATGAATACCGGAATGCGGATTTCATCAGGCACAATGTGGCGGATCAGGGAAATGATGATTTCCGAAAACAGCAGAACTATAAAGACGCATAATGCCATGCCTAAAGCATTATTCAGATTATTTGATACCGCCAGACAGCCGCACAGGCCCAGATACAGGGAAAAGACCGGATTTTCGGTGAAAATCTTTTTAAACAAAGAGTTCTTTTTTTTCATTTCACTGTCATGTCCTTTCTATTTGCCCTGGGCAAGCCAGAAGTCATAGACAGCCTGCAGGCCGCTCTGAACGGCTTTGGAAGAACGGGTGGCTCCCGTCAGAACATCAGGCTGCTTGCCGCCGCTTAAGCCGTTGACATAGTCAGGGTATTCAGCCGTCAGCCGCTGGCCGAAGCCGGGTGAATCAGAATTGCTGATGAGGGTAAAGCCGGAATAAACGCCGTCATAATCAATGCCCACCATGAAAACCAGCGAGTTCTTGCCGTTATAGCCGGTCACGGATACCTGAAAGATATCGCCGCAGCCTTCCGCCTTATACCAGCTGACAATCTGCGAATCGCAGTCAGCCGGCAGCGTCTGGGCGGTAAATGACGAAGCCTTCGGGAAGACCTTTTTCAGGGTTGTGTTGACGGTAACAGCTTCATTCTCTTTAATGATGGGCGCCGTCAGGCTGTTGACAGCCGTCAGCAGCAAGGCCGCCAGACAGGCTACAACGGCCAGAAAGCCAGCCAGATAGAATGATCTTTTCATCAGTTGCCGCCTCCCTGATAATCCGCCAGCGCCCTGGCTACCGCCGCTGCGACTGACGAAGATGTGGCCGTAGCGCCGCTGACAGCATCAACGCTGCCCTCACTGGTCTGGCCGATAAACTGCGACAGGAAGCGGTCAGTCTCCGTCTTGTTGCCGCCGTATTGATTATCCGACAGCTTCTCATAGCTGATTTCCCAGACCGTACCGTCTTTTTTGTTAATGGAAACTTCAATTATATTAGGACTCTTAACGGCATATTCGTTATCCGCCGAAAGCGAAGCATACCCCTTCACTTCAATGCGGTAGGAAACCGTGTCGATATTATCTGATTTGGACAGAATAACAGCTTCATTGGCCTGATAGCTGTCATTCAGAGGCAGCGGCTTCTCAGCATCAAGAAAGCCGTCATTTTTGGCATCATAGGCCGTCAGCGAGCCGCTGGTAATGCCGATGATGATCAGGGCTCCGGCAAAAGCCGCCGCCGTCAGATCAAAATTGCGTCTTTTCATGACATCCTGGGCCCCGGCTGTCAGATGGTCAAGCAGCGGGGTAAACATATTCATTATCAGAATTGAATACATCACGCCTTCCGGCAGATTGCCAAAAAGCCTTATGACAATGGTAATAAAGCCGCAGCCGATGCCAAAAAGCAGCTGGCCGGCCACACTGGTCGGACTGGTAACCGGTTCGGTCACCATGAAAACCGCTCCGAACATCACCCCGCCGGTCAGCAGGTGGAATAAAACATACCAGATGCCGGTATCAAAGCGGAGGGCCACAATACCCGCACAGCAGGCAATCGTCAGGATAAAGGCAAACGGTGCATGCCAGTCGATATCCCGGCGGTATAAAAGCCAGCCGCCGGCTAGCAGGATCAGAATAGCACTGGTTTCGCCCAGCGCCCCGGTATAAGTGCCCCAGAAAAGCGATGAAAGCCCGCCAAACTGCTCCAGCAGCTGACCGGCCGTAACGCTGTCATTGATCAGCCAGCCATAAGTTGTGGACATCGTCAGCGTCGGTGTGGCCGAAGTTACAACATCAGCCGCACTCTGGCTGCCAAAGCAGACCACCATAAAGATCCGTCCCACAATGGCCGGGTTAAAAATGTTCTGGCCAAATCCGCCATAGACCAGCTTGCCGAATACAATGGCGAAGACAGTGCTGACAATCAGCGAATAATAAGTCACATCAATCGGACACATCAGGGTCAGAATCAGCGCCGTTATCCAGGGAAAAGAAGTCGACAGATAACCTATGACATCTTTGTCTTTCTTTGCCGCCAGACACCATACGGTTTCTACCGCCACCGAAATCGCCACTGAGACGGCCAGCAGGCCGATTACCCGCAGTCCGTACATCAGCTGGTAGTTAATGCTGTAGAAAAGCACCGCAAAAACGCTGACCACCGCCAGGGTGATCGTCAGATCGCGCATAATATGCTTGGTATTCATCCCACTGTAATAGTTGGGAGCTGTACTGAAATGAACTTTTGCCATGTTCCGGTCTTTCCCCTCCTATTACTTGCCTGATAAAATCTTCAGATTGCGCTTGGCCCGCCGGACATATTCGGTAATCGGCAGATGGCTCGGGCACACATAAGAGCAGGTTCCGCACTCAATGCAGGTATCGGTCTGCAGCTGTTTCAGATAATTCATGTCATTGGCTTTATTAGCCAGATTGATCCGCACTGGCTCAAGGCCGCGCGGGCAGTAATCGGCACAGCGGCCGCAGTGAAGACAGGCCATCTCATGATGCGGCTCCCACTTCAGAACCATTACGCCGTTCATATGCGGATTGATAACCAGCTGGTCATTGGCCATGGAAGTGCCCATCATCGGCCCGCCGCAGATAATTTTAACATCATCTGAGGTATAGCCGCCCAGCGCCGCTATGGCAGCCGTGATCGGAGTGCCGACTTTGGCCGATACAACCGCATTGTAGCGCAGTCCGTCACCGGCAAAAGTGATCAGCTTCTCCGTTATAGTCCGGCCGTACAGAAAGGCCTGGGCCACGGCCAGACAGGTGGTGGCATTATTGACAATGGCGCCAACCTCGCTGGGAAGTGATTTATACTCCTGCTTCATAACCTGGCGAACAACCAGCCGCTCCCAGCCAAAGGGATAAAAATCTTTAAATTCATATATTGAAATGAGCGGATCGATGCCGATCTTCTCTTTCAGCTGTTCAATGGTCTGCCGGTGGATATTCTTAATGGCAATAACAACTTTAGCACCGCGGGCCATCTTTGACATGATCCGGCAGCCCACAATAAAATCATCTATATGAGACGAAATATTGGCACAGTCGGTGGTCAGATAAGGCTCGCATTCCACGGCATTTATTATGACAGTGCTGATGGGTTCAGTTGTCATGTATTTGACATAAGTAGGAAAACCGGCGCCGCCGCAGCCGACTATGCCGGCGGTCTTAATATAATCGATCATGGCCTCAACCGAAGCGGCCTGCCAGTCTAAAACCGGCAGCTCTCTTTTTACGGTATTGCGGCCGTCATTGGCGATTACCAGATGATCAACCATCTTGAAATCGGAGTAAATCCGCTTCTCTATACCCAGCACCGTTCCGGAAACACTGGAGAAAATGGGAATGGGAAACCGGCTCTGCTGAACAGCCACCTGCATGCCGGCACAGACAGTGTCATTGACATTTACCAGCATTTTGACATCAGTGGCGGTCATGTTGGCCAGCGGTATATAAACCTTATCGCCCGGGGCTACCGGGACAACCGGATGGCCTTCGGTCAGGTCTTTATGACCGTTCATATGGATTTTCATATGTCCAGTAAACAATGGCATAACGAACAGATCCCCTTTTGTAGCAACATTTAAGATTATAGCATTATCTTACCAGACTGACCACCGTTATTGTTATATAACTATTGTTTATCACAATCTGCCCTTTTCTTTTTTAAAGACCGGCTCATTTACTGACCGGACCGGTAATAATTTGACGGCGGCTGTTTATTACCTTATAAATATAGTTATTGCATCCCTACTCAGGGCAGGAGGTCTTATGGAATTAAGCCAATTGACTGCTTATCAAATAATCGAAAGGAAAGAGCTTCCCGATATCAGTGCTACCCAGATTCTGCTGCAGCACAAGAAAAGCGGCGCCCGCGTTTTAGTCATTCCCTGTGCCGACACCAATAAAGTATTTTCCATTGGTTTCCGCACGCCGCCGGCTGATTCGACCGGGGTGGCGCACATCATTGAACACTCGGTGCTGTGCGGATCAGACAAATTTCCAATAAAGGATCCTTTCATTGAACTGGCTTCCGGCTCGCTGAACACTTTCATCAATGCCATCACCTTCGGCGACAAGACGGTCTATCCGATTGCCTCGACCAACCAAAAAGATTTCCGCAATCTGACCGATGTCTACATGGATGCCGTTCTGCATCCCAGCATCTATAAGACTGACAAGATATTCAAACAGGAAGGCTGGAGCTACCGGCTGGATAATGCCGATGCCCCTCTTGTCTGCAACGGTGTTGTCTATAATGAAATGAAGGGAGCCTTCTCGTCACCGGATGAGGTAATCAGCCGGGAGATCTGCAACTCGCTTTTCCCGGATACGCCTTACGGTGTGGAATCAGGCGGCGACCCCGACCATATTCCCGATCTTACCTATGAGCAGTTTATTGCTTTCCATCAGCGCTATTATCATCCTTCCAACAGCTATATCTACCTTTATGGCGATATGGATGTGGCTGAATCGCTTACCTGGCTGGATGAAGCCTATCTCAATGGCTATGACCGGCTGGATATTGATTCCCATATTCCCTTTTACCCAGATGGCTTCCAAGACGATTGCCTATCCGCTGGCTGACAGCGACAGTGAAGATGACAATACCTATCTGTGCTGGAATGTGGTGACCGGTGATTATGCCGATATCAGCCGGCAGCTGGCGGTCAGCGTGCTGCGGGTGGCCTTAATTGATGCCCCCGGGGCCCCGCTGAAGCAGGCCCTGCTGGACAAACACATCGGCAAAGACATTTATGGCAGCAGCAATGATGAGATTCTGCAGCCCTACTTTGGCATAACAGCCAAAAACGCCAATGCCGCCGATGCCCCTGAGTTTACCAAAACCATCTATGATACCCTGCGCCAGCTGGCTTCATCCGGACTTAACCATAAGGCGCTGACCGGAATTCTTAATGTTATGGAGTTCAACTTCCGGCAGGCTGATTTCGGCCGGCTGCCCAAAGGGCTGATGTATAACTTTCTGGCCCTGCAGTCCTGGCTTTACGATGATGCCAAGCCGACTCTTTATCTGCAGCCGCTGGCCGTATATGCCGACCTGCGCCGGAAAATAGACGAAAACTACTTTGAAGACCTGATCAGCCAGCTGCTTGTCAGCAATAATCATGCCGCTGTTTTAGTGGCAGTCGGCCAGAAAGGCCTGGCCGCTTTGCGCCAGCAGGAAAGCGAGGCCGCCCTGGCCCGCCGCAAGGCCGCCCTGACTCCGGCTGAAATCAGCCAGCTGGTTGAGCAGACCCGCCAGCTTAAGGAATTCCAGGAAACACCCGATACGGCCCAGGCGCTGGCTTCAATTCCGCGGCTGCAGCGCTCTGATATCGGCACAGCCGCTCCGCAGATGGCCAATGCCGTCAGTGAAAGCCTTATCGGCGGCCATAAAATAGAAACACTGTTTCATTCCGTGGCCGGCAACGGCATCGGCTATATTAATCTGGCTTTTGATGCGGCGGCCGCGGACAGTGCTGATCTGCCCTATATCGGCCTGCTGACGGAAGTGCTGGGCTATGTCGATACTGATGATTACCGCTATACTGATCTTTTCAATGAAATCAATATCGTCACCGGCGGCATTGATACCCACTATGATCTCTTTACCGATCTGACGGCGGAAAAGCCTTATATTGCCAAATATACCGTCAGTTTGAAAGCCATGATCAGCCAGCTGGACAAAGCGGTTCCCCTGGTCATGCAGATCATCGGCCATTCCCGTTTTGATGATGCCAAGCGGCTGCATGAAATAATCAGTCAGTGCCGCTCCCAGCTTGAATCCCGGCTGACCAACAACGGCGATTATGCGGCCAGCCAGCGGGCCAGTGCCTATCTGAATGCCAAGGCAGCCGCAGCGGATGCCACCGGCGGCATTTCTTACTATCGTTTCTTAAAGGATCTGGAGACCAACTTCGACAGCCGCAGCCAGCAGCTGAGCGATCGGCTGGCCAAACTGGCCGGCCAGTTCTTCACCCTTGACCATCTGATGATCAACTACTCCTGTGCCGACGCTGACCAGCCGGCTGTTGCCAAACAGTTTGAAACATCCTTAACGGATTTGCCGTCACTGCCCAGCAAGCCGGACTGCTATATCAAGCCGCTGGGCCGGCTTAATGAAGGATTGAAAACATCCGGAACAATCCAATATGTTACGGCCACCGGCCAGTTCAGCCAGCCCTTCACCGGGGCTCTGACAATTCTGACAACCATTCTGACCCTGGACTATCTGTGGACCAATCTGCGGGTCAAGGGCGGAGCATATGGCTGTTCAGCCCGCTTCACCATGGACGGCCAGGGCTGCTTTACTTCCTACCGCGACCCTAACCTCAGAAACACCTTTGAAGTCTACCAGAATGTTGTCGCTTATCTTCAGCAGTTCAGTGCGACGGAAGAGGAAATGACTAAATTTGTCATCGGCACTATCGGCAATCTTGATACCCCGATGACACCAAGTATGTTCAACAGATGGTGCTTTGGAAATTACCTCAGTCATCATACCCAGCAGCAGATTCAGCAGACCCGCGACCAGATTCTGGCCGCTCAGCCGGCTGATATCCAGGCTCTGGCGGACTGCATGCAGCAGATTCTGGACTGCGACTGCCGCTGTGTTATCGGCTCAGCCGCCGCTATTGATAAAGATAAAGATCTGTTTGCCGTTACGGCCGATCTGCTGTAAAACAGCCGGGAAAAGAGGCTCTCTTTTCCCGGTTTCTTTTATCCGCCTTCTTTTCGTGTTATACTCAGGCAGGTGAAACATGCGTAAATCCTTCATTATTATGTTAATTGCCGCCTGTCTGCTTTTTATGCTGGCAGGCTGCAGCCAAACAGATGCCGGATCGTCGGACCAGCTTAAACAATACAGCGCCGACACTTTTTCTTTTGATACGGTCATCACCCTGAAGGCCTACTGCACCAGCCAGGATGAATTTGATCGTTATTTCAATATGGCAGTGGAGCAGTTTAATCATTATTACAAACTTTTTGACCGCTATCATACCTATGCCAACCTGAATAACCTGAAAACCGTGAATGACAATGCCGGGGTGGGTGCGGTGGATGTTGATGCCGCTCTGATTGAAGTTGTTAGGATGGCGTCTGACTATTATGTCTATACGGCCGGCGGCTTTGACTGCACCATCGGGCGGCTGATTGATATCTGGGCGGATTTCCGCAGCCAGGTCAGCGCCGATGCTGCCAGTGCTGTTCTGCCGGCGCAGACCGTTCTTAAAAATGCTTATGTGGCGGACAGCTGGAATTATGTCACTATTGATGAAGCCGGAAACAAACTGACCATAACCGACTCCCGCATTCAGCTGGATCTGGGTGCCATTGCCAAAGGCTATGCCAGTCAGAAAGTGGCCGATTATCTCAATGCCGAAGGTCTTAATTACGGCTTTATTTCGGCCGGCGGCAATGTTGTCCTTTTAGGGCTGAAGCCCGACGGCTCCAGCTGGAATGTCGGCATCGCCAATCCGCAGGCCACCTCATCAAGCCTTGATATCATCACGGCCAGCCAGAAAGAAAGCCTGGTTACCTCCGGTAGCTACCAGCGGACAGTAACCTATAACGGTGAAAACTATCACCATGTTATTGATCCTAAAACCCTGCAGCCGGCCCGCCTGTACACTTCCGTTACCGTAATCGGAGCCGACTCCACGCTCTGTGATGTCCTTTCCACAGCCCTTTTCGTGTTGCCGCTTGATGAAGGCCAGGCCCTTCTTGAAACCTATGCGGCCGGCTATGACGCCGTCTGGGTGCAGGACAGCCAGCAGGCTGACACTTCGCGCAGCGGCTATTGGGCCAGCGGCTACTGGCTGATTCCGACTGACCATATCCGATCGGCATTAAGCAGTCTTTCCTGAGCGTTTATATTCGATCAGCCCAAAAAAAGTTCCCGCTGTTACAGGCGGAAACTTTTTTAGATATATCTTTTTTCTAATGCTGAAGCAGCCGGTTTACTTACGCAGACCCAGCTTTTCAATCAGGGCGCGATAGCGGTTGATATCAAGATTGCGCAGATACGTCAGCATCCGGCGGCGCGCACCTACCATCGTCATCAAACCGCGGTAGGATGAATGATCATTCTTGTTGCTTTTCAGATGCTCGTTGAGTGAATTGATCTGAGCCGTCATGATGGCAATCTGGACTTCCGGAGAACCGGTATCACCTTCAAAGCGCTGATTATTCTTAATAACTTCCTGTTTTACTTCCTTTGATAACATTTTTTCCTCCTGTTTATCAATGTGTCCTTGACGACTGAGCCGGGGTTGGAGAAACCGCCAGACCAGGCCGCAAGCCTAATTATGATAACATCATCAGTTCATAAAATCAACAAGGATATCATTTAATACCATCATGCCCTTAGCGGTAGTGCGCAGATGACCGGTGTCAATCACCAGCCGGTTGAGCTGGATATTCTTTTCCAAAGCCGGCCGGTACAATTCCGTCATGTCACAGTCAAAGCGCTGATTGTATTCAGCCATGTCAATGCCGGCGATCAGCCGCAGGCCCATCATCAAAGCCTCAAAGCGCTGGTCATCCAGGCTGAGACTGTATTCCTTTCCGACATAGCGGCCGGCAAAGTAATCGACAAAGTTGCGGGTGTTGTCATAGCGGCGGTTATCAATCTTGCCGCTGGCACCCAGACCGGCGCCGTAGAAATTATCATAATGCCAGTATTCCAGATTATGCTGCGACTGGTAATGGGTAAACGCAAAATTGGATACTTCATACTGGCGGTAGCTGTGGCTGTTTAAAAACTCAATGGCCTGCTGATACATCAGATAATCCGTCTCATCATCAATTTTCTTGTATGATTTCAGGCCTAAAGGCGTGCTGGGATAGACTTCCAGATCATAAAGGGAGATATGTGTGATCGGCATGGCGACGGCCAGATCCAGATCATGGATAAAACCGGAGAGCGTCTGCTCGGCAAAACCGTACATCAGATCAATGGAGATATTGGTAATGCCCTGCTGCAGCAGCCACTTGAAGCAGTTGTGAACATCGATATTGTGATGCTGCCGGCTCATCGCGGCCAAAACCGGTTCGGAAAAAGATTCCACCCCGATGCTGGCCCGGTTAATGCCGTGGCGCTTTATTATTTCAGCCTTAGCGGCAGAAAAAGTCTCCGGATTGATTTCAATAGTATACTCCCCGCTCACTTTAAAGCGGTCAAGGATCGTCAGCAAATGCTCCAGCTTGGCATCTTCCAGTGCCGTCGGGGTTCCTCCGCCGATATAGATGGTTTTAAATGACAGCTGGTCCAGCCGGCTCAGTTCCTGATTCAGGCTGTCGAGATAGCGATCAGCCAGATAAGGAACATATCCTGCTTTGGCAAAGTCACAGTACGAGCAGATATGGCGGCAGAAAGGCACATGAACATAAAGGCCATCAATCATGGGGCACCGCCGGATAACGGGCTTCGACATTCTTAATTTTTTCCGTTATCACATCATACGGATCCCGGTTCAGCAGCCGGCAGATGGTTAGGGCATACATTAAGACATCGGCGGTCTCCTGGGCAACCTTGTCCGCGTCATATTTCTCCTCATCCCACTGGATTGTTTCCAGCAGTTCGGCAGCTTCAACTGCCACCGACTTAATCATGGTTGCCACGGTGTCGGTCCTGTCCCAGCCGCATCTTGACCTCATGTCCTCAATTTTCTGTAACAGTTCATCCATATCATTCACACTTTCTTAATGGCTATGATAATAATCAAGACATTCATCATAGGAATGCCCGGTCAGAACATACTCATGACTCTGCGCAAACACTTTAATTTTTGATGAATCGATCTGCCATAAAACCGTCATTGTTTCAGCGGCCGGCTTATAGCTGACAGTCAGGGTGTAAGCCGTGGCTGCGGTCTGGCTACTGTCCTGCTGATTATACCAGACCCCGCTGCCGGTAAACAGATAGGTATCATCCTGTGTAACTGAAAAGTTTTCAATGGCGGCTTCAAATACCCATGTCTCATCCGCAAAGCAGGCATACTGGATGATGTCATCCTGGTCATCGGCAATAAAAGAAAGATAGATGCCGTTCTGCCCGCTGGCATCATACCAGAAGGAATCAGCCAGATCAGCCCACAGGTCCGTAAAGTCCATCGTGGTATCAAACACGGTAACTGTCAGTTCAATGCTGGTGGTTACCGTACCTTCCGTCACCGTGATGCTGGCGGCATAGTCGCCGGCCGTCTGGGTATCAGCCGCTGAACTTATCATAGCGGCGGTCAGCGGAATAATCTGATCTTCAGCACCGATAATTACCACCTGGCTGCTGATGGCTTCAAACAGATCACTGCCCTTTTCAACCCGGACAAAGGCCATCTGGCTGTTCTGCAGCCGGGCGGTCTTTGTTTCGGCCGGCGGCTGGCTGCTGATCTGACAGCCTGCTAAAAAGGCCAGCAGCATCATAACGGCAATCATCAAGCAGCCCTTTTTTCTTTTAACGAACATACGCTATTTATGGCATAATTAGAGGGGCTTGTCAAACCATGACAAAGCGGGCTGAAAGAGAGACAAAACATGAAAACGCTTATTGAACTGTATGATAAGGAAACCATCTGCAATTCAGTCGCTGTGCTGTCGCTGCAGTTTGATAAAGTAGTTTTTCTCTGTGACAATTCGGACAAGGATGGCAAGGTTTTGGCTCTGGTATCCTATTTCCAGCGCCGCAATGCGGATATGAAAGTTGAAATCCAGTACTCGGATACTTTGGATTACGCGGCCCTGTGCACCATGCTGGACCAGTTTGACAACCAGGATCCCTATTTTGAGATGACCGGCGGCCAGGGAGCCCTGCTGATTGCGGTAACCCGCTACTGCCTGCAGCATGACTCCCGCAGTTTCTTTATCAACCTGCCGGAGAAAAAGTTTGTTAACATCAACCGCTGCCAGGATCTGGCTGCCGCTTTTGCTTTCCCGCACTATTCCATCCAGGAAGCCATCATGTCAGCCGGAGCCATTTTCAGCGGCAATAACCATGCACCTATTGACATCAAAGACAGCCTGCTGACCAAGCAGATCAACAATATCTTTTTTGTCGTCAAGACTGATTTTGAAGCCTGGATTCATCTGACCGGCCTATTTTCTAATGCTTTGGCCCGCCGCAGCGATGCCGCGGGCAATTCGCTGACTCTGCGGATGGACAGCGCCACCCGCAATAAACTGAGCGATGCCGATGAAATCATGCTGGCCAAGCTGAGCCGGCTGCAGGTCATCAGTATTACCCGCAATGACGGGGAAACGGTATACGGCTTTGCCAGCAGCTTTGTCCTTTCACTGTTCAGAACAACCGGCAATATTCTGGAATATGCTGTTTTTGTGGCCCTTTATCAGGCGCATCTTTTCACCGATGTCAAGATGAGCGTCATAATTGATTATGATTTTCAGGAAACCGGTTCGGTTAAGTCCTGCTGTGAAATTGATGTTATCGTAATTAAAGACGTCACGCCGGTCTTCATTTCCTGCAAAATCGGTGCGGTTCATGAAAGCGACCTCTACGAAATCAAACTCAATACGCTGCGCATCGGCGGCCATTATGCCACCTCAGCGCTGGTTACGGCCAATGAAATGCGCCGCTCCAATCCTATTCTTTACCAGAAAGCCAAAGAACTGGGCATTCTCATTGTCGACCGGTCCGACCTCGTTAAAAACCGCCTGACCGGCAAAATCAGCAATCTTGTTCAAAGCGGTCTTCAGCCTGATGAAGATTCAGCCAAATAATTAACAAAATAAAAGGCCGCGGCCTTTTATTTTTGTTCATCATCCATCTGCAGCACCGCCATGAAAGCCGCCTGGGGAATTTCAACCGTTCCCACGGCTTTCATCCGCTTTTTGCCCTCTTTCTGCTTCTCCAGCAGTTTCTTTTTCCGGCTGATATCGCCGCCGTAGCACTTGGCCAGAACGTTTTTGCGGTAAGCCTTAATGTTGGTGCGGGCGATGACTTTACCATTGACGGCTGCCTGAATGGGAATTTCAAACTGCTGCATGGGAATAATATCCTTCAGCTTGCGGGTAATATTGGAGCCCCGCTGGTAGGCAAAATCAAGATGAACAATGCTGGCCAGAGCATCTATTACTTCGCCGTTGATCAGAATATCCATCCGCGCCAGCTTGGAAGTCTTATAGCCGGCCAGTTCATAATCCAAAGAGGCATAGCCCTTGGTGGCTGATTTCAGCCGGTTATAGAAGTCAAAAATGATCTCGCTGAGCGGCATCATGTAGATCAGCTCCCGGCGGTTGTCATCCAGATAGACCAGATCCTGGTAAGTGCCCCTTTTATGCTGGCATAATTCCATGATGGCTCCGACATAGGTTTCCGGTGTCATTATCGTCGCCTTGACATAAGGCTCGGCAATGGCGTCAACGCCCTTGTTAATGGGAATGGCCGCCGGATTATCAATTTCCATTTCCGTGCCGTCACTCATTTTGACCCGGTAAATTACACTGGGCGCCGTGGCGATAAGGTCCATATTGTATTCTTCTTCCAGCCGCTGCTGGACAACATCCATGTGCAGCAGGCCCAGAAAGCCGCAGCGGAAGCCCTGGCCCAAAGCCTGTGATTTTTCCGGTTCAAAGCGCAGCGCAGCATCATTGAGCTGCAGCTTTTCCAGCGACTCCCTTAATTCGGTATATTTGGCGTTGTCGGTGGGATACATGCCGCAGAAAACCATTGACTGCAGCTGCCGGTAACCGGGCAGTGCGGTGGCACACGGCCGTTCGGTATGGGTAATGGTATCACCGACAGTGACATCGCGGATTGTCTTGATGGCCGCGGCTACCCAGCCGACTTCGCCGCATTCAAGTTGCTGCCGGTTTTCAATCTTCGGGGTCCGCACACCAAGCTCCGTTACCTGATACTGGGCGCCGGTAGCCATGAATGTAATCATGTCCCCGACTTTAAGCCGGCCGTTTTTAATGCGGATATAGGCAATGATGCCCCGGTATGAATCATAAAGTGAATCAAAGACCAAAGCCTGCAATTCTCCCTGGGGATCACCGGACGGAGCCGGTATCTGCTTGACTATGTTTTCCAGTACAGCATGAATATTGGTTCCCATCTTGGCGGAAATCAGAGGCGCCTGCGAAGCATCAAGGCCGATTTCCTTTTCAATCTCGGCGCGTGTCACTTCCGGCTGGGCACTGGGCAGATCAATCTTGTTGATGACCGGCAGAACCGTTAAGTCATTATCCAGGGCCAGAAAGACGTTGGCCATGGTCTGGGCTTCCACACCCTGGGTGGCATCAACCACCAAAACAGCCCCTTCACAGGCCGCCAGGGAACGGGAAACCTCATAAGTAAAATCAACATGCCCCGGGGTGTCAATCAGATGAAAGACATAATCCTGGCCGTCATCGGCATGATAGTTAATTTCCACAGCATTAAGCTTGATGGTGATGCCGCGCTGTCTTTCCAGAGGAATCTCATCCAGAAACTGGCTGACCATTTCTCTTTTATCGACCGCGTGGGTCTCTTCCAGAATGCGGTCGGCCAAAGTGCTTTTACCATGGTCGATATGCGCAATGATGGAAAAGTTGCGGGTATGTTTCTGATCCATAAATCTCCTTTACTCACTGAAATGCTGATAAATACGGGCCCAAAGCGGTGAAAGAACCAAGGCAAGAATAACGCACAGGGCTATTTCGATAGCATGATATCCCACCGATATTTTAAACATGGATAACGAGCCGTACAGCAGCACATCCGTCAGACCGTCGGCTGCCAATACAAATATCCCCGTTAAGGTTATATAAAGCCATGGCTTGACCTTCCGCTGGCTGGCAAATGAAACCAGCCACCCTTCGGCCCCCTTTATCAGGCATATCGCCAGCAGATACTGCCGGCAGTTTAAGGTCAGAAAGCCGGCTACAGCCGGCAATGAAGCCAGCAGGGCCGCATATCCAGGCTTAAAATTAGGCGCAAACAGCAGGATGAAGGCATCAATCATGCACAGATAGCCGAAAGTGCCGATATTGACATTGACCAGCACGGTCATCAGGTACAGGACGAATATTTCAATAATATACAGCAGCAGCTGTTTTTTGTTCATTGCCATATCTTCCCTTCGGCCTGCCGGCCCGCCCCGTTTTTCCAGTTCAAGGCATCCATTGCGGATTTTCCGGCCGGCTGCAGCTTCAGTATTTCAAGCAGCCTTCCGTCAATAATTGTATAGACTTTCTTGCCTTCAAAGCAGATGGTTCCGTTGGGCCCCGGCTGGTAGAGATCCGATTTGCGGGTCTGCCAGATTTTTACTTTCTGGCCGTCAAGCTGCGCATAGCCGCCCGGATAGGGATTCAGACCGCGGATCTGATCATAAACCTGCTGGTAAGAACGTGAAAAATCAATATGCTCGTCCTCGGGCTTGATGTTATATCCGAAGGTTGCCTCTTCGTCATTCTGGGCCTGGTGCGGATATTGACCCTGCACTAAAGCCGGCCAGTATTCACTGATCAGCTGCAGCGAAGCAGCCACCAGTTTATCCTGCAGGCTGCCGAAAGTATCCTCATCCTCAACCGCTACCGTTTTCTGGGCGATGACATCGCCGGAATCCATCCGGCTGCTCATAATCATCAGCGAAACACCGGTCTGCTTATAGCCGTCAAGCACGGCATGCTGGATAGGAGCGCCGCCGCGCAGTTTAGGCAGCAGCGAAGGATGGACATTCAGACAGCCCAGAGTTGGATAAGCCAACAGGGCATCCGGAATAAACTGGCCATAGGCGCAGCAAAAGATCATATCAGGCTTTAAATCGATAATGCTTTGGTATTCATTGCGCAGCTTATACGGCTGCAGCACTTTAATATCATGGCTTTGGGCCCAGATCTTAACCGGAGGCGGGGTCAGCAGACTGTGCCGGCCGCTGGGTTTATCAGGCTGACAGACCACGGCAATGATATCCGCCTTCAGCTCGTACAGCTGATTGACAACGGCTACCGCAAAATCCGGTGTTCCTAAAAAGACGATTTTTTCTGCAGGCATCGGTGCTCACCTCTGCCTTATTATACAACATTGAGCGCTTTATTTCGGTTGCATTTTGAATAGTGCTATGCTAGAATAAACAAGCGTAAAAAAGGAGGTTATCTATGCCCAATATCAAATCGCAGAAAAAGCGGGCCATTACCAACCTCAAGCGTCAAGAGGCCTCCAAGGCCGAAAAGACGGCCATTAAAAATGCCATCAAGAACGTCTTGAGAGCCTGTGAAGCCAAAGAAAAAGACAACGCAGTCGCCGCTTACAATAAAGCAGCCAAGCTGCTTGACAGTGCCATTACCAGCGGCGTTAAGACTAAAAACTATGCTGCCCGGCAGAAATCGCGTTTAGCCAAAGTTGTCAACAGCATCGGTTAACAAATCGTTCAAACAAAAAAGCAATCACTGAATTGCTTTTTTTGTGTCTTCATCAGTCGGGGCGGCGCTGCCATTCAGCGGCAGCACCAGGGCTAATCCGCCCAAGGAAGTTTCCTTGAGCTCCCGGGCCAGTTTCTTGCCGGTGTAATTCATGGTATCGACAATCATATCAAAAGATATCTTGTTATCTTTCAGTTCGCCCAGATACTTGGCATAAACGGCGGCATCGACACTGCGCAGCGCCGCAATGCCGTTGCGTTCAATGCAGGGAATCTGCACATAGCCGCCGACCGGATCACAGGTCAGTCCGAGATGATGCTCCATTCCTATCTCAGCGGCATAGCTGATCAGCTTATTGGAAAGCCCGGAAATATAGGCATTCAGCGCTGCTGCCATGGCACAGGCCGTTCCTATTTCAGCCTGACAGCCGCCGGTGGCTCCGGAAATGCTGGCCCTAGTCTTGATGACATCGCCAAACAGTCCCGCCACCGCCAGACCGCTGATAAGCCGCTGCTTGTCCACGCCGTTTTCATAATGATACATAACAATGGAACTGACCACCCCGCAGGCACCCAGCGTCGGGGCTGTAACAGCCAG
Source organism: uncultured Erysipelotrichaceae bacterium (assembly GCA_964436975.1). Taxonomy (GTDB): domain Bacteria; phylum Bacillota_I; class Bacilli_A; order Erysipelotrichales; family Erysipelotrichaceae; genus CAYTET01. The sequence goes on from CAYTET010000016.1 coordinate 25,087, forward strand.
ATGGCCGCTGGCATTCTCTTCGGAGGCCGCATAGGCATAAGCCGAAATCAGCAGCTTCTGCCGGATAACCGGATCATCGGCGCCGGTAGCCTGCATATACAGTTTCTTGGCAACTTTGGTCATATGCAGCTGGCCGGGAAGCTCGCCGCTACCCTTAAGGCCGTTGCGGATTACTTCCATAATATCCGGCTTTGCGATTTTTTTTCAAAACCAGATTAAGATAGTTCTTTAAATCCGGATCATAGTTAAAGGCATAATCGGCAAGTGACCAGTGATGATCAGAGCAGACTTTCAGAATATCCGTGATATGGTCATCGGGATATACATTGGGATCGGCCAGCGGCGGCTGATCCTTAACCGCGATAGCGCCCCCGCCCGTGGAAAAAATAACCATTTCATTGCCGACCTGCCCGCTGATTACCGTATGGAAAACCATGGTGTTAGCCTGCAGATAGTTCTCACGATAAAACTTTATTATGACATGGTCACTGCCAAAAACCTGCTGGATGATGCCCTCGGTCATATGGCCGTGGCCGGTCAGACCAAGGGAGCCGTACAGCTCCACCACAAAATCAACAGCCTGGGGATTGTGCTCCTTATAATAAAGACAGGCTCTCTGAACCCCTAAAGTATGTGAACTGGAAGGGCCCGGGCCGATCCGATATAATTCCTGCAGTGATTCCATTGTTTCATCTCCTGGCTAAGTTAAAGATAAATAATTCCATGGCGGTTGTCTTGTCCAGCCGGTTTGTTTTAAGACTGATGTCAAGATCGGCCATCTGCTTCAGTATTTCCAGCAGATCAGCCGTACTGAGACCGGCGGCATTCTGCAGCGTCATCTGAATCCGGTACGGATTGCAGCCGAGCTGGCTGGCAATTTCATTTTGCGAATACTGGTGATCGGCCAGTATTTTCACCTTGCACATAAAGCGGAACTGATAGGCAATCAGGCCGATCAGTGACGATGGATCATTCTTGCTCAGCGCCGTCAGCGTCAGATCATGGTATATATTCATGCTGGCCGCAACATTCTTCCGTAAAATCGCATTGGAAAGTTCAAACAGATCATCTTCCAGCGGTTTAGCGATCAGAGCCTTGATGGCAGGCTCATCAAGATTTTTGGGATAGAGCTTAAGCTTGGTCAGTTCCTGATACCAGTTGTCCAGACTGACCGGCAGCCGCCCCAGCAGCAATTCTTCACTGCGGCGGTCCAAAGCTATTTTATTAACAGACAGATCATTGTGAACCTGATTGCGAAACTGCTCGGGTGTCAGTTCATCCAGTATTTCGGTCTGGCACAAAGTCTTTAGTGTCGCAATGATTTTGCGGCGGCGGTCAATAAGACCATAGCCGCACAGGATCAGTATTGAAGAATAATTGGGGTCTTTCAGATAGTCAAGAACCTCGGTCTGCAGCCGGGCATTCTCCTCGCTTTTGCTGTCGAATAAAAAAAACGGATTCTGCCAGATTATCACCTTGAACTCGCTGGCAAAAGGAACGGTCTGGCAGTCGGCAATCACCTGGCGCGGATCGACTTTATCGGCATCGCTGTCACGGTAAGTAATGACGTTGATGTCATTGCCGGCACCGACATTTTCCTTGATCAGTTGCTGACAGCGCCGCCTGATTTTATAGTTTTCATTTCCCAGCAAGAAGTAGTTCATCGGTTCACCCTTGTTAGATTATATCACCTTGCCCGGCAAAAACCTATTAATCCCGAAGCTGTTTGATAGATCAGAAAATGATTGAAAACAATAAAGCGGATGGCATGATCAGTCTGGGTATTGAGACTTTCAATGTGATATCCGCTGAGACGGTCGGTTACGGCTTTGGCCGGATGGCCGTAGTAATTATTGCGGCCGGCTGATATAAGGGCCAGCCGGCAGTGCAGCCCGGCCAATAGCGCATCGCTTGAAGCCGTCGCCGAGCCATGATGGGCCAGTTTGACAAAATCAGCCTGCAGGTTGCCATAGCGGCTCATCAGATCCTGTTCAACCCGGCTGCTGATATCGCCCAGATACAGAAAAGTATACCCGCCCAGCTTAAAAAAACTGATCTGGCTGTTATCATTGCCATCCTGATAGCTGATATCAGCCAGCGGATCAGTAAAGTCTATGCCGTTTATAACTATTTCGGCCGCTTTGGCAGTATAGACACTATCAACTTCAAACTCCTCTTCAAGCCGGGCCAGGGCCCCGTTATGATCATAGTCATCATGCGATATTATTATATCAACTGTTTTTATAGCATTGGCCTTCAGAAAAGGAATGACAATATCCGCTGCCACATCCTTATAGTGGCTGCCGCCGGTATCAATCAAAACTGCCCGGTCGGGCAGCGGCGAAGTTATGACGCTGCAGTCACCCTGCCCCACATCCAGCATTGTCACTGTGTAAAACGGGGTCAGCCGCCGCTGCAGCAAGACAGCCGCCAGCAGACCGCCTATCATTACTGCCCTGCTGAAGCGGCGGTCAGCGGTAAAAAGCAGCAGCAGAATGGTTATGGCAATCAAAAACAGCAGCGGCAGCCGGCCGTTGATACAAATTTCCGGCAGACCGTCCAGCCAGGCGGCTGTCTGCTCAAAAAAAACGCCGAGCGGAATATTTACCGGCAGCAGTACGGCAGCTACGGCGGCCAGATAGCTCAGCCCGGCCAGCGTACGGCACATTCCGAACAGTAAAACAGCAGCCAGATTGACCGTGGCATTCAGATACAATTGGACTGCGGTGATATAAACCAGCATGATGCCCCTTCTGAAACTTCGGATGAAAAGATTAAGCAGCCCGATGCCCACTGGCAGCAGATAGCCGGCTGATTTGATGCCGTAAGGCACCAATAGAGCCAGCAGCAGGGCTTTAAAGCCCCAGCTGTCCCTTTTGTTGTCAAAAAAAAGATCAGCCGCCAGAAACACCACAACCCGCTGAAAAGAATAGGAAAAACCGTTGATTATCAGCAGAATAACGGCCGTATTCAATGTTATCCGCAGCGCCCGGTCCGGATAATAAAAACGCTGCAGAACTTTTTTAAGCAGCAGCATCAGCCAATAGACGTGCATCCCGCCGGCCGTAAACAGCCAGCTGTAATCGCCCGACAGCTCCATGCCGCTGCCCCAAAGCAGCTGGTTAATCCAGCCGTTGCCGTATTGAAGGCTTTTCTGCCACAGCAGCCGGCGCAGGGAAAACGGCCGGGCGACGATCTGATAGGCATCAAGTGAGGTTGTGTAGTATATATTCTGGCTGTGCGCCCATGATTCAAAAGTTGCCGGTTCGAAGTTGTTGTACGATGAAACAGGCGTCATGTCTGCATCCTGCAGGGAAATGATATCGTCAATAGCGGCTCCATCGGCACCACCGTACACTATTACCCGGCGCAGACCGCTTTGTACAATCTGATAATTGTTCTTAATGGCGACCAGCCGGCCCCGGTGGAAACTGTCATCCTTCAGCGGTATGGACAGCATCAGCATCAAAGCCAGCACCGTGTATCCGAAGCGCCGGTTGCGGACTGTAAAAAGACGGCGGAACACCAGAATCCATACGGCGGCCATGCCAAACCGCATCAGCAGGCTGTCCATCAGGCCGATACAGACAGCCGCCAGACCGAAATAAAACCAGCTGCCTTTTACAGGCATATATAGGGCCTTATTTTCTCCAGAGTCTTGGCCCCGATGCCTTTGACTTTTAACAACTGCTCTAAAGTCTGAAACAGACCGTGCTGGCGGCGGTATTCGACGATACGGCCGGCCATAACCGGCCCGATGCCGCTGATCTTCTGCAACTGGGCTTCATCAGCCAGGTTGATGGATATTTTCTGCACTTCGGTTTTTACCGGAATTACGACAGCGTCATTATCTTTCAGCACCACGGTGCGGTTAAGACTCGATAAGTCGGCCTCAGCAGTTACCGTGATTTCTTTAAGCAGGTCATCGATAGTACTGTAACAGGGCAGATCAATGATTTCATCCTGTAAAACCGCCCCGGAAACACTGACTTTAATCCGGCGGTCCTGATACTGGGTCAGATCAATTCCTTCACTGACCGGAATTACCCCGATTATTATTACTGCCAGCAGGGCGGCAAGATAGAATGGTTTCATGGGCCGGCTCCTTTTCTACCATCTATTTGCCTCCGGAATCATTATTCCCTAAAAAAAAACCGGAAAACAGGAACCGGTTTTTAGGCAATAGAGATGATTTTAACCTGATACGGCGGATCGACCAGGACATCGACAACATCATTTTTCTTGTGATCGGTCAGCGCCACGGCCAGCGGGGTCTCATTAGACAGTTTTCCGTTGATCGGATCTGACTCGACAGTACCGACGATAGTATATGTATCAACATCTCCGGTATCCATTGATTTAATTGTCACCTTGCTGCCAAGATGGACCACGCGGCTTTTGCCGGCGGGGGTCGCATCATTGATCAGTTCGATGTTATTAAGCATCTCATCCAACTCGCGCACTCTGGCTTCCAGCCTGGCCTGATGATCGCGGGCCGCATCATAATCGGCATTTTCACTTAAATCGCCCATGGCCCGGGCCGCCTGCAGTTCCTCGATAACTTCTTTTCTTTCAACATGAACCAGATGGTCTCTTTCCTGAATGAGGGAATCAAGACCTTCTTTGGTTACTACCACTTTCTGTTCTTCCATGAGTTGTCTCCTTTATCAGCGTGATTATTTTGCCACGCAATCAAATTAAAGTCAATTGAAGCTGATCAGACTTCTTATTTTTGTGATCAGCAGATCCATCGCCACCGCGTTATGCGAACCTTCCGGAATTATGATGTCAGCATACTTTTTGGACGGTTCGACGAAAATTTCATGCATTACCCTGACCGTATCCATATACTGGTCGCATACTGATTCCAAAGTCCGGCCGCGCTGGCTGACATCTCTTTTAAGCCGGCGGATAAAGCGGATATCAGCCGCTGTGTCAACAAAGATCTTCATATCGATCATCGGCCGCAGCTTTTCATCTTCCAGAACAAACAGACCCTCCAGAATGATGACATCGCAGGGCTCAATGTGCTCACTGATGCTGCTGCGGGTATATTCCTTGAAATCATAGGTCGGCTTTTCGATGGCCTGGCCGCTGACAAGCCGCTGCAGATCAGCCACCAGCAGATCATTGTCAAAGGAAAAAGGATGGTCATAGTTGGTCAACAGACGCTGGTCAAAGGTCATATCGCCCTGGTCCTTATAATAGTCATCCTGGCGGATTATGATAACCGAATGGGTCTGGTCAAAGGCCTGGAACAGCATTTCGGCAATGGAAGTCTTGCCGCTGGCACTGCCGCCGGCAATGCCGATGATTGTGGTTTTTCGCATATCTGGCAGCCCCGTCTATTTATACAGATACTTGCTGACATTCTTCTCATGCTCGGCATAGGTCTTGGCATAGTGCATCGTGCCGCTGACTGTCGAGGCCATGAAATACA
>CAYTET010000017.1:0-30103 GCA_964436975.1 uncultured Erysipelotrichaceae bacterium
AAAGCTACCGCGAGGCGGCCTTTGGCCTGGGGGCGGGCAAATGGCGGGTGATCCGCACGGTGGTGCTGCCCAGCAGCATCGACGGCATCATCACCGGCTGCATCCTGGCGGTGGGAAGAATGATCGGCGAAAGTTCCGCCCTGCTGTTTACCGCCGGCTTTGCCCATACTGTCAACGGTTTCTTTACCGCTTTAACCAATTCCGGGGCAACCCTGACGGTCGCTCTTTACTTCTATGCCAAAGAGCAGGGCGAATTTGAAGTTGCGTTTGCCATCGCGGCTATTCTGATGCTGCTGACTCTGCTTATCAATACAACCGCTTTTCTGGTCAGCCGCTGGTTTAAAAGGAGGAAGAATCTATGAATGCGATTATTTCTGTCAGCAGCCTTGATTTCTGGTACAGCACCACCCAGGCTTTATTCGATGTGAACATGGAAGTCCAGGCCAACACCGTGACCGCTCTGATCGGACCTTCTGGCTGCGGCAAGTCCACCTTTCTTAAAACGCTTAACCGGATGAATGATCTGATCAGCTCCAGCCGGCTGACCGGAACCATCCGCTACAACGGCAATGACATCTACCAGCCCAAAACGGATGTCAGCCAGCTACGCCGGCAGATCGGCATGGTCTTTCAGAAACCCAATCCCTTTCCAATGAGTGTCTATGACAACGTCGCCTACGGCCCCCGCACCCACGGCATTACCAGCCGGCTGCGGCTCAATGAAATTGTTGAATCCAGTCTGCGGGCGGCGGCCATCTGGGATGAAGTCAAAGACCGACTGAAAAAATCGGCCCTGGGCCTGTCGGGCGGCCAGCAGCAGCGCTTATGCATCGCCCGGGCGCTGGCGGTCGGTCCGCAGGTGCTGCTGATGGATGAGCCCACTTCGGCCCTTGATCCGATTTCCACCAGCAAGATTGAAGAACTTGTGAGCCAGCTTAAAAGCCAATATACTATCATCATGGTGACCCACAACATGCAGCAGGCCGCCCGCATTTCTGATTCCACCGCCTTCTTTCTGTTAGGACGGCTGATTGAATACCGCAATACCGAAGACCTGTTTGCCGCTCCGCAGGATAAGCGGACGGAAGATTATATCACCGGGAGGTTTGGATAATGCGAAGCCAATTTGACAGGGAGCTGTCCGAACTGAACAGCCAGCTGATTTTAATGGGAGCGCTGTGTGAAACAATTATCGCCCGCTCCGGCAAAGCCCTGGTGGACGGCGACATGGAATTAGCCCGCAGCGTTGCCGAATACCAAAATGAGATCGAGCAGAAAGAAGACGAAATTGAAAGCATGTGTCTGAAGCTGCTGCTGCGCCAGCAGCCGGTCGCTTCTGATCTGCGCACGATATCGGCGGCCATGAAGATGATTACCGACATGAAGCGGATCGGGGTGCAGAGCGGCGATATTGCCGAGATCATCCTGACCGCCCATATCATCGCATCCGATGAAACCCTGCATATTGCCGCTATGGCCCGAGCCGTCATCAAGATGGTGACTGACAGCGTGGATGCCTTTGTCCGCAAAGACATTGAAGCGGCCCGCCAGGTCATTGCGGATGATGATATCGTAGACCGGCTGTTTGACAAGGTTAAAGAAGTTCTGACCCAGCGCTTCCAGAAAGGCGGGGAAATGGAATATGCCCTGGACCTGCTGATGATTGCCAAATACTTTGAACGGATTGGCGATCACGCTGTCAATATTGCCCAATGGGTTCTGTATTCACTGACCGGGCAAAAGGAGTAAAGCAATGATCTATATAGTTGAAGACGATGCGGGCATCCGCGACATGATGACCTATACCCTGAATTCAACCGGCTTTCAGGCCACCGGCTTTGCGGAAAGCACGGCTTTCTGGCAGGCAATGGCGGAAAAAGAGCCGGAACTTATCATTCTGGACATCATGCTGCCCGGCCAAAGCGGCACGGCCATTCTCGCCCAGCTGCGCGGCCGGTCCGCCACCAAAAACATTCCGGTTATCATGGCAACAGCCAAGGGGGCCGAATACGATAAGGTCAGCGGTCTGGATATGGGCGCGGATGATTATCTGGTCAAGCCCTTCGGCATGATGGAGATGGTTTCCCGCATCAAGGCCGTGCTGCGGCGCTGTGCCCCGGCGGCCGAAGATAATGAATACATCTGCGGCCGGCTGACCCTTGATGATTTCCGCCACCAGGTCACCGCTGACGGCCAGAATGTCATCCTGACATTAAAAGAATATGAGATGCTGCTGCTGTTTATGAAAAACCCCGGCCGCGTCTTTACCCGGGACAATCTTCTGGAAAACATCTGGGAGATGGAATATGACGGCCTGACCCGGACGGTTGATGTGCATATCCGCACCCTGCGCCGCAAACTGGCCGGCTGCGGTAAATATATCCAGACCGTCCGCGGGCTGGGCTACCGGCTGGAGGCCGGCGCACAATGACCCGGCGCATCTTTAATTCCATTCTGTCGGTAGCGGCCGCCGTTATGGCGGCCAGCCTGCTGATTACCCTGGCTTTTGTTTACAGTTACTTTACCGGTCTTATTAAAACCCAGCTGCAGACCCAGACCGCTTTAGTAAGCCAGGCGGTGGAAAACGAGGGTGCCGCCTACTTTGACAATCTGGATGCCGGCAGCTACCGGATCAGCTGGATCAGTGCCGACGGCACCGTGCTGTATGACTCGGATTCCGATGCCGCCGCCATGGAAAACCATGCCGACCGGCAGGAAGTCATCCAGGCCCTGCAATATGGCAGCGGCGAAAGCCAGCGCTATTCCCAGACTTTAACCGAGCAGATGTATTACTACGCCAGCCGGCTGACGGACGGCACGGTAATCCGGCTGGCCAGCAGCCAGAGCAGCCTGTGGTCGCTGTTGGCCAGCATGATGCTGCCCATAATAATGATAATGACCGCCGCCATCCTGCTGACGGCTTTATGTGCGGACCGGCTGGCCCGGCACATCGTCAAGCCGCTTAATGAGCTTAACCTTGATTCCCCCATGGACAACGATACCTATGATGAAGTGGCCCCGCTGCTAAACCGCATTGAAAGCCAGCATACCCAGATTGCGGCCCAGCGGGCCGAATTAAAAAGACAGCAGGATGAATGGGACAGCATTGCCGGCAATATGAATGAAGGCATTGTCCTGCTTTCCAACAGCGGACTTATTCTTAGCCTGAATAACAGCGCCGCGGCCCTGCTGCAGACGGCTAAAACCAGCATCGGCCAGAACTTTCTGACCGTCTGCCGCCGCCTTGATATCCAGCAGCTGATTGCCGGGGCCACCGCCGGAGCCAAAGGCGAGCAGGTTGTGGAATTTGAAGCCGGCAGCTATCAGGTTTCAGCCAATCCGGTTTCCGCCGGCGGTCAGGTTAAAGGGGTTACCCTGCTGCTGTATGATGTCACCGCCAAGCAGCGGGCTGAGCAGATGCGGCGCGAGTTCACCGCCAACGTCTCCCATGAACTGAAAACCCCGCTGCATACAATTTCCGGCACGGCCGAAATAATCAAAAACGGTCTGGTCCGGCCGGCCGACATGGACCGGTTTATCGACCGCATCTATACCGAGTCTGTGCACATGATCAACCTGATTGATGACATCATCCGCCTGTCCCGACTGGATGAAGGCGCCACTGATATGCCCCAGACCCCGCTGGTATTAAAAGATATTGCCAGCCAGGTAGCCGAAAGGCTGCAGCCGCAGGCGGCGGCAGCCGGCGTGGCGGTCAGCGTGACCGGTGATCCCGGCAGGATTGACGGCGTCAGCCAGCTGATCAGCGAGATGATTTATAATCTGACGGATAACGCCATTAAATACAACCGGCCTGACGGCAATGTCATTATCAGCATAGCGGCCGGTCCCCAAGCCGTAGCCCTGACGGTCTCCGATAGCGGCATCGGCATCCCTCCGGCCGATCAGAGCCGTATCTTTGAACGTTTTTTCCGGGTGGATAAAAGCCACTCCCGCCAAATCGGCGGAACCGGCTTAGGGCTGTCGATTGTCAAGCACATCGCCCAGCTGCACAAAGCCCAGCTCAGTGTGGTCAGCCGGGTTGGGGAAGGAACCGCCATTACCGTTACTTTTCCGGCCGCTGCCGGATAGCATTAAAAGGGGCTGTTTGCCAGACAGTCCCTTTAAATTGCTTTACTTTCCCAGCTGGCGTAAAACCGGCTCGTAGATTTGCCAGACCGTCTTGTTTTCATAAAACTGCCGGATGGTCATTTTGTTGTAGCTGTTGCGGTTTTCCGTATCAGCGCCGGCTTGGATTAGCAGCCGGAAGACCGCCTGAAAATCATCCGTCATTTCCGGAGTGATCTTCAAACCCGTCGGCATGCGGCCGGTCAGCGGGTCTTTTTCAGGGCAGAGATATCCTGCCTGCTGCACAGCCGCCGCCAGGGCATTGTCATTGTAGTTATTGACCCCGTTGACATCGGCCCCCATTTCAATCATTCTTTTAACCAGCTGGTAAGCACGCTGGGCCTCAGCTTGTGAATGCTTCCATTCAAAAGCCTTATTGTTCGCATCATCCGGGTCAACGCATGCATAGCGCCGGCTGTTCCAAATAGCCACGCTGACCGCATCATGCAGTACCGGCCGGCCCTGCGGCCGATGGCCTTTGCCGGTGTCTGCGTAGTTGACATCGGCGCCGCTGTCCAGCAGAAAATCAGCGATATCCTTGTGCCAGCCGGTTGTCAGGCTGACCTGCAGAGGTGACATCCCCTTAGTATCGGCCGGCTTGGGGGGTGCCACGGCGTTGACCAGGGCAGCATCCTTTTCAACCAGAGCCTTGACCTGCGCCAGATCATCCTGTCTGATAAGCGTAAAAATATCGGCTTGTTTTGTCCTTGCCATGGTGAGTCCCTCCGTTATGGCTACTATCCTTTGACACTATTATATCATCAGGACTCAGCGGCCGGCCAAAAATAAACCCCGCTTTAGGCGGGGCTTGTTTGTTAATAAATGATGATCAGTCTTTTTTAGCCATTTTACCGGTGGTAATAACACCATGCTTGTCCGGATTGGAATCCCACAGCTGGGCGGCAACCGGAGCCCACTCGTTAGCCGTGGCTTCACATTTACGGCAGTAATCACGGGCACTTTCCGGAGCCATCAGATCAGTTGAATGGGCTCCGGTCTCTTCGACCATCTTGGCCAGCACATAGGGGTTATCCCGGGAAGGGCACGGCCGCAGCATGTTGTCATTAAACGGCTGGCCTTTGCGGTAGGCCATAAACAGTGGCGACTGGTAGGCCTGCAGCAGCGTCTTTTCCCGGATGTTGGAATCAGAATAATGCGCAAAGGCGCACGGCTCCACATCCCCGTTGGCATTGATGTGCAGAAAGGCCCGGCCGGCCGCAATGCAGCCGCCGACTGCATCGCCGTCATTCCAGAAATCCATGGTAAACAGCGGTTTGGTCTGGCGGTATTCGCGAATCTTGTCATACATGAATTTGCGCTGGGCCGCCGTCGCTATCAGATCAGTCGGGGCACCGGCTCCGACCGGCATATAGGTAAAGAACCAGGCAAATTTGGCGCCCATGTCAATCATGGAGTCAATATAAGCCTCACTGCCGATCACCTCGGCATTCTTGCTGGTATAGCAGCAGGAAATGCCAAAGAGAAGCTTGCGGGCTTTCAGCCGGTCCATCGCCTCAATGACCTTTTTATAGGTGCCCTGGCCGCGCCGGTCATCGGTAGCCTGCTCAAAGCCTTCGATGCTGATGGCTGGCACAAAGTCTTTGACCCGCAGGATTTCATCAGCGAAAGCATCATCAATCAGGGTTCCGTTGGTAAAGGCTAAAAAGGCACAGTCCTGATGCTTTTCACACAGCTTAATCAGATCATCCTTGCGGACGGTCGGTTCACCGCCGGAATAAAGATAGACATAGGTGCCGAGCTGTTTGCCCTGGTTGATAATGTCATCCAGTTCATCAAAGCTCAGATTCATCTTGTTGCCGTACTCGGCAGCCCAGCAGCCCGTGCAATGCAGGTTGCAGGCACTGGTCGGATCCATCAGGATGGCCCAAGGAATATTGCAGTTGTATTTAATCTGCAGTTTGGCCGTCAACGGTGTGCCAATCATGGAAGCGTTGATGGCTACCGTCTCAACCAGTTTTTTGCGCTGGCCGGCATCGATATCCGTCCACAGGCTCTTAACCAGTTTGGTCCAGTTGCCGTCAGGATCACTCATGGCTTTTTTAATGGCCGTGACCTGGGGGGCAATGCCACCGACTTTATCGTTTTTCTCCAGCCAGTCCAAAGCCTTGGGAATATTGGTGTCCGGATCTTTATCCAGATAGTCGTACAGCTGGTTCATAGCCGCACTTTTCATCTTGTCAGAAATGTTCATGATTAAACCTCCTTGCTGATTCAGCGTAACCGGGCTTATCTTCCAACCCTTGATTTATTCTATCGGCTTACTGTTATGTCAGCCATTGGCAAAGGAAACGGTTTCTCCGAAATTAGGACAAAACCGGCCGTTTATATCAAATTTGCACAAACCGAGCTGTTTGTCCTTGCGGGCATAGAAAAGCCCCCGGCTAAGCTTACGGGGGCTTTCAATTGATACTGGTGCCGGTGGTGGGACTCGAACCCACACAGTGTCGCCACCACAGGATTTTGAGTCCTGCACGTCTACCGATTCCATCACACCGGCCTGTCATGATGAAGGCGCCTTATTACGCTTACTCATTTTACCGCAGTAAAGCCCTTAGTGTAAACATAAAAATGCCGTTTCATCAATTGTCAGGCCTGACCTTGCGAAGACTCAGCCAAACATGCAGCGGCAGGGCTGCAGATTTAAGACCGCCGAAATCTGGTGGTTGAATCAAATTACAAACAATAGTAAAATAAAGACACGTTGCGGAGAGTTAGCTCAGCTGGGAGAGCACATGCGCCACATGCATGGGGTCATGGGTTCAAACCCCTTACTCTCCACCATATTTCAACGTAATTAGCCGGATAGTTCCAAAGGCCCATTAAAACAATGGACCTGGAGCCAGCGGCTTTTTTCTTTTTTAATTACAGCCAGCGCTCTGTCTCTTTTTTATCTGGCCGAATAAACTCCACACGACTATTTATAGTTCTACATATATATTCATAACTCTTTTGGGTTTTATCAGTAACTTTATGAGACTTCTGGTTCAAACGTCTATTGCATGTCTTCAGTTAATTGACAGCCGGCCCATTTTAAAAAGTGCTGGCGATGCCTATAATAATAGTAACGATATCTGTGTAATTCTTCTTTATGCTTCAAGTCTGTCAGAAAGGAAAAGGTATCCGCTGATACCAGAGTTTGACCATGCCGCTGCTAATTGCCCGCCAGGACATCACCAAGATGAAAACTGATGCCATAGTCAATGCCGCCAATACCGGTCTGCAGATGGGCGGCGGAGTGTGCGGGGCTATCTTCTATGCGGCCGGCCCTTCCCGGATGCAGCAGGCCTGTGATGCTTTGGCTCCTATTGAAACCGGCCAGGCTGTTATCACACCCGGATTCAATCTGCCCTGCCGTTTTGTCATCCATACTGCCGGACCAGTTTATGACCGTCAGAACGCCGAACAGTGCCGCCGACAGCTGGCGTCCTGTTACCGCAGCAGTCTGCAGCTGGCCAGTGGAAACCACTGTCAGAGTTTATCCTTTCCGCTCATCTCCAGCGGCATCTACGGCTATCCTAAAGAGGAAGCGCTGCAGGTTGCCGTTGATACAATCAGTCAGTATTTAAAGGAGCACGAACTGACCGTTTACATTACGATTTTCGATACTATTGATGTCAATAAAAACCTGTCATCCCTTGTTGAGCAGTATATTGATGATAACTTCATTGATACTGCTTCCTTTGGCTCAGTTTTAATGACTACTGTTCCCCCGCAAAAGAAAATGAGCGCGGCGGCCGAACGTAAGAAGATAGTTAACTTCTACCAAAACTTTGGTGAAGTGACGTCATCTTTAGAAACCGACAATATCGATGAGGCCGTTGATCATCTTGACGTCTCCTTCAGTGCCGCCCTGCTGGCCATTATTGATCAGAAGGGCATGACCGATGTTGAAGTATACAAGCGGGCTAATATTGACCGCAAGCTGTTTTCCAAGATCCGGTCGCAGAAAGGCTATATGCCCAGCAAAAGAACGGCCATAGCCTTAGCCATTGCCACCGAGCTGAGCCTGAATGAAACCAACAGTCTGCTGGCCAAAGCCGGCTACACCCTTTCCCACAGTCAGAAATTTGATGTCATCATCGAATACTTCATTGTTAACCGCCGGTATGACATCTTTGAAATCAACGAAGTCCTGTTCAGTTATGATCAGCCTTTATTAGGGGCGTAAATGTCGTCTGGCAAACGACATCTCAGTAAGCTGGATGCGTTAAATTGATGATGCTGCCTCAAGCAGCAGAGGAGATTTAACAGCATGAAAAAAACAACCCTGAAGAAAGAAACCGCACCGGATGGCAGAATGACCGAACTGGTCTTCATTCTTGATCAGAGCGGCTCAATGGAGGGCCTGGAAAAGGATACCATCGGCGGCTTTAATGCCACTTTGAAAAAGCAGCAGGCCTTGCCCGATTCCTGCCGGCTGACCACTATCCTGTTCAATTCAGATTGCCGCCTGGCCGCCGACCGGCTGGACATTCAGGCCGTCAGTCCCATGACGGAAAAAGACTACCGCCCGGGCGGTTCAACGGCTCTTATTGATGCCATCGGCCTTGGCATTGCCAAAATTGACGGCGTCCAGAAGGCCGCCGCCACCGCTTACAAGGCCGGCAATGTAATGTTTGTCATTATTACTGACGGCATGGAAAACAGCAGCCACCGCTATACAGCCAACCAGGTCAAAAAGATGATTGAACAGCATAAGGAAAAGGAAGGCTGGGAGTTTATCTTTTTAGGAGCCAATATAGATGCTGTCGAAACAGCCGGTCAGTTTGGCATCAGCCCTGATTATGCCCAGAACTATGTGGGCGATTCAGTCGGCACCGTTACTAATTTTGAAGCCATCAGTGATGTTGTCAGTTCGATGCGCCAAACCGGCGGACCGGTTAAGTCCGGCTGGAAAAAGCAGATTGATGCCTACTATAAGAAAAAACAGCGTTAGGCAAATGAAAAGCGATACCGTGATCGCTTTTTCATTTCTTATTTCATTAGTTTCCTCAGCTGTTATTCTGGGCGTGCCAGACCCGCAGAAAGTTTTCATGGGTAATTTTATTAATATCATCAGCAGTGAAGCCGCTTTCCCGCAGTGCATCAATCAGCAGCCCTATCTTATCCGCTCCGCTCAGATCATCCAGATCACCGATGCCGTCAAAGTCTGAGCCGAGGGCCAGTACTTCAATGCCGCCGACTTCCGCAATATGCCGGGCATGGTCTACCAGTCCGGGGATAACCGTCTTGCTACGATCCTGATTGACGAAATCCGCGCAGTAATTCAAGCCCATCACCCCGCCGGCCTTAGCCAGATGTCTGATCATGTCATCCGTCATATTGCGCGGGATATCACAGACCGCCCGGCTGTTGGAATGGGAAGCAACAAACGGCTTGGACGAGGCCGCCAGAACGTCATAGAAACCGGCATCGCCAAGATGGGATACATCTACAATCATGCC
The DNA here is from genome assembly GCA_964436975.1 of uncultured Erysipelotrichaceae bacterium. Taxonomy (GTDB): domain Bacteria; phylum Bacillota_I; class Bacilli_A; order Erysipelotrichales; family Erysipelotrichaceae; genus CAYTET01. Next base: position 9,594 of record CAYTET010000017.1, read on the forward strand.
CAGTTCGTTCATCCGGCTGACTACCTCTTTGCCAAACGGTTTCAGACCATTGACGGTCTCAATATGGAAAGGCGGTTCTTTCATATCGTTAGGATAGCCGATTTCATTTTCGAAGTTCCAGGTCAGCGTCATCATCCGGACACCGCGGTTATAGAAATGAAGCAGGTTGCTGATATCGCCCTGCAATACGCCGCCTTCCTCAATGGTCAGCAGCGCACCCATCAGGCCTTCAGACGCAGCCTGTTTCAGTTCAGCAATGGTTGTAACCGGCCGGATCATATCTTTATTGGCCGCCATCATCTCATTAAATGAGTCAATATAACTGTTGCAGCGCTGATAAGGCTGGCCTTTCTGCAGAAAAATAAAAACAGCCATGCACTGCATCAGATACTGGCCGGTCTGCATCTTTGCCAAAGAAAGATGGCCGCCATTATCCCGCAGTTTCTTGTGGCTGTCCGTAATGGCCGTCAGGGTATCACAATGCATGTCAATGATATTGCAGCGTTCCATAAATAGTCCTCCTGCTTCTCATTGTACCACGACCGTTCAGATGGCGCGGGCATATTAAAAGCTGCCTTCAAGCAGCTTTTATGTTTTTTAATATCCGGCTTTCTTCATTTCACTGATGAAGTCGACTTCCTCGTTCATCGGGGTCAGCTGCGAACGCAGCTTACCGCCGCGAATTTCGGCAATCTGGTAATAAATCTTGGCATCATCGGGTGTAACAGCGATGGACTTGGTGACCATCTTGTAATTGCTGCCGGCTTTGATATCCGGAGCGGCATTGCCGACGTTGACGTCCTTGACTTCCAGTCCGCTGGACAAAACGGCCAGGGCATCTGAGGGATACTTGCAGATGACAAACAGCGTGTCATCAGTATGCTCTTTGGCATAAGCAATGGTATCCGCTACTGACTTGACCAAAACGGTTGAGCCTCTGGCGGCCAGCGGCAGGGCCATCTGCTGTAAAGGATCAGCGGCAACCTTGTCGTTGCAGACAATTATTTCCTTGGCGCCAATACGATTCTTCCAGGTCACGGCAACCTGTCCATGGATGAGCCGATTATCAATTCTTAAATGAGTAATCATGTCGTTTACCTCCGTAAACTTTCGTTACTGACATTTTAACATTTATTAAATACGTGTACAAGAATAGCGCTTTTATCCGGCTCTTTTTCTAAAAAACCGGTCAGCCTTAATTGACTGACCGGTTTGTTTTAAACTTTTCTAAGCCAGATTTACATGACGCCCAGAGCGCCGATAATGAACATGACGACGAAAATCAGCAGGATGACCTTTAACGGAGTCCATTTGGCTTTCTTGATCAGAACATAGCACAGTGCAACTAAGGCGATACCGATCATACCCGGCAGAATTGCATCGAGACCACTCTGGATGGAATAAGTATTGTGGATGGTCTCACCCTGGTCGTTGATAAAGGTACGGTCAATATCTTTAATGACTAAGCCTGACAGCATTGACGGAACGAATCCGCCGACAACAACCAGACCCAGGATACTGGCAGCGGTCTGCATCTTATCGAATGTACCGGCTCCGGCAACATCCTTGATGATTTCAGCACCCTTGCCATAAGCATACTTGGCTAACGGCCAACGGATGAAGAATGTTAAGCAGGAAGGGATCAAGCCGACCAGAATGGCCAGATAGTTGCCTTCTTTGGCTAACGAGGCAGTCAGGATGGAGAAGATAGGCTGTAACAGAATAGCTTCGACGGTATCACCGATACCGGCTAACGGGCCCATCAGGGCAATCTTCAGATTGTCGCCGACTTCATACTGATAACCCTCTTCCAACGCCATGTCGGCGCCGAAGATTAAGGATGAGGACCACGGTGTGGTGTTATAGAAGACCATGTGTCTTTCCAGTTCACGGCACTGCTCATCATTGTCATCATACAATTCCTTGATAACAGGGACCATGGCATACGCATAGCCTGCGGCCTGCATACGTTCGTAGTTCCAGCACCACTGTAATGCCCAGTTGTGACGGCTGATAGCCTTGGACTTTGCACCAGCTGATAATTTCTTATTGGTACGTGCCATGATTACTCAGCCTCCTTCTTTGCAGCAAATCCGCCTACATACAAAGCAGCGGCAGCGCAGCCGGCAATCGCTAAGCCGATTGTCCCAACGCCCATATAGGCATACATAACATAACCGATAACCATAAACGGCCAGTATTTCTTCAGATCCATGTAGCTCAGCAGCAGTGCAAAGCCGACAGCCGGTAAAGCCTTACCGACAATCTTCAGACCATTGGAAACCCAAGCAAACTGGTTGGCGAAATCTGACAGAGCTGTCAGGTTATCCTTCATCAGGACACCAACGAAGACCGGCAGGAACCGGCTCAGGAACCAGGGAAGCGTTCCAAGCAGAGTCCACATTTCGAACTTGCCGATGTTGTTGTTGGCTAACGCCTTGTCACCAGCATGCTGGAAGACTGTGGTGGTGGCACGGCCGAGAATATCCAGCTGTGTCAGCAACAGAGCCAATAATGTAGACATGACTAAGCCCTGATCAATACCAGAAGTTGAAGCAACGATAGTACCGAAAATTGCGCCTGTCTTATAGTCAGGGATGGTCGCTCCGCCATAGGTGAAGAAGCCAATTGACATTAACAAGCAAGTAGCGCCGACCTGGAAGCCGCTGTTGATATCGCCGATTAATAAACCGGTGATAACACCATTGGTCAATGCAGTGCTGATACCGATACCGGACAGACCGATAATGATACCTACACCGTTCCAGACGCCCAATAATAATGCTAATAATACTGTGGGCATGAAACATGCACCTCCTATTACCTGTATGATAGCGTTTACAGGTTACAGTGTCAAGAAATTTTGTGATATTGTGTGAGAAATCGCCAAAAATAGTGGGTTATTTTGGGATTGCTGAATTCTGGATAAACAGCGTATATGCGGGGCTAAAAGTGCTATGATAATCTGGACTTATCGGAAAGGAAAAAAACGATGAGCGACCTTAAAAAACTATCCCGGGGCGAAAAGCTGATGATCCTGGTCATCACGCTGAATACCTTTGCCACGACCCTGGCTTCAGCATTCATCAATGTATATCTTTACACCTATACTTCATCCATGGCGGTGATGGCCCTGTATACCGCCATCCGGATTTCCCTGTTTCCCATTTTCTTTACCATCGGCGGCCGCATGTCAGCCCGGCGCAAATCATTTGACTTATGCTTTGCCCTCGGCTTTTTCTTTTTCATTGTCCAGCTGTCAGCGGTCCTGCTGCTGAAAGACCAGTTTGGTCTGCACCCCGGCCTTGTCTATCTGATTGCCGTCATCACCGGCACCGGCGAAGGCTTCAAATGGCTGGCCATCAACAGCCTCAACCAGCTTATCAGCACCCCGGATAAAAGAGCCACCTATGTGGCCCAGATGGGCATCTGCAATAACATTGCCAACGTTCTGGCTCCCAGCATCTCAACCCTGCTGATTACCACCGCGGTCAGTGACAATGCCGGCTATCTGCGCATCTTTGCCGGCACCCTGGGCATCTATGTGGTTTTGATAATCCTGTCATTTACTTTCCGGATGCCCAGCACCTCCCGGCCATTTACGGTTCTGCCCCATCTGCGCGTCACAACCACAGACCATCAGTGGCGCTACGTGCTGATATCAACTTTCCTTTACGGCCTGCGTGATTCACTGGATCTGATGCTGACCGGACTGCTGCTGTATACCGCCGTCGGCTCATCCGGGGCCACTTACAGCAAGCTGCTGGTGGTCTTTGCCGTGGCGGCCGTCATTGCCCACCGGCTGTCGACCCGGCTGATGCGGCGCAGTAACCGGCTGCGCTTCTACCAGACCGCCGGCGTTTTGATGTCTACAGCCACCATCGCCCTGATCTTATTCCCCAATATGTACGGCGTTGTTTACTACGGCCTGGTCAATGCCATGGCCGGCGCTTTCTTTGCCAACGCCTATTCCATCATCATCGGCAATGCCCTGTTTGATTATTCCGCCAGTGAAAACATTGTCGGCCGGGTTGTCGCCAAGGAAACTTCCCAGTCCGTCGGCCGGGTTTTAGGCATGCTGATGGTCTATCTGATGTATGTCATCTGGCCAGACAGCTATCTGACCCCGGCGGTGATAATCCTGTCATGTGCCTCAACGGTGCTGGCCATTTATGCCCACTGCTACCATTCAGCCCGCGACCGGGCAAAAGCGGCCGCCGCAAAATAGTTTAATTGAAAAGGCTGCCCGGAATTTGGACAGCCTTTTTTCAGATGTTTGTTTTGGTTCAGTGGCCCCAGTCGGTCAGAATCTTTTTATACTTCTCTTTAGTCGCCACCGTCAGCGTATCGGTAAACTTCTCATAAGTGATGCCGGTAAAGGCCGGGTCAGTCACATAGGGAGCATAGCCGTTGGAATAGCAGACCAGCACACATTTAGTGGTGTCAATGCAGTCGATGAAGGAACTGAACAGTTCGTTGGGCGCAAACAGCAGCCTGACGATGCCTAAATCCAGGTAAGACAGGGTGGCTGACTGGACCAGTTTTTCGGGATGGCCGGCCAGCTTTTGGCGCTCCTGCTGTCCGACTTTGATGGTCTCAAGCTCCCGCGGCGCCAGATTGGCCGGCAGATTGGAAGTGTCAATCGGCTCAAAGGAATGCTCAAAAGGCAGGACCGTTTTGCCAAAGCCTAAAGCCAGCGGCTCTTTAGCGGTGTCCTGGTTGCGCAGGGTGATAATTTCATCTTTCAGCCGGTCGCCCAGAATCATTACCGCATCATAGTTCTGGAAAGGCCGGGTAAAGCGGGTGGAGATGTCACCATCAGCCCCCTGCATGAAAGTGAAGAATTCACCATTATAGGCTTCTGTCAGCTGCTGGCAGACATAGCCGGGATACTCGCCGGAAAACCAGGGCGTGTCACCGTTCTGGATAGTGGGATGGCAGTTATGGACAATCAGGGTGGCCAGCCGGTCATCGTGATGCCACATGGTAATCAGATCCAGGAAAATATTCTTGGTCGGATGTGACGAAATCCGCGATGAGCCGACCTTATCACAATAGACATGCTGGTGGGAAACAGCAATCTGGTCATATTCCTGCCACTGCAGGGCTTCAAAGCCGGCCTTAAACTGTCTAATCAGCTGGGCTGCATAGGTTTCATTGCGCGGATCGCCGGCAAAATGGGTATGGGTGGCGCTGACAATGACATCACAGTCCGTCCCGTATTTTTCTTTAGCCCAGCTGTCCAGATCCTGGGTCAGCAGCGGCGGCTGGCCGATGCTGTCCACTGACAGCAGAAACACTTTCCGCTGGCCGTCATCAAGACCGATCAGACGGGCATAAAGATGATCATGCACTAAAGAAACGGGATTGACCTGCTGGGAAAAACCGGCCTGGCGGACCGGCTGCTCAGGATCAATGATAAAACGTGTTGATGCCAGTTTCATTTTTTTTACTCCTTTATCTGGGTATTTTCTTTTGATATGATAATCTTTCTTTTCCGAATTGACAATTGTATGTATATAATGACAGCAGGAGGATTTAACAATATGTCTGTCGATTTATCCAAGCTTGTTACGGAATCCCGCAATCCGGCTTCTTCAGATCTCGATGAAATGAGCCCCTTGCAGATTGTCCGGCTGATGAACAATGAAGATAATAATGTCGTCAAAGGCATTTCAGAGGTGCTGCCCCAGATTGCCCAGTGCATCCAGTGGTGCGCTGATGCCTACAATAAAAAGGGCCGCATCATTTATATGGGCGCCGGAACTTCCGGCCGGCTGGGCCTGATGGATGCCGTGGAATGTCCGCCGACTTTCGGTCTGAAGCCGGAAGAGGTCGTCGGTCTTTTGGCGGGCGGACCGGGGGCTTTCATCAAGGCGGCCGAAGGCACCGAGGACCGCACTGAATTAGGCGAGTCTGACTTAAAGGATCTCAATCTTACGGCCAGCGATATTGTCATCGGCATTGCGGCCAGCGGCCGGACCCCCTATGTCATCGGCGGTCTGCAGTATGCCAATTCAATCGGCTGTAAAACCGTGGCCATTGCCACCAATAAGAACTCCAAGATCGGTTCCATTGCCCAGCTGGCCATCGAACCGGTCTGCGGACCGGAGGTTCTGACCGGCTCCACCCGCCTAAAAAGCGGCACAGCCCAGAAGATGGTCTTGAACATGATTTCCACCGGCACCATGATTACCGTCGGCAAGGTTTACCAGAACCTGATGGTTGACGTTCTGCAGACCAACGAGAAGCTGGTAGCCCGGGCCCAGAACATCATCATGGAGGCGACAGGCTGCGACCGGCCTACCGCCGAAAAAGCACGGACCGCCTGCAGCGGACACGTCAAGACGGCTATCGTAATGATTCTGGCCGACTGCGATGTTGACCAGGCAACCCGCCGGCTGGCCAAAGCCAACGGCTTTGTCCGGGCAGCTCTCAAACAGGATTAACCCATTAGAAAACCGGCTCGACAGCCGGCTTTCTTTTTTTACAGATTGCGGATCCGGTAAAAATACTTGTCGACCAATTGGTCATTATGCTTGGCGCAGTTTTCATCCATAAACGCCAGATGGCCGTTATACCAGACATCCGGCTGCTGCCCCCGTCTGACCAGAATATCGACCATTTCCGTCAGGATGGCGTTTTGAATATAGATGGCCGGAATCGTGGAGGTGGAGCCGACTTTCATCGGAAAGTTTTCAACGGTCACCGCCGCATCGCCGATCGGCGAGCAGTTGTCGATGACGACATCGGCGACATCCTTCAGCTTGATGCCGTCTCTATGCTTGGTTTTCAGCCAGTCCGAGTATTCAACAGCGGTAATGGCAATGACCGGCACGCCTTTCTTTTTGGCCTCGACAGCGGCATCCACCGGGGCAATATTGTTGCCGGAATTAGAGATCACAATCAGGGCATCATTGGGCGTCAGGCGGTGGTAGTCAATAACTTCCGTACCGATGCCATAGGTGTTTTCAATTACATATGACTTGGTTATTTCCGTGGTGCCGGTGGCACTGGGCTCTAAAAGCGGGCAGTAATTAGCCGGACTGGCCGCCCGCCAGAAGGCATCGTCGGTTACCAGATGGGAATGGCCGGTGCCAAATCCGTAGATGATGCCGCCCTTTGCCGTGGCATCCGCCAGCAGACCGGCCGCTTTTTCGATATTGGCCCCCTGGGTCTCATAGACTTTTTTAACTACTTCTTCCATAACAGAAAAATACTGCTGCCAGCTTTTCATCAGCGGCTCCTTTCAAAAACGGGCCGGCATGAGCCGGTCCGCTGTTTTATTATCAATAGAAGAATTTAATCCGGCCGACATAGCGGGCATAGATAGCATCGTTATTGTAGCCGTCAACATTCTGTGACTGGAAAACATACGGCCGGAAGCCCTTGGCCATGCAGATCTTGATCGCCTCGGTAACCGCGGTATCCAGGATAAACATGGAGGCAATGGAAGTGCCGGCGCCGGTCTTGATGCCGCCGATATCCATCAGCGCATCCCCGGAAGGCACGCAGTTGTCAATGACGCAGTCGGCACATTCATAAAGCTTCTTGCCGGAAGGATGGCGGGAAGTTGTCGCCATCGACTGCTGCAGACAGGTCACGGCTACGGTGTAGATGCCCTCTTTCTGGCAGCGCAGAGCCATTTCCACCGGCACGGAGTTGCGGCCGGAATTGGAAGTGATGACCACGATATCACCCTTGGTGATGTTGTAGTTTTCATAGATGATATCCGCCAGACCCGGCAGTCTTTCAATTTTGGAAGAGCGGATGGCACCGCATTCGGTAATGGCATCCGGATCCAGCATGGCATCCACATTGCCCAAACCGCCGGCCCGGGCAAACAGCTCAATGCCCATCATGTGGGAATGGCCGGTGCCGAACATATGGATGATATGATCATTCATCATATTCTCCGCAAACTTTTCCGACAGCAGCTTGATCTTGTCTTTCTGGGTGTCGTTGATCTTCTGCAGAACATCGACCATCTTGGTCATATATTCAAAATCGTACATGGATATTATATCCTCCCTTTGTATTTTTCCAGCAGCTGCTGGTTATGCTGCTGATAGTCAGGCTGACTGTCGTCCCACAGCAGCGGAACGGCATGCCCTTCAGCAGTCATGATCTGGGCAATATCGTAAACCAGACTCTGGGCAATGAAAGCCCCGGTAATGGAAGAAACCGAGCAGACCTTTTCCGGATTGCCGGTTTCCAGCAGTGCATCGCCCTTCGGCCCGCAGTTGTCAATAACCACATCGCCGAACTCATACAGATGCTTGCCGGACGGATGCCGGCTGGCCTCCGTGGAGGTATGCTGCCAGGAAGTGATGACAATCACCTTGTGGTTGTTCTGCCGGGCGGTAATGGCCATGTCAATGACCAGACCGTTGATGCCGGAATTGGAAATGATGATGAAGACATCCGCCGGCCGGACATCATACAGGGCATACAACTTGTCGGCCATATGGGGCCGTCTTTCAAAAATATCATCCGGATTCTTGAAATCCTTCAGGGTGACCATGCCTTTTAAGACAAAGTCAGCCGTGTCGATATGATGAACCGGCACCAATGAACCGGGCCGGCCGGTCATCTCCATGCCAAAGCCGATGGAATGGCCGGAGCCGAAGACGTGAATGACACCGTCATTGGCGATGGCGTCCGCACAGATGCGGGCTGCCTTTTCAATATTTTCGTGTTCCTTCTGGTATAAGGTGTCCGTCAGATCGATCAGGGCATCATAGAAGGTATCCATTGTGATCTGGGCCATCAGGCATTCCACCTTCCTAAATACTTATCCGAAATAGCGCGGTTGTGCACATCCGCGCCGGTAACATTGGCGCTCAGCAGAATCGGACACTGCAGATTGCGGCTGGTAAACCAGTGGTACATTTCTGCCGTCAGCATCTGGGCGATGACATTGGCGCACAGCGTCTGCACCGGGCAGATCTTCAGTCCATCGATCTCAACCAGCCCGTCGGGCTGGCCGATGCCGGTGTCAATCAGCAGATCAGCATAATAGTCAAGCTTATGGCCATCGCCATGCCGACACTTATGGCTGGCCATCCGGCTGGCCGAAACCACCCCGATGACCTTGTGGCCCTTGCCCTTGGCCAGTTTGGCAACTTCAATGGCCATGGTATCACAGCCGGTATCCGAAGTAACCAGAAACAGATCGGCCGGATCAATGTTATAGACGTCCCACAGCAGCTGCATGTATTCGACATGACTGTCAAAATCAGGGGCTGCATACTGCTCCGGGCTGATCAGGCCTTTCATCGGCAGGTCTTTGTCCGACCAGCGGTGAAAAGGCATCAGGCCGCCCGCCCGATAGCCCAATTCCATTGAAAATTCCATATTATGCTTGAAACCGACTAACTGGACAATGCCGTTTGAAGTCATGGTATTGCCAATCAGGTCCGCCGCTTTAAGGATGTTGTCCCGCTGGTTTTCTTTAACCTTTGCCAGACAGGCCTTAGCGGCCGTAAAATATTCCCTGCAATCAGCCATTTTTAGTATCCCTTCCTTCAGTATCTCCAATTATAGCACAGTGTATAACGAGAATGTGAAAGCGCTTTGGTTGGTGTATAATAAGTGACAGCGGAGGTTTTTCCATGGAACTTATACTCTTAGTCGCTGCTTCCTCGCTGCTGCTGGTCGCTTTCTATTACGCCCAGCACCGCAAATTCACCAAGGCTCTGACGGCTTACCGGCAGAACAGCACCAAAGTGGTGCTGGAAGACTATACCAAAATCCCCAAGATAATCATGATTATCCTGGTTCTGTTCGGACTGACGGCCTTTATTCTCGGCCTGGTCAAAAATGATTCCAGCAGCTGGGCGCTGGGGGCCATCATTATGGTGGTTTTTACAACCGAATATTTCAGTTCCAATACCCAGTTTAGGCTTTATCATGATGACCGCAGTTTCCTGACCCCCGACGGCCCGGCGCTGCTGAGCAATATCAAGGGCTTTGAGATCAACCGGCTGGCCCGCCATATCGGCTTTGTCAAAGTGCAGTTCTACAACCGGGCGGAAGTCTCGGTCTGCCCGCAGGCCTATCACTGGCTGGATGAGCGGCTGCAGGCGGAAGCCGAAGCCAAAAAAGAACGCAAACTTGAAAATAAAAACAAGAAAGACAAGAAGAGGTAATAAACCATGCAGCTGCGCATTTACCGTTTACTGAACTTTATATCCCTGCTGATAATGCTGCTGACCATTGCCGGGGTTATCTTTATTTTCATCTACCGGACCGCTTTGGCCGCCAGCATGAGCATTGTCATCGTCATCTTTGTTGTCGTGGCGGTGCTCCTGTTTCTGGCTTTCAAGATGCTGGAGAACAACCTGGATAAAGTAATCATGCAGAAGAAGGCCTATAAAGGCGACATCGTGCTGGCCAACATCACCTCGGCCCGCTTCCTCAGCGCCATCCGGGATACCAGTTTCAAGACCTACACCCTGTGGGCCATTGCGGTTACCTACTATGACCACGACATGAAGTCCCATGAAACGACCATTATTGAAAAACTCAATCCCATCTGCAAGTCCATTCCCCACGGCACCATCTACATGACCTATGATCAGAAGCATCCCGACCGCGGCTTAGTCGTCCAGAATGTCATCATCAGCCATACCCCGTCATTAAAGCCGCTGATTGACCGGTATGAAGCCAATAAGAACATCAAGATCAAATATCTTAACACCCATTATGACAGCGGCCTGGTCATCAACACCTTTGAAGAGCAGATGGCCCGCGAAAAAGAATACGAAAAACTGAAACAGGGAATCAAGCCGGCCGAAAAAACGGCCGCTGACATCGAACCGGTCGATCTGAAGCCGGCTGCCGCAAAGAAGAGTTCCAAAAAGAAAAAGACCCATTAATTAAAATGCCCTGCCGCCAGCCGACAGGGCATTATTCTATCAGTTATCCGTTATTACCACTTGTTCTCGACATATTCGCAGAAGGCGTACATGTCCTTGATTTCCAGTTTAGTGCCGTCATCCAGAATAGCCGTGCCGCTCCACAGGCCGTGGACCTGATGGCTCAGCATCCGCACTATCAGCATGTTGGTATCACTGAAATGATCATAAAACGGCTTCATGGTCATATCAAACCGGCCGTCTTCGGAAACAAAATGCCAGGGCTCCATATACTTGTCCGGCTTGGGAAAGACTTCGACGTCAATGGCCCCGATCTTATGGGCTTTGCCGTCATAGAACAGGCATGTCTCGGTGGCATTGGATTCATCGCCGATGCCCCAGGTGATCTCAAAGCCGAAGCAGTGTTTAACTCCGTCAGCCCCCGTCAGCCAGGTTGAGCCGTTGCCCCAGTACCAGACCAGCCGGCGGGGCGTGTTGACCCGGCCCCAGTCCAGCACCGCAAAGGTTTCATCCTTATTGAAGACATATTCCTTGGCGCCGGACTTAAAACTGCCCTGACAGGGCATGCCGTTCTGCTTGGTTGTCATAAAGTAGCGGGTCGGTTTATCCTTAAACGGCAGGATGGTGGTGATGTTTTCCTGGTTGGGCCGGATATCCATGCTGAAGTGGCATTCCACATCATTCATTGTAAAGTCCAGCGTGCGGCCGGTGTCCGTTGTGACGAAAGAAAATTCAGCCTTGCCGATCTTATAGCCCAGCCGGTTGGGGACGTCGCCTTTAGCCGGCAGCGGGTATTTATCACGGCCCAGGGCAAAATAAGAAGCCGCTGAGGCAACTATCCTGCCATTATGCAGATCGACCAGCGTGGCGGCAATATAGCCGGCAATGGAGATGTTGGCGAAGTTGAGCTGGGCCATGTACTTACCGTCGGAAATCTGGTAGAAGTCCCACTCCTTGCCGCGCATCTTCGGTCTGACCAGACTGCGGTCATAATCAAAAACATTATGCCTTCCCCACCCCGCTGCCAGCAGGGTGCCGTCAGCATCAAGCATGCGGGTCGGCTCGCGGTATTCTTTCTGCCGGCTGGTAAAGCCAAACTGCTGCCAGGGCGTGTAAGTCCGTTTCTCCGGTGTGCTCATTATTATCATCCGCCTTTCAATTCACTATTCATATTATGCCGTCTTGACAGTTTTGTTACAATGGAAATGTAGTCATCGAAAGGAAATTTTATGCAAGAAATTATCAGTGATGCCCTGATTGATACTCTCAAGCTGCTGCCGTTTCTGTTTCTGACCTATCTGGCCATGGAATGGCTGGAGAGCCGGTCCAACGATAAGATCAACAGCGTCATCGCCAAAGCCAACCGGCACGGCCCGCTGATCGGCGGTCTGGCCGGTCTGATTCCGTCATGCGGCTTAGCCTCGGCTGCCGCCAATCTTTATGCCGGCGGCGTCATCAACCTGGGCACTTTGCTGGCGGTCTTTCTGGCTTCATCGGATGAGATGCTGCCGCTTTTGATCTCCCATAAAATCGCGCTTAAAACCGTGCTGATCCTATTGGCCATCAAAGGCGCCATCGGCATTTCCGCCGGCTATCTGGTCAACCTGTTTACCCGGTCTTCCGGCAGCGGCAGCCACATCGACGATTTATGCGCCAGTGAAAACTGCCACTGCGAGCAGGGCTCCATCTTCAAGTCCGCCCTGATCCATACCCTCAACATTGCCTTTTTCGTCCTGCTGATCAATCTGGTCCTCAACGCTGTTCTGACCTTTACCGACCAGACCAAGCTGGCGGCCTTATTCAGCCAGTCCTTCATCAGCATTCCGCTGGCCGGACTGATCGGCCTGATTCCCAACTGCGCCTCTTCTGTTGCCCTGACCCAGCTGTGGCTGGACGGCATCATCAATGCGGCGGCTTTGATCACCGGGCTGACCGTCAATGCCGGTGTCGGCCTGCTGGTTCTGTTCAGGGTCTGTCCCAGCCAGCGCCAGGCGGTCAAAGTGGCCGTGCTGCTTTATATCATTGGCATAGCCAGCGGCTTTATCCTGCAGCTGGCCCATATCGTCCTGTAAAAAAAAGGGCTGAGCCCTTTTTATATAATGCTGTTTTGAGCTGCATCAAAGCCGAAGAAAGCCAGGGCTTTGGGGATGGCCTGATTCCAGAAGAAGAAATTATGCTGGCCCGGCCAGTACTGCTGGCCGACTTTTAAAGCCGGGTCGGATGCCGCCAGCTCTTCAGCCAGTTTGACACAGCCGGCATAAGCCCGGTCTTCCGTGCCGCAGTAGAACATGAATTCCGGCTTGGGATCCGGTTTATCCTTTAATTTAACAATCAGGTTGGACAGATTATTGTCCGACTTTTTCATTTCCTCGGCTGAGCCAAAGGCGGCAGTGAATACCGCATTATCCTGACTCCGGTAATCCAGCAGGTTGCCCCCGGACAGGCAGACCGCCTTGCCATAGCGGTCCGGCTTGCCCAGCGCCAGCCGCATGGTGCCATAGCCGCCCATGCTTTCACCCATGATAAACGTCTGGGCCGGATCATCGGTTATCGGCAGGTAGTTTTTCAGTTTCATGGGCAGCTCTTCGGAAATATAGGTATAGTAATTCTTGCCATTGGCCATATCGGTGTAGCAGCTGTTGTTGGCCGCCGGGAAAACCACGATCAGGGGCAGGTCACGGCACAGCAGATGGATATTGCTGAGCTGCAGCCAGCTGGAATTGTCCTCCTTCATTCCGTGAAGGATATACAGAACCGGATACTTCACTCCGCGGGTATCCGTGGTCTTCTGCCGGTCTTCCGGCAGCAGCACATCAACCTTGACATCCATCAGCAGGACAGCGGACCGCATTGTTATTTCAGCATGAATCATGATTTAGTCTCCTTTTATCTTTCTTTAATTCTGCCACATTCAACCCGGCATAGGATAAAGAAAATGCCGCCACAAGGCGGCATCTTCATTAACTTCATTTTTATTCGGTGCGCAGCGCCGTCACCGGATCCTTTTTGGCGGCCATCCGGGCGGGAATGCTGCCGGCAATCAGGGTCAGGGCCACGCTGATCAGCACAAGGAACAGCGCGTTGGCCAGCGGCAGTGAAGCCGTCAGCGAATTGATGCCGGTGACATGGCGGACAATCAGGCTGATCGGAATGCACAGCAGGGCCGATATGACTACGCCCATCACTCCGGCCGTCAGTCCTTCAATAAAGGTTTCCGCATTGAAGACGTTGGTGACATCATGCTTGGAAGCGCCCATCGCCCGCAGCAGGCCGATCTCTTTGGTTCTTTCCAGCACGGATATGTAAGTTATAATGCCGATCATAATTGATGAGACAACCAGGGATATGGCCACAAAGGCAATCAGCACATAGCTGATGACATCAACAATCGTCTTGACTGAGGAAATAATAGAGCCGGCAATATCTGTATACTTGATAGCCTTTTCGGAATGGCCGGAATTGTTCATGCTGTCATTATAAGCGTCGACAAAGTCCATGAAGTCTTCCTTGGCGTTGAAATCCTTCAGATAGATATTGATGACCGTCGGCCGCTGGGCATCCGCATAGCCCAGTTTAGCCAGGTTGGCGGAATAGGTGGTATTGCTTCCTGAATTGACATAGGAAGTGATGACCCGGGTCAGGGTATCCTCATCCATGTCGATATTGATGGCGGCCGCAAAAGCATCGGCATCGACGGTAATGCCGCCGCCGATAGTCGTGCTGAGATCGCTGGCCATGCCGGCCATTGACGAACTGACACTCATTTTAATCTTGATTTCCGTCAGCTGCTGGGCGATGTCGGCAGTCGTTGTTTTAAATGAATCAGCGGCGCTGGTATTGAAAATACCGGCATAGGTGGCCACATTGCCTGAAACAAACGGATCAGGAATAATGCCGCTGCCTAAAAACTGGGCGGCAAAGCCGGAATACACCGCGGTCAGACCCGCACTGAAAGTTGACTGGGCGGTCGCCGGAACCTGATAGCTGTCCAGTAGACCGGTTATCAGCGTCTGGGCGGAGGCCGAAGCCATATAGCTGCCGGCTATTGAAGCGGCATTGGCCGTATCGACCGAGCCGGAATCGGCACCGTTGAGAATACTGCCAAGCAAACCGGTATTCAGCTGCTTCATCAGATTGAGCATGTCGTTATAAGCGGTATCCGTGCTGATGCTGATGCTGCCGATGGTTGAAGAAATATAGCCGGAAACCAGCTTGGAGATGTCATCAGCGGACACCTTAGAGCCAAAGGCCTTGGCAATCTTATCCTGGTCAATGGTGAAAAAGTCCTGCAGGTCAATGACATCCTTGGCATTCTGGGCGCCGTTGGACTCTTCAAAGGACAGACCGTTGAAGACATTGGTATTTTCATTGGCCAGCTGCTGCTTGGTGATTTCGGTTTTGGATGAATAGGAAATCATGTAATCGGTCAGTTCCTTGGTATAGCCGATACCCGAAGTCAGTGACGATAAAGTTGACCCGTCAGCCGGGACAATTATGCCGACCACGTTAAGGGTCAGACCGCTGTTGACCAGATCCTTGAGGTAGCTTTCATCATCGCTCATGTCTTCCCATACTTCATACTGGCTGTTGTATTTGTAGTAGTCACTGCCGTTCACCAGTTTGAACTTCAGATTGAGGATCTCATCATAAGTATAGGTAAAGGTATGGTCGCTGTCGGGAACCTCATAGGTGCCGCCGTTCTGGGCCACTTTCATCATCTCGGCCAGCTCATCCTGATCGCGCAGGCCGATCATATATTCTACCAGGTCAGCGATAACGCCTTCCTTGTTCAGGATCAGCACCACTTCATCATACTTCTGGGGCCAGTGGCCGGCCACAACTTTATACTGGTCCTGCAGCATATCATCATCGTCGACCATCTCCTGGTACAGCGATGAATAGGAATAGGTCGAAGATCCCATCAGGGAAGTGATGGAAGAAAAGGCCGTCGACGGATTCAGCCGGACGGCGCCGCCGGTAGTGTCATATTTGTAAATCTGCGGGGTCAGGCTGTAGCCGTACTGCACGGCCAGTGCATCGCGGTCAACCACTTCCTGATTGGCTTCCAGGTATTCCTTGAAGTCTTTCAGGTCATTGCTGGCCACCGTGGCGAACATATCGCCGATAACCTTGTTTTCGGTCAGAACCCCTTCGGTTGTCTCAACATTGCCGGTTGTTCCCCCGGTCATGGTGGAAGTCATCATGGAAGTAAGATCAATGCTGGAAGTATTTATGGTCAGCGGATAGGAGCTCAGCGTCTGGGTTTCCACATCCTCGATGTACTGGTTGACGCCGGTTGACAGCGCCATTATCAAAGCGATGCCGATTATGCCGATGGACCCGGCTAAAGCGGTCAGAATGGTCCGGCCTTTTTTGGACAGCAGGTTGTTAAGGGAAAGCACAAAAGCCGTGAAAATGGACATGGAGGGCTTTTTGGACAGTTTGGCATTTTCGGCTTCGGCATCGGTTATCGGCGCTTCCTGGTAAGGATTGCTGTCACCGACGATCTGGCCGTCAATCAGATTGACAATCCGGGTCGAATACTGCTTGGCTAAATCCGGATTATGCGTAACCATGATGACCAACCGCTGCTGGGCCACTTTCTTAAGAATATCCATGACCTGCACACTGGTCTGGGTATCCAGAGCTCCGGTAGGTTCATCCGCCAGGATTACATCGGGATTGTTGACCAGCGCCCGGGCGATAGCAACCCGCTGCATCTGGCCGCCGGAAAGCTGGTTGGGGTTTTTATTGATCTGATCACCCAGCCCGACAGCTTCCAATGACTCAATGGCCATAGCCCGCCGCTGGCTGCGGCTGACCCCGGACAGTGTTAAAGCCAGTTCGACGTTAGCCAGAACTGACTGGTGGGGAATCAGGTTATAGGACTGGAAGACAAAGCCGACGGTATGATTGCGGTAAGAATCCCATTCCCGGTCCTTGAAATCCTTGGTGGAAGTCCCGTTGATAATCAGATCACCGTCAGTATAGTGATCAAGACCGCCGACGATATTTAAAAGAGTTGTCTTACCGCCGCCGGAAGGCCCCAGAATCGAAACGAACTCACAGGCGCGAAACGCGATAGAAATGCCCTTCAAAGCCTCGACCGTATTATCGCCGGCCGCATATTGCTTTGTCACATTCTTGAGCTCAATCACCTAAATCACTCCTTTGTGCATAATGACGATATTATATATGAAAAGGGTTCAATAATCTATGATAATGAACTATAATCCATTATTTCACATAATTGAAAACCGGGGATTATGACCCCGGTTTCAGATGCGGTTATTAATCCAGTTTACGGCGTCGCCGATGGTCTCGTCACGGCAGTATTCATTGAAGATTTCATGGAACAGACCGCCGTATATCTTCATCTGCTTATCCGTTGACGATACCGTGTCGAACAGCTCCAGGGTATCCTGCATGCTGACTAAGCCGTCCTTCTGGCCGTGCAGCATCAGCACCGGATAGCTGAAGTTCTGTCCGGCGGACAGAAACCACTCCCGGCCCTGCTGAATGGCATAGCACAGCCCGTAGGTAAACGTCTGGGTATTATAGGGATCCTTGCCGTACCAGTCAACAACTGAGGCGACCGAACAGACCCCGGAGCCCAGCTGGTTGGGCATGGTTTCATGGGGATCGTGGCCGCGGGGAACAGCGGTGATCAGATGCCCGTTATCATATGTCAGCGCCCCCGAGGTGACAATGCCGGTCAGCTTCTTGTCCGGATAGGCAACCCCGTACAGCGCGACCGCAAAGCCGCCCATGGAATGGCCGAGCAGAAAGACCGGCTTATCCGGGTTTTCACTGATGGCCTTATCGACAATCACATTGACATCCTTGAGCATCTGCTGGTAATCATCATAATAAGTCCGTTCGCCTTCCGACCGGCCGTGGCCGCGGTGGTCAAAGCGGTAGACGCCGATATGGGCAGACCGGAATTTTTCAGCCATGTAATCATAGCGGCCCTGATGCTCGCATAAGCCATGGACGATAACAACAGCCGCCTTATCATCAGCTGCCGTTTCGGTTTTGGTGTACAGCTTCAGACCATCAAACGAACTAATCATTTTCTCTTCCATTGCAATACCTTCTTCTAGACAGACAATTATCCCCTCTGTCAGGGGCTGATTCCGATTATCTACAAAACACCTTCATCCCGTATTATCTTTTTAACAAGAAACAGGGCCGCTGTCAACAGGAACCGCGCTATTGAAAAGCCGCCCTGGTAGGCGGCTTCCGTTATGATCGGTCTGTTATTTGATTTGGAAAACTTCAAAAACATAATCAACCGCTCCGGCCGTATTGTTGTCAAGCTGCGGAGCGTATTCCTTGATGAAGTTATGGTCGTTGATGGTAAACCGCAGCAGCTGCCGGTCGCCGGTCTGGATATCACCGCAGATCAGCGGATGATTTCTTTCGGCATAGCCGAAGGCTTTTTCATAGCGGGTGTCCCCTTCAAAGACAATCTGGTCATGGTCGCTGATTCTGACCCGGACCATGTCCCCGTAGGCAAAGCCGCCCGTCTGCTGGAACGCCTTGTTGGCAATATTGACCCGGGCGCAGCCGTAAGCCACATCAAAGTTGTAAATGCCGCCCCGGGCATAGCCCTTTTTAACTTCCGGTTTAATATTGGTCAAAGGCAGTATAACCACCTCGCTGACCGGATACAGCGGACCGACGCCTTTAAAGTCAATCACTCCGGCCGCCAGTTTGCCGGCCGTATAGGCATAGACATCACGTCCATGGAAGATGTAGACATTTTCACTGCCCGGCAGCCGGTTGCGGGTTTCATCAATCCGGCGGACCGCGTCAATGTCGTCGACCAGCGGCGTTAAAATGCCGTTGTCCGGCGTTACCAGAAAACTGCCGTTTTTAAACCGGGCCACACAGGACTTCCGGCCCGTGCCGACACCGGGATCGACAACCGAGACAAAGATGGTGCCGGCCGGCCAGTAAGGAATAAGCGAACTCATGGCATAGGCGGCCGCCCGGATATTGTAAGCCTCGATATTGTGATCAAAATCATAAACCGGCACCGCCGGATCAATCATCTTGACGACTCCGGCCAAAACGCCGCCACCGCCGCTGCCAAAATCGGTCTGGAATACTACAGTAGGCTTCATACCTTTTCCCTCTTTCCTAAATGAACGGATTCCAATAGCGTCCGTTATTCACCGCAATAAAGACAAATGAATAAATCACAAAGCCGATGCCCATGGCCATGGCAATGATATCCGCAGTCTTAAACTTGTTGCTCATAATCCAGGTCCGGCGGTCCATCGTGCCAAACTTGCGCAGCTCCATGGCATTGGTGATGGTATCAATCCGGTCCACACTCGACAGGATCAGCGGCATGACAATCTGGGCCGCCGCCTTGATCCGCTTAAACAGGTTTTCCTTTTTGGTCATTTCAATGCCGCGGGCCTGCTGGCAGCGGGCGACATCCTGGTATTCATTCACCAGATCGGGAATATAGCGCAGCGTCAGGGCTACCGAATACGCAATTTTATAACTGACGCCAATCTTATTCAAAGAAGCGGCCAGTTCACTGGGATTAGTCGTCGAAGTGAACACCACGATCAGCGGAATGGTGGCCAGATATTTCAGGATGACATTGGCCTGATACAGCAGCTGCTGGGATGTCACGGTATACGGACCGTAAATAGTAAACAGCACTGTGCGGCTGTTGTAAAGTGTACAGCCGTGCTCCGGGGAGAATAAGTAAATCAGGATATTATTCACCACCATGAAGGTCAGCAGCAGGATCAGCACTGTTCTGACATCTTTCAGCCTTATCTTGGATAAAGGATAAAGCAGCAGGGCCAGCAGGCTGAGGACGATCAGAAACGGGGTGTTAAAGGACACCATAGCCGCGAAGGTCCACAGCAGCAGACAGGCCAGCTTGCTGGCACCGGTCATGCGGTGAATGACGGAATCGCGGTCGATATAGTTGAATATGCTGATCATGACTGACGGACCTTTCTGTCGTAATCCACAAAATGCTGGACAAAGCCGCTGGCGTCGGCAATACCGCACTTGAGCGCCAGATCGTATAACGAAGTTTCTTTCAGACTTGCCTTTTCGATGATGGCCGGATCGGTCAGCACCTGCGCCGAAGTTGTATCGGCGATAACCCGGCCGTCGCAGAAGACAATGGAGCGGTCGGCATATTCCAGCATCAGGTGCATGTCATGGGTGATCATCATGATTGTCAGACCCCTTCGGTTCAGGCTGAGCAGAAATTCCATGATGTCATTGTAGTGGCGGAAGTCCTGGCCGGCGGTCGGCTCATCCAGAATAATCATCTCCGGATCCAGTACCAGAATAGCGGCGATGGTAACCCGCTTTTTCTGGCCGTAGCTAAGCGCGGAGATCGGCCAGTCTCTTTCCTGGTAAAGGCCGCAGATCTTCAAAACCTCTTCGACCCTGGTTCGGATTGTCTCTTCATCCAGGCCGCGGGTCCGCAGGCCCAGGGCCACTTCATCAAAGATCATGACCTTGGAAATCATCTTGTTGGGATTCTGCATCACAAAGCCGATGCGGTCCGCCCGCTGCTTGATGCTCAGGGTCATCATGTCGGTCCCGTCAATCTGCATGCTGCCGCTCTGGTTTTTCTCAAAGCCG
>CAYTET010000018.1:0-29291 GCA_964436975.1 uncultured Erysipelotrichaceae bacterium
AGCGTCAGGCTTTCCTCGACCGCTTCATAATCATAAACATTAGTTTTAGGACTGATAAACTTTCCTACGTCGTCAAGACTGGGATTCAGCTCTGTAAAACTCCAGCCATACAGTTTCTTATTGTCGATCATCCGCTGTCTGACCTGCCCGGCTGTCCAGTCCGTTTCAATGATGCCGCCTTTATTTGTAAATTTGCCGGCCGGCTGCTTTATTTCTTCCTGCTTAAGTGAATAGTAGTAGGCTCCCGCCGGAGTCAGCGGCCACATCTTATGGGCAATGACAAGATAGGACAGCAGCTGCAGATTAAGACCCTGCCGGAAGGATTTTTCGTTGAGTCTGTGCGATGAGGACTTGTAATCAATGATACGGAACATTGCATCACGGGAGACATCGTAGCGGTCAATGATACCGTGCAGCCTGACTCCTTCGGCAATGAGTTCGTCAAACCGCTCTTCCGTTTTTTCCGGAACAAAGCTGTTGTGCTGCTCATAGGCCGCCATAAAGGCTAAGGCATTAATCAGGCCGGCGGTCATGCGCTTTTCGCTGACATCCATGATCTCCGCCTGCAGCGGATGCATCTTCTTCATCATCTCAAAATAGGGATGGATCTGCTCATTAATCTGGGCCGGGCTGAAATCAGGGTATTCTTTGCCCTTCAGGCTGACCGCCTGTTCCATAACCGCATGCTGGATGGTGCCGATGATATCGGCCTGCAGATCCGTGGAAACCGGCTCATAGGCCTTCAGACCGGCCTGCAGGAAGTAAGAATAAGGGCAGTTAAACCACCGCTCGACGGTGGATACCGAGCCGATGATTTCACCGTCTTTTAAAAACAGCTGGCTGGCTGTTTCGGCCGGCAGGCTGTGATCAGCCGGCTTAAACGGGGCCAGCTGGGCCAGCGGCCATCTCTTAAAGTCACGGCCCCAGCGGGCTTCAATGTCAAAAGCCAGCTGCTGGCGGCGGCCCTGGTAGTCATTGGTATAATATGAATAAATAAGATTGCGGCGGCAGGATTTCTCAATCCAGTTCAGCTGGCTGGTATAGCAGTCATAGCGCTTTTTCTGGGATGGATAGTTTTTGATCTTGGCCAGATAGTTTTCATCAAACAGCCCGTTGGCTACCGGAATGGCCGGATAATTCAGGCCGCAGACCCCCAGCACATAGGTATTGTCACTGACAGCCGTCGGATGAGTCAGATCAGTAACGGTGCAGAAATCCGAGACGGCATAAACGGCTGTCTCACCGAGTTTGCGGATCAGTTCGGCTAGAAAAGCCAGATCATCATTTGTTTTAATCTGTTTGAAGCAGGCGGTGACCTGGGAGCGGATTGAGATGCCCATGTACAGTTCGTCACGGCTGGCCAGATAAGGCGAATGCCGCAGCACTTCAAAAGCCGCTGTCAAAATATCCGCCGGTGTTTCAGCCTGCAGCACCGCCTGCAGCTGCTTGTCGATAGCCGCAAAATAACGGGCGGCCTTTTCTTCAGCCCGCTGGTAGAAGGCCATCAGATCGGATCCGAAGTGCTCTTCATCGATAACGGCACTGACCGGCTCCGGCAGCCCCGGTGTCTGCATGGTTTCACTTAAATAGGCATACATCTCACTGTCAGCCGGGGCCGGGAAACTCTCAGTGCGGATGGCGTTGAGCAGGCTTTCCGCATCCTTGTGAATGCCCAGCTGCACCAGATTATAAAAGATCTCGGGCAGATGCAGCTCAACAGCCGCATTAGCCAGCGTACAGGGTATTTTATAGGCGGCAAAGACCCGCTGCAGCAGATCCTGCTGGGTGGGTGAAGTAAGAACAACGGTACAGGGCATCTGGCGCCGGCAGATATCCTGGGCCACCGCCTCCATTTCCTGGCGGCTGTTCAGGGCATAGAAAAGCGAAACCTGCGGATCAGCCGGATCAGCCTGATAAACCGGCACTTTCTCTTTCAGTTTTGTCAGCAGTTCATATTGCCAGACTTCATTGACAAAAAACGGATAGATGACCGCGTCAGGCAGCTGCTGAATGGCGGCGACGGCTTTGTCCCGGTTAGCCCGGTTGCGCTTGACCGCTAAATCCAGATCCAGGGCGGCCGCACATATTGCAGCCAGTTCGGCTTCATTGGCATTATCAGCTGGCAGCTGGTCGGCGGTGATGTCATACATGACACACTCGCTGACAAAGCGGATGATCTGCTGGATAAAAGCCGGATAAACAAACATCTTCCTGAAAATAGGATAGCGGTCAGCCTGGCTGGTCAGCAGCTGACTCAGGGTCAGGGCTAAAACCGCCTCGTTTTCACTTTCCTGGCCCAGGGCCACTTCCAAAGAGATGGCTTTGACGCCCTCACACTTGCCGCCGTTGGCGGCGGCCAGCTGGCGCAGGATCTGATCCCGCTGATTATTAGCGCAGATAATTGTTTTCATGCCTTTATTATATGACGGCGGCAGCCCTTTTGGCGGGGGTATTTTGCGGACATACTGATAAAGCCGCTGAAAAACGCCTTCAGGGATGACCGGCATCGCTGAAGGCGTCTTATATTGTTCTTTATTTACTGGCGATATTCTTCTTGATGGTCAGGATGTTCTTGCCGTCAGCATGCTGGTAGCGGATATCATCCATGCTCTTTCGGACCAGATATATGCCCAGCCCTCCGGCCGGCCGCTGGTCAGCCGGAACCGTCAGATCAGGCTCCTTTTCACTCAGCGGGTCAAAGGGAATGCCGTTATCCGTAAAGGATATGATGACCGCCAACGGATCCCGGGCCACTTCCACCCTGACGCAGACCGTTCCGGTATCAGGGGTATAGGCGTAGCGGGCAATATTGCTGACGATTTCATCAATGGCCACATCAAACTGGTCCCGGATCTTAGCCGGACAGCCCAGTTTGTCAAGCTGCTCATTGGTAAAAGCCGTAATGGTTTCGATATTAGCCAGAGTGGCATCAACGGTCATTTCGTGCATCGGTTCGGCTCCTCCCTTATATTGTAGGCAGAGCATGGTGATGTCGTCAAATTGGGCGGCTTCCGCCACGAAGGCATCAACATCGGCTTTTACCGCTTCCAACAGCGGCCGGGGCTCTTTATCCGAGTTGGCCGCCAGCACTTTTTCCAGCCGTTTCAGGCCGTACAGCTGGGCATCGGCGGCCGCCGCTTCGGTGACGCCGTCAGTATACTGGAACAGTTTGTCGCCCGGCTGCAGAATGAGGCTGCCGGCGGTATAGCGCATATTCGCCATGCCCGCCAGAACAAAGCCCGGCTTGACATCAAAGGGCGTAAAGATGCCGTTGTGCCGGCAGATAAACGGGGTCTCATGGCCGGCATTGACATAGCGGAATTCACCGGTCGCAATATCCAGCACTCCTTCAAAGGCCGTAATGAACATTTCTTCGCTGTTGGAGGAGCAGAGAATGTCATTGACCTCGGTGAATACTTCACCTAAATCATCGTGGAAGCCGGTATGGTCTTTTATCAGAGTCTTGCCAATCACCATAAACAGTGCTGCCGGAACACCTTTGCCGGATACATCGGCCACAACAACCGCCAGATGACCGGCATCGACCATGAAGAAGTCATAGAAATCGCCGCCGACTTCTTTGGCCGGATTCATGGTGGCATAGATATCAAATTCCGGCCGGCTGGGGAAAGGCGGGAAGATGCATGGCAGCATGGAAGCCTGGATGCGGGCCGCCACATCCAGCTCGGCCCCGATGCGCTCCTTTTCGGCAGTAACGGCGGACAGCCGGCTGATGTAGGCTTTAACTTCGCCGTACATCTTCTCAAAAGACTTGGCTAAATCGCCGATTTCGTTTTTACTGCTGATATCAATGGAAAGATTGCTTTCACTTTCCAGATTGGCCACCATCTGCTGGGAGGCATCATTAAGCTTCTGGATGGGCACGATGATGCGCTGCCTTTCGGTAATAAAGAAAGCCAAAGCCGAGACGGCTTCCAGACCGATGACAACAAAGATTACCGCCAATAGATTTGTGGTGATCTCCTTTTCTACATCCGGCATGGAAAGGTCGGCTGAGACTATTGCCACCGGCTGACCGGCGCTGTTATAAACCGGCCAGCAGGCCGTAGCGATGTACGTGCCGTTTTCATAGCCGGTGATGATTTCTTCCGGCGGATCCTGGGTATAAACCTGCTGCAGGAATTCTTTGGCCCCTTCCGCATAGACATCATAATTCTCGCAGGTACCCAGCGGATAGCCGGATTCAGTCTTTGAAGTGTCCCACAGAAAATAGACATCATTGTCCCGGGGAATGGCCACATAAAAACTGACCAGATCCGAATTATCAAGATTTGCCTGCAGCATCTGTCTGACCTGCTGGTAGTATTCATCCGTCTGGCCGGTCTGGTAATAATTTTCAATGGTATCGCCGTCAATAAGATCAGCGGCGGTTTTGACAAATGAAAAGGCGGTTGTCTTTATTTCCTTATTCTTAGTCCGGACATCCTGAACGACAACAACCGTTCCGATGCACAGAATCATCACCAGCGCGTAAATGGCATAACTTATTAAGACGGTCTTCTGCAGCCGGCGTTTTTTCATATCGCTGTCCTCCTGCTTAAGCCGCGGCTGTTAAAAATCCAGCGAATCGGTTTGATCAACCAGTTCTATCAGCCGTTTCTTTGTTTCCGCAATCAGCTGCTGCCCTTCGGCAGTATCGCCGCTGCGCCGGATGGTGCGCCGCATCAGCCGGGTGTAGCCGATCAGCATCGCCTGGCGGCGGATCTTTTCCACTGTGTCTTCGTCCGTGTTCAGATACAGATGCAGTGATTTCTCCCAGAAGGTTTGGGCGGTATCGTAAGGAATGCCTAAGAACTTCTCCACCACGGTATGATCGCACAGGCTGTAGCCGCCGTAAGACAGATACATGGAGGCCAGTTCAAACACCGGATGGCCGTAGGAAAGAGTATCCATGTCAATCAGCAGGACTTCGTCATTCTGCATCATGATGTTTTTGATGTGGTAGTCACCATGGATCATGGTGTGGCGGTCCGGAACAGCTGCGATAAGTTCGACCAGCTTGCGGCCTTGCTTTTCGGGCAGGTAGTCCAGCAGAAACTCAGCCCAGTTAACGGCGACCTGCTTCATATCCGGCATATCCTTTGGATCAACCGGGGTGCTGTGGATGGTCTTCAGCAGTCCGATGTAAAGCTGGACGTAGGTATCGATCTTTTCCGGATTGGCAATGAGCAGCTTGGCAAAGGATTTGGCATTGAGCAGTTCAAACACCGAGCCGTAGCCGTCCCCGACCCGGACAACATCAAAGGGAATAGCCGTCGGTATGCCCAGAACAAAGGCCTTGCGGGCCAGCGCGGTTTCCCGCTTAATATCCGGCAGACTGTCCGGATTAAGATACACTTTGACAATGGTATCCTGATCAATGCGGTAGACCTTGCCGTTGGCCCCCTGGCCGATTACTTCACAGCCGTCTACCGACAGATGACGGTAGGCCTTTTCCACGGCAATCAGTTCGGTAAAGCCGGTCATCTGCAAAACCTCATAAACATCCGGGGAAACATTGATCATCTTCAGAGCGGAACATGTTTTGCGCAGCCGCAGCAGAATGCGCAAGCCGGCACTGGACATATACTCCAGTTTAGCGGCATCAATTACCACAGCCAGACCAGCATCTTCTTTGCGCCGGGCCACGATCTCATTTTCAACCGCGTCCGCATTGGTCGAATCGATATGGCCGCTCAGCGAAATAACCAGCCCGTCATCTTTCTTTGCGATTTCTACGTTGCTCATTTTTTTCTCCTTGGCATATATTTCTGCACTATATGACAATATTGCGAACTGTTCAGGTTCTAATTATCAGCAGTAACAACAAAAAACTTCCTTGGCTTATTATATCATCGGCCCGCCGGCTTGAACAGTTGGGCTGACCGCAACAGAAATGAAGCGGGCTCCTGTATACTAAAATAAGCAGCACCTTTAAATCTTTTGTTTATAAAGGGTTCTGAATCAAATACTGTCACAACTGTCAAACAATTGCCATACTCTAAACAACGTTAAGTACATCGCTTTCTATGATATTGAAATGCATAAATTCAGGGATTGCTTCTTTTAGTGCTTCATCCATTACGGTACTGTTTTTTGTGACAGTAGCAGCTAGGCGAAGACTTTGCGGATAAAGAGTTTCTTTCAAACGGCATTTGCGCAGACGATCATATTTGTTGCACAGAGGGATCTTATTAAGTCTGCTGATATAGTCAAGCATGGCAAGCAGGTAAAAACACTCTGGATACCATTTACGCTCATAATATTTAGTAATATCATCTTGTCGAAGCGTGTTTATGATAAAATCGAAATCGCCCATTTCTTTTACTCTGTGGCAAATCTGGCTTTTATACAACTCAAAGTTGCTTCTTTTCACAAGGCAAGGCTCTATTAAAAAACTCCATTGAGACGTGCAGTTATTTGGAGATCTTGTATATCGTTTCAGCAGAACATTTAGCGAGCTGGGTCTTGCCGCTGCAGATATCATTTACTGTCGCATAGGGAATGCCACTATTTTTTGCGAGCCGATATCTAGTCATGCTGCGTTCTTCTAAAAGATCGTTAATCATCATGTTTCACCAACTTTTTTCTTTTATTATAACGGTATACCGTTATAATTGTAACTAACTCCCTTGCCATCATTTTTCGATTATAAGAGGAGATTATATTCGTCAATAGCATATAAAGAAGGTAGTAGTAACCAATATTTACTTCTTGCTTAGGCACTGATATTAATCGTGACTTTTTTCAAAATGCTGGCTAACACACCATAATTAATCAATGGGGCAGATGGCGATTTATCAATTTATGAAGAATCGAATACATGAAAATAATCAGAGCCTATAAATTATTTGTTTATAGTTTTTCTGAGTGATATGCCGCC
The DNA here is from genome assembly GCA_964436975.1 of uncultured Erysipelotrichaceae bacterium. Lineage (GTDB taxonomy): Bacteria > Bacillota_I > Bacilli_A > Erysipelotrichales > Erysipelotrichaceae > CAYTET01. The sequence continues at coordinate 6,884 of CAYTET010000018.1, forward strand.
ATAACTGTCAAACTGTTTTCTTACCTGCTTTTTGTTTCGGCTGGTTTTTGTGTCTGATTATATAAAACCATATCCTGACTTAAGGGAAAGGCTTTTCTGAACATAGCCGTTATTTCTTCTTTTCGGCTGAAGATCAGGACAGCCTAACTGTCAAAGGCTACTATCTCAATAGTGGCCAACGAATGCTGCATTGACAGCGGATTATGCTAAAAGCCCTTGTAGCCATCAGCTTTTGGCAGCGGATATTTCAGTATTTCATCCAGGCTGACATCTTTTTCAAAACCGGACAGAACACCCCAGATCCACTGAAAATCATCCTGTTCGATAATGGCTGTCAGTTCGCCTCCGGTCAGCCAGCCGTATTTCTGATTCAGCAGAATCTGCCGGTCTTCAGCCGTGGCCGGCCAGCCTTCTAGTGCCGTTATCAGCCAGTTATAGTCAGTCTGTGCGCTGCCGATGGCCTGAAACAGGCGGACCAGGCAGGTATATTGATTCTGGTCTTCTTCACTGACTGCTCCGTATATCATAATTTTCTTCCTTTTGCCGATGCCGGATTGAGTCCCTGGCTGACCTTTCTTTACCTGAATATGATAGCATGTCATATAGGTCTAAACGGCGGCCCGAAAGGCATAAAAGCCCTTTTATGACCAACTGCAACCGCTGGTTGCCAATGTTCCAGCACCTGTATGTAGTATCGCAACCAGCCGCCTTGGTATGATGACGGCATAAACCAGGAGGAATCCACAGATGAATATTCAAGACAAAATACTATATTGCCGTAAGAAGGCCGGTCTGTCCCAGGATGGTCTGGCTGAGCAGATTGGTGTTTCCCGGCAGTCCATCAGCAAGTGGGAGACCGGTGAAGCGGCTCCGGAGATCAATAAGCTGGGCCTGTTGGCCAAGACTTTCGGCGTGACTACGGACTGGCTGCTTTCCGATGCTGAACCGGAAAATAAGGATACCGCCGCTGAAAACAGAGCATCCGGATCAAGTCATACTGAAAGCCTGGCTAGTATGATAAGCCGAATCGGCCGCCGGTTTGGCTGGCTGGCCGGTGTCTATACCGCCTTGGGCGGAATAGCCTTTGTTCTGGCCGGCTGGTTTGCCCGCTATTCAGTCCGCAAAATGGAGACCACTTCCAATCTGGGCTTTGATGCTGCCATTTTCGGCGGCAATGCCGGCTGGGTCGATGCCTACGGCAACCCGCTGGCGGATTCGGCTATCAAGCAGATTAATGCCGCCATCAGCAGCAATCCGGTTTATATTACCGGCACCGTCCTTATTGTTCTGGGTATTGTAGTCTTTGCGGCTGGCATTATATTAGCCATCTATCTGAAGAAACGCTATCGCAATCCGGCCAAAGCAGCCTGACGCTTCTCTCCCCTTTACAAAGTTATTGCTGACTCCCTGGCGCAGTTAAAGGGGAGCTTTACTTCAAACATAACAAAAGCCCCGGGTATTGGCGGCGGTCCCAACGGACAGCCGGAATGATCCTGAGGCTTTTCTGTATTAATCGTTATAAAGAAAATTAATTATGGGTTGTCGCGATCAAAGAGCCGGTTGAAGCCGTTGTCGGGCTCAGCCAGACCTTGCCGGTGCCGCGGTAGACATTAACAAGGCCTTCATTGTTTACCATTGAGCCCACCAGCGTCTTGGATGATCTTTCCACCGTGAATTCCAGTGAACCGCTCCAGCAGATGGCATAGCTGCCGTCCACCTTCAGAACATCATCCGTCAGATTAATTTCAATGACTTCCTTAGCCGGAATATTGCTTTCCAGAGCCACCGCGCCGTTGCCTCTCAGACAAAGGTTAAACAGGCCTTCTTTGCCCAGAGCGGCTGAAGACAGATTGGATCGGGCCACCACCTTCTGTTCAATGCGGGAATCACAGGCTAAAAACATGCCGTCTTCAACAACCAGGCCTTTCGGCCCCCAGCTGGCGGCCTGCTGCAGAATAATGTATTTGAAAGTCGGCTCTAAAACCAGCAGACCGTTGCCGGCATATTCCGGCTTAATGGCGCTCTCTTTAGTCACGGTGCTTTTAACAATCTTGCCCAGCATGTCACCGACACCCTTGATGCCGGTCGTTGAATAAACATTGCCGGCCATCCACTGCATGGCGCCGGCCTGAACCGTTGCCGCATGGCCGCCATCAATTTTGATAACCACATGGCGTTTCCTGACTCCCATCAGGCCCATGTAATACTGGTCCACTGCATTGCCCGGAGCGACGCTGGGGTCCTTTTCATACTCCAGCACGCTGAAGTTATCCAGCGTATCAACTATTTTCCGCTGCTCATTTTCCAAGCCTTTTATTTCAATTGCCATACCGGCTCCTTTTCCCGCTGTCTGGCGGGTCTCTTCAATTACTCTATAGACATTACAGCGATGTTTTCCTTATCGTCCAGCCGCAAACTGCAGGGTGCGGCGGGCATTGGCCACCAGGGCCGTAGCGGCCTTTAGGGCCTGCTGGCGGTCTGAATGGTAATACTTGATCAGGATGAAGTTGACGCCGTATAGAGTGCTTTCCAGCATAATATCGTTATAGCGCTGCTTTTCCAGCCGGTTAAGCTGGTATATCCTGGTCATCATCATTTCCGTAAGATAGCGGAAGATGGGCCGGGCCTCGGTAGCAGACAGCAGAGCAACCGCTAATTTGCGCTGCTGGCCGCGGCTGGCTATATACTGCTCCATAAAGCTGGCCGGATTATCAAAGAAGGCATTGTAGTCTGTTATTCCGCCGGTGATGCTCTCCGCCAGTTTATGCAGCTGGTCATCAAACAGGGCATACAGGTCGGGATAATGCAGATAAAAGGTCCCTTTGTTAATGCCGGCATCGGCCACCAGTTCGGTGACCGTTATCTGTTCCAGTTTCTTTTCGGTCAGCAGTTTTATAAAGGTTGTTTCCAGTTTCTGCTCCGTCTTTATTATTCTCTTATCAGTAGCCATAAGTCGGCCTGCTTCAGCGGATAAAGTTGGTATGAACCGGTTCTTCGGCTTCAGGAAGCGGCACCCCGGCTTTTTCACCGGCCTGCTTGCACTTCAAAAACCAGGCCATGTTGCGGCCTAAGGTCCGCATAACCTGCATCCCCTCCAGATCCTGGACGACCTGATCGGGATGATTGCCGAAAACCATATTCCAGTAACGGGAAGTTATAATTGGCATCTGGCAGATAGCCGGATACTTCTGTAGCTGCTCTAATGCCGCCGTTGTGCCGGCCCGCCGGGCCGAAACAACACAGGCCGCCGGCTTCAGATAGAAAACCTGCGAACCGGAATAGAAAGCCCGGTCCATAAAGCTGGTCATGGCACCGCCGGCCGCGGCATAATGAACCGGACTGCCAAAGACGAAGCCATCGGCGGAAGCCGCTTTTTCCTTGAATTCGTTGACACTGTCATTGAAGACACAGCGGCCGGTTTTGCGGCAGTTCTGACAGCCAATACAGCCGGCCAGCGGCTTATTGCCTATCCAGAATATTTCAGTCTCGATGCCATTCTCATTCAGCGTCTTGGCAACTTCATTTAAAGCTGTATAGGTACAGCCCTGCTGATGCGGACTGCCATTTACCAGCAACACTTTCATAGCGGGTCTCCTTTGCGGCCTTTAGACAGCCGCTTTATATTCTTATATATTATAAACCAGAAATACGGATTATCTTTAGTTGTTAGTTTTCGGCCGCCGCGCTGACCCACACCCTCTGTAATCACAAAATCCAGAACCGGCAGCAGGCTGATTCTGGATTTGTCTTTTCTTTTTCTGAACTGTCGCTGCCAATTTCAGCCAGCGGCCGATTCTTTAGATGAAACTGTTATTCTGAAACGGGATATACCTGACCAGCCAGCTTTATGAAGTAATCATACAGCACACTCTGACTGTCGCCGGCTGACCCGGTTGTCAGAACGGTTCCGTCACTGTAAGTCAGGGCCAGACGGTATACCGGCTTGTCCGCAGCCCCGCTGGAATTGGAAGATACCGGATGACGGCTGACATAATCAGCTATTTCATTATCCGTGATGATCTTGTCCAGTTCGTTCCACTGCTCGGCAGTGGCCGGCTGGTTTTCGAAACTGATCTCGTCATCATTCTGCCAGTAGGATGCCGTCAGCAGATACTGCCCGTTTTGGCAAACCAGACTGAAGGTATAATTAACCGTCCGGTCCATGGTTGCCATGGAAACCGCCACGGCCGTCAGTTCACCGCCGTCAGCCGGCTTTTTGGACTGACAGCCCGTCAGGGAAAACAGACCCATTATCACCGCACCTCCCGCCAGCAGAACCTTTAAGGCTTGTTTTATGTTTGAAGACATCACAGCGGCTTATTTGCGGGCCGCTCCGCAGCCCGAACAGAACTTGCCGGTATTCTCCTGACCGCATTCCGAGCAGTACCACTTCTCGGTATCCGCTTTGGGAGCACCGCAGCCGGAGCAGAACTTACCGGTGTTTACCGTATTGCACTTGCTGCAGGTCCAGCTGTCATCATCTTTCTTGGCACTGGTCAGTTTTGCGCTGGCGGTCTTGGTGCCTGTCAGCATTTCCTTCAGTTCATAAGCCTGCTTTTCAAAATAGCGGTAGGAATCGGAATACTTGCTTTCAGGATACTCGTCGTTAAGCTCTAAAGAGATCTCATCAATGTAGGGATGGTTGAGCTGCAGGGTGATGTTGAAATGATATTCGACATCATAGCGGCGCGGCGTATAGCTGATATTTTTGCCTTCGGCATCCTTCTGGTAGATTTCATTCTTTCTTTCCCGGATATCAACATCACAGACTTTGACATCGTCAAAACTGATAATATCGGGGTTTTCATTCTGCCAGTTGGTGCTGTAGGTGACGATAAACTGACGGTCATCTTCATCAACATAGATCTTGGGCCGGCAGCCCATCTCGGCCGTGGGCTTAAATCCCGGCACTTTCTTTTCGTTTTCCTGGCGGTAAGCTAACTGTTCTTTAATGGAAGCGATAGTTGTATGGCGGCGGTCATCAAACCACGGCGACAGCTTGCTGGCGCAGTCTTTGCACATGTTGCCGTCTTCCAGCTTGCGGTTGCCCAGAAATTTAATCTCGTTGCCGCAGATATCACAGTACTTCTTGTCAAATAGTCCCATCTTTTTTCCTCTTTCTATTTCTAAGCCCAGGCATTCTGAGATGCCGGGATCCTGATTCCTGAAACAATGCTTGAATACTCCCAGATAAACCATTCATCGCCTTTGCTTCTGACTTTAACCGGGCGGATCGAGTCAGCACCGCCGGAGCGGACAAACAGCCGCTGGTAGCCCTTCTCATTCTGCGGATTGGGATCATCCAGAACCTCAATTGTCAGACTGGTTGGCTGATAGTCGTTTTCCGGAGTGGCACCTTCAAAGTAGGACAGCGGCAGATAGGCCTTGTCATCCAGCCGGTCATGCATAAAGCTGATATTGTAGTTGTTCATGGGCTCCGGTCCCTTTAAGATGTTCAGGGCCGCAATGCTGGCTTCGGCATCCTGGGTAAACATCTGCAGGGCAACCGGCAGCAGGGCGACCGTCCGGTACGGATCAGTCAGATCATCGTTGACTAAAGCCTTGAATTCTTCAATCGTTGCGGGAATCTTTTCAAATGTAAATTTCATCTTTTTGCTCCTTTTCTTTTTTTATAATGTTTTCAGCTTGGCAATCATATAATTCAAGCTGGCATCATAATACATAAAATCATCAGCCACATGCTGGCCTACCATCCGCAAAGTCAGAGCGCAGGCGGCAGCGATGTTTTCCGGTGTCAGCAGCAGAATTTTGGCGGCTGGCACTTCCTTTTTCAGCCCGGTGATTATCTGCTCCCATTTGACCAGATCCGGCTGACAGCTTTCCGGTATTTCCAGAACGATGATATCCGGCTTAAGAATTGCGGCGGTCTGAACAAAACAGCCGTCATTATATTCGGCGGTCAGCTGATAGCCGGTTTCATCCCTCAACTCTTTAATCAGGGCATCAGCCAGCATTTTGCGGTGCATCAGCAGCATAATCTTTTTCAAGCAGGCATCCATCCTTTTATCTTGTTTCTACTTAATTTACACCTAGATAATACCGTACTTGGCGCTATGTTGCCCTATCCCTGACGGGTAGTTGATGCCCACGGGCTAAAACAAAAAGCAGCCGGTTTAACACATCAGCCGGCTGCCTGTTACCTGCATGTATTTCGGCTCAGCTTAAAACAGCGGGTTGATCCAGCCGTTGGAGATCATATAGAAAGCCAGATCAACCGAGTTTTCAAAGCCGGTCTTGGCCAGCATATTGGCTTTATGGTATTTGACCGTGTTTTCACTGATAAACAGTTCATCACCGATTTCCTTGTTAGTCATATGCTTGCACATCAGCCGCAGTATCTCCATCTCCCGGGCTGTTAAGGGAGCTTCGCCCGCCGGCATCGGCACTATCTTGGGCTCTGGGAAATAATGACCGCCGCTGATAACATCTTTGGCAACCTGGGTAAAAAATGACAGGCTGCGGCTCTTATAGACAAAGCCGTCCGCTCCGGCCTGCCGGGCCCGGGGAATATAGGAAATCTCATCAAAGGCTGTCATAACGATGACCTTTATATCCGGTCTTTCCTTTTTTATCTGGGCGGTGGCCTGCAGACCGGAAGCATTGCCGGCCGTGCAGACATCCATTAAAACCAGATCCGGATTAAGCTTGTCACAGTATAAAAGCGCATTATCGGCATTGTCCAGCTGGCCGACCACTTCAAAATCAGCCGTTTCACTTAAGGCCTTCTGCAGCGCCTCGCGCATGGATTCATGATCATCAACAATGAGTACTTTGCTCATGGGCCCGTTCCTCTGTCTTCATTATAAACGATTCCGTCCCCTGTTTTAATAGCAATGACAGAAGTCAGAGGCCCTCACCCTTTGCCAGATTTCCTTATTTAATGTAAGTAAATATGGCTTTGTACTTACATTACTTTAATTTTTTTATTTTATGTAAGTACGCACCCGAACTGACGGAACAGAAAATGACTTCATTTTATGCCATGTTACTATTTTGACAGCAGTGCTGATTTATCAGGTATGCCTGTTTATGATATGATGCTTTTATGAAGACAAGGGCGCAGAAAAGCAGACAATTATCCCGCTGGCTGGTCACACTGATCCTGTCCCTTTTTGTTTTGACGGGCTGCCAGAAGCTGACCGGCAAGGTCATCCGCTGTCCGGCTGACCAGACGGGCTATCAGACGGCATTGACCCGGCTTCTGCCGGACTATACCATCGATAAAACCAACTCGGCTGACTTTGTCGACAGTCTAAAGGCCGGCCAGATTGTCTGTGCTTATGATGTGCAGGCTGGTCCGGCTATCGACAGCAAGACGGCATCCTACTGGTATCCGCAGTATTTAGCCACCGTTGTCATTGCCGTTGACCGCCAGCAGACCGCTGCGGTCATTTCCAGCTGGTCAGATCTGACTGACCTGACTGAAACAGTGTCATTTCCGGATGACCGGCTGGCCCTGGCCGCTTTATCATACGGCCTGGAAGGCGCCGACTATACCGGTGAACAGGCCATCTCCTTTTTAAGACAGCTGGCATCCGCCGGACGGCTGGTCAATAATGATTTCAGCCAGCCGGTCTTTGTCTGTCTCGATTATCAGGCAGTTGCCTTAAACCAGCAGGGCCGCAATCTGCAGATTGTAGTTCCCGCTCAGGGCACATTAACCTTTACGTGCGGACTGCTGTCCAATCATTCCCTGCTGCTGAATGCCAATGCGGATGAACTGATAATAGCCAGCGGGCTGCGGCCGGCCGGCACTAAAACGTCCTCCCTGTATCCTTCGGAAAACTACCAGACGGCGGTCACGGTGACTGATTACACCCATTTCAATGCGGTTACCCAGCGCAACGGCCAGATCTGGCGCCATCAGATCATGCACACTGACGTGCTGCAGAGCGCCGACCAGATCCAACATCAGCTGTTTGTGGCTTTCTTTATTGTCATTATCATTGTCTGGTCAGGGCTGGCCAGCAACCGGATTCTCTCCCTGGCCCTTAAAAACGATCTTCTGGCAGCCATCGGCCTTATTGCCGGCTGGCTGCTGCTGCGCTACGCCAAATGGCAACTGGCTGATAACGATCTTTCCCGATACTGCTGGTACGGCTATTACTTCTTCCAGTTTGCCCTGCCGCTGCTTTTGCTGCGGATTGCCCTGCGCTTGGACGGCGCTCCCTCCCGCACCGGCTTTTTCAAATGGCTGCCGCGCTTTTTTGAAGCCTGCTATATCATTCTGTTTGCCCTGGTTATGACTAATGATTTTCATCATCTTGTCTTTGTCATGGACAACAGCCGCCATGGCTATAGCTACAATACCGGCTACTATATCATCTATGCGGTCTGCATAGTTAACCTTATGAGTGCCATTGGCATTATGTTCTATAAGGCCAGCCGCAGCTTTAAGCCCCACGCCATTGTCTATCCTCTTTCATTCTGCGGCCTGCTGCTGGCTTATTCCATCTGCTACACCTTCAACTTTTTTGATGTCGCCAGCAGTGACTATGTCTATACGGTCAGTGTCTTCTCCTTTCTGTTTCTGGAGACGGCCATGCGGGCCGGCCTTATCCCTATCAACAATAATTACTACAAACTTTTTGCCGTGTCCCCGCTGAAGATGCAGATTGTCAGCCCGGACGGCACCGTCTTTCTGCATTCGGAGCAGACCGAAGCTCTCAGCAGGTCCCGCTGGCAGAAAGTAAAGAAGAATATCGGCACCCCGCTGATAGTGGATAAAGAAACCATGCTGCTGTCCGAGCCTATCAGCGGCGGCTATATCATCTGGCAGAAGGATATTGCCGAGATCAGCCGGCTGGCCGGCCGGATTGAAAATAACGTAATCAGACTGCAGAAGGCCAATGCCATTCTGGCCCGGATCAAAGATGAGCGGCAGCAGGCCATGACCATCAGTCAGCAGCAGGCTTTAGCCAAACTGATCCGCCAGCAGATTGCCGAAGCGCTGGAACAGTTTGAAGAAATGCGGGAGCAGCTGGACAGCTGCCCCGACCGCCAGCTGCAGATGGGCCGGATTGCCCTGCTGCTGTGCTATATTAAAAGGCGCTGCAGCCTGGTTTTTCTGCAGCTCAATGACCAGCGGATGCCGGTAGAAGATCTGACCAGCTATCTGAAAGAGCTTAATGAATTTGCCTGTTACATCGGCATCCAGATAACAGCTGACGGCCCGGTCAACGACACCATGCTGATCAGCCAGGCCATTGCCATCTATGAATTCTGCTACCGGCTTTTAGATATTCTTTCCGCTTCTTCCAGCAGTCATCTGATAATCTCCCTGCAGCCGGCTGGCGAAGACATGGAACTAATGGTTCTGCTGCCTGTAGTCAGTAAAGCCGTGATGCGCCGCATCAATGCCATCAAACACGATCTGAAGAAACAGGGCGGAAGCATGACTGTCAAAGTCCTGGATGATGCAGTCGGCCTGACATTGACTTTTTCAAAGGAGGACCTGGATCAATGAGTGCCTTCTTTACAGTCTCCTCCTTGGGCCGGCTGGCCAGCGGACTTTTAACCATGCTGGTTCTTATTGCCACCGCGGCCGCCCTGGTGTTTGTCATTCTGCAGAACAACTTCCGCCAGAGCCGCCGGCATCTAGCCGATATTTTCCTGCTGGCTGCCCTGATTGCCGACCAGCTTGTCATGCTGCATCTTTTCAGCCAAGTCCAGCTGGCCGCCCTGAGCGGGTATTTCTATATCAATCCGCTGGCTTTCTGGCGCTATCTGGTCTTTGCCGCCGTACTTATACCGGCCGCGGTTATTATCATCAAAAGAAAACAGCCGCTGGTTCTGGTTGCCCTGGCCGCAGCGGTCTTACTGCTGCCGGCATGTGAGTATTTACCTTATCTCTCTTTTGTTCAGACCTATGTCATTGCCATGCTGCTGCTGTTCATCTATGCCCTCAGCCAGGTCCAGGCCGGCTATAAGCATATTACCAGCCAGCTGTCAGCCGTTTCGGTCAAGCAGGCCATTGATACCCTGACTACCGGTATCATGTATTACCAGTCTGACGGCTTCATCATGCTGATCAACCAGAAGATGCAGTCACTGATGACAGCCATTGCCGGTAAAACCTACCGCAACGGTCAGCAGTTCTATGACTTGCTGGCTGAAAAACAGGATACTGAAAACAGCCAGGCAATTCCTTTTGGAACGGGTTTTGCCTACCAGCTGGATGACGGGTCCATCTGGCTGTTTACCCAGAGTGAAGTGACCGTTGACAATGAGCTTTATTTCCATCTGGCCGCTACCGATGTCAGCAGCCAGTATGAAATGACCATGAAGCTGCGCCAGCAGCATCAGGCTCTGGTCCAGCGCAGCGATGATCTTAAATACAGCATTGATACCATGCAGAAGGTCTGTCTGCAGCAGCAGACCATTGCCATGCAGAACCGCTTCCATGATGTTTTAGGCCAGCGGGTGGCCCTGTTGCTGCAGGCCCTGCGGGAAAACAAAGAACCGGATGAAAAGCTGTTTGACAGTTTCATTGCGGATCTGACGGCTACCAATTACCAAATCAGCGCCAGTCCGGCACCGTCGGAAAAACTGCTTCTGCTGCAGAGCACTCTGAAGCAGGTTGATGTTTCCCTCTCTTATAACCAAGGCCTGCCGGAAGACACTGAACTGGCGGATTTGTTTGTCCAGATAATCTCTGAAGCCTGCACCAATGCCGTCCGGCACGGTCTGGCCAGTGAAATCAAAGTCCGGTTTAAAAACACGGCCAAAGCCTATGCTTTCGCAATCAGTGACAATGGCACCGCCGTTAATAACAGCGGCCATGAAAGCGGCGGCCTGGCCGCGGCCCGCCAGAAGCTGCAGGCCTATAACGGCACCCTGGTCATTACCCCGCTGCCCCATTTCACCATTGATGTGAAAGTTGATCGTGACAATATTTAAAGCCAATAGAAAACCGGAACAAGTTTCCGGTTTTCTTAGTTTACTGTGCTGTTTCCGGCTGCCACCGCAGAACCGGATGGCGGGCCGCCGTTACTTCATCAGGCTGGCTGATGACAGTGGTGTGGGGTGACTGACGGATATACTCCGGATCAGTCAGACTCTTCTGGTAGATCTCTTCCATAACCGCGGCCATGCGGTCCAGTGTCTCATAGCCTTCGGTCTCTGTCGGCTCAAACATCAGGGCTTCATGAACGATTAAGGGGAAGTACATTGTCGGCGGATGAATGCCGTAGTCCAGCAGGGCTTTGGCTACATCCTTGGCACTGACATTATACTTATCCTTCATTTCCTGCAGGCTGACAACAAATTCATGCATGCAGCTGCGGCTGTACGCCGCCGGATAATGCCGGTCAAGTTTAACACGCAGATAATTGGCATTGAGCACCGCATTTTCCGATGCCTCTTTCAGGCCTTCTGCTCCCAGCATCTTGATATAGGTCAGCGCCTTGACGCAGACTAAGAAGTTGCCGTAATAACTGCGGACTTTGCCGATGGACTGCGCTCCCGGCTGATTAAACTGGTCATTGCTGACGGTCGGATAAGGCAGAAACGGCTTTAAGAATTCCTTGCAGCCGACCGGTCCGCTGCCAGGACCGCCGCCGCCATGAGGCGTGGCAAAGGTCTTATGCAGGTTGAGATGGACGATGTCAAAGCCCATATCGCCCGGCCGGCAGATGCCCATGATGGCATTCAGATTGGCGCCGTCATAATAGCACAGCCCCCCTGCCTGGTGAACAATCTGGGTAATCTGTTCAATGTTAGTATCAAACAGACCCAGGGTATTGGGATTTGTCAGCATCAGCGCTGCCGTATGGCTGCTGACGGTTTCTTTCAGTTTGGCAATATCAATGCCGCCAGCGCTGTCCGAAGCCACGGCGACTACTTTAAAGCCGTTCATGGCCGCACTGGCCGGATTGGTGCCGTGGGCCGAATCCGGAATGATGATCTCATCGCGGTCGTCATCATGGCGGCTGCGGTGGTAGGCTCTGACCAGCTGCATGCCGGTAAACTCGCCATGGGCGCCGGCAGCCGGCTGCAGGGTGAATTCATCCATGCCGGTTATCTCTTTCAAATCGGCCGTCAGTTCGGCCAGTACCTTGATACAGCCCTTAACCGTATTCTGGGGCTGCAGGGGGTGGATATCCGTAAAGCCTTTATAGGCGGCGGTCTGCTCATCAATCTTCGGATCGTACTTCATGGTGCAGGAGCCCAGCGGATAAAAGCCGTTGTCTACGCCAAAGGCACTGCGGGACAGGCCGACATAGTGTCTGACCAGATCAACTTCACTGACCTGGGGCAGATCCAGATGTGACTGGCGGACAAACTTATCATCAAGCTTGAATTCATGAACATGCCGGTCCGGCATGACCGCACAGCGGCGGTCAGGTTTGCTGCGCTCAAAGATTAAAGGGGATGTCATCTTAGCAGCCCTCCTTTAACAGCTGAATCAGGCTGTCAATTTCTTCTTTGGTGTTGACCTCGGTGGCCGCCCACAGAATAGTGCCGTCGGCCAAAGGCAGACCGCCCAGGATATCATGGTTTTCCAGTGTGGCCATCACTTCAGCCGCCTTGCCAGGGCACTTGGTCACAAATTCATTGTAGAAAGGTCCTTTGTCGACATGCTCATAGCCTATTTCTGCCAGCCGCCGGCACAGGTAATGGGCCAGCTGCATGCCGGTATCCGCTACTTCAAACAGGCCTTTCGGGCCTAAAGCAGCCAGATAGATGGTAGCCGTCAGGGCACACAGGGCCTCGTTGGAGCAGATGCTGGAAGAAGCTTTCTCCCGGCGGATATGCTGCTCGCGGGCCTGCAGCGTCAAAACGTAGCAGCGTTTGCCGTCCTTGTCGGCGGTCTGGCCGACAATACGGCCCGGCAGTCTTCTGACATATTCATTCTTCGTGGCCATAAAGCCCAGATACGGTCCGCCAAATGCCATCGGCAGACCCAGCTGCTGGCCTTCACCGACTACAATATCGGCTCCGGATACGGCCGGATTTTCCAGCTGGCCCAGGGCAATGGGATTGGCCACCACGACCAGCATGGCTTCTCCTATTTTGGCTTTGACGGCCGCCAGATCGGTAATGGTACCGTAGAAGTCCGGATACTGCACGATTACCCCGGCGGTGGCCGGGCCAACGGTCAGTTCATCAATTGACTGAAAGATAATTTTAATATCACCGAACTGATGATAGGTCATGACGACCTGCTGAATCTGCGGATCGACCTGTTCGGTGACAATTATTTCATTCTTATTGCGGCTGACGCACATCGCCGCCGCTTCGGCAGCAGCCGTGGCCCCGTCATAGACAGAGGCATCAGCCACATCCATGCCGGTCAGCTGGCAGATCATGGTCTGGTACTCAAATATCGACTGCAGTATTCCCTGGGAAATCTCGGCCTGGTAAGGCGTATAGGCCGTGACAAACTCATTGCGGCTGACCAGATTGGTCACGGCCGCCGGAATGTAATGGCGGTAGCTGCCGGCCCCGCGGAAAACCGTCTTAAAGACATGGTTTTCATCAGCCAGCGCCTGCATCTGCTCACCGGCTTCAAACTCACTGACTCCGGCCGGTATATTCAGGGGCCGGCTGAGCCGGGCGGTGACGCCGGCCTGGGCAAACATGTCATCAAAGCCGGTATAGCCGCATTCTGCCAGCATCTTGTGCTGCTGGTCAGCGGTATTGACCACAAAACGGGTCATTTTCTACTTGTCCTGGCAGCAGGCTTCATACTGCGCCTTGTCCATCAGCTCTTCATGGCCGGTGATATTTTCAACTTTAATAAACCAGGCATTGTAAGGGTCGGCATTGATCTTTTCCGGGGCATCCAGCAGTTCCTCGTTAATGGCGCTGACAGTGCCGGTAACCGGAGAATACACATCACTGACCGCTTTGACCGATTCCAGATCGCCAAAGGGCTGGCCGGCTGTAACCTGGTCACCGACCTGGGGCAGGTTTAAGAAGACTAAATCACCCAGCTGCTGCTGGGCATGGTCGCTGATGCCGATGGAAGCTTTATCGGCCCCATCCCATTTGACCCATTCATGAGTGGCACTGTACTGTCTGTCATCAAGTATCTGCATAGCTGTTTTACCTCTTTCTTTCTCTTTATTTACTGCGTTTATAGAACGGCAGCGGCGTTACCTGCGCTTTCAGCAGCTTGCCGCGCACATCTATTTCATATGCATTGGCCGCATCGTAGCTGCGGCTGTCCACCAGAGCCATGGCAATGGCCTTCTGCAGGGTTGGTGCAAAGGTGCCGGAAGTGACATGACCGGCTTTGACGCCGTTCAGGTAGACATCGCAATGCTCCCGGGCAATGCCGCGGTCAGTCAGCTGCAGGCCGATTCTGATGCGCGTCTGCGGCTTTTCCAAAGCCTGTTTGCCAATGAAGTCCTTGGTAAACTTGATGAAATGGTCCAGACCGGATTCCATCGGATTGATTTCGGCACTGAGTTCATGGCCGTACAGCGGCATGGCACTTTCCAGCCGCAGGGTATCCCGGGCACCCAGACCGCAGGGAATCAGGCCATAGGGCTTGCCGGTATCCAGCAGCAGCTGCCATAAGGCAGCGGCGTCTTCATTGCGGCAGTAAAGTTCAAAGCCGTCTTCGCCGGTATAGCCGGTTCTTGACAGCAGCACCTTAATCCCTTTGATGTCGGCATTATCGATGAAGGTATAGTTTTTTTCACAGATGATAGCGGTCAGCTGGCTGATGATATCAATGGCACGGGGTCCCTGCAGGGCAATCTGGGCTATTTGGTCTGAGATGTTGACCAGCTGGCTGGCAGCACTGACATGCTGCTGCATCCAGGCAAAGTTCTTGTCAACATTGGCCGCATTGACCACGATCAGATAATCATCTTCGCCTTTTTTATAGACCAGCAGGTCATCCACCGCTCCGCCTGACTCATAGCACATAATGCCGTAGCGGGCCTTGCCGTCTGTCATGGAGGTATAGTCATTGGTCAGCAGCCGGTTCAAATCGGCTAAAGCAGTCGCTCCTTTTAAAGTGAATTCACCCATATGGGAGACATCAAACATGCCGGCAGCGGTACGGACGGCTTTATGCTCCGCCAGAATGCCGGTTTCATACTGCACGGGCAGCAGCCAGCCGGCAAAGGGCACAATGCGGCCGCCGCAGGCCAGATGCATTTCATACAGCGGGGTTTTCTTATCTTCCATAGTTTGCTCCTTATCTCTTTTCATCATTCTATCATTATCTTACAGCAGCTGGACGCGGACCTGCCGGAAAATGGCCGTCAGATCAGCAATCAGCTCCGGCTGGTTCATTTCAGCCATCCGCTGCACAAAGATATTCTGGTCAATGGGCAGGTCATTGAAGACCGCCTTAATCTTATCGGCCAGATCAACATCCAAAGCATCGGTATAGATGTCGGCCTTCAGGATCTTATTATTCTGCACATCAAAGTACAGCTGGGCTTCGCCAAAGGAAAAGTAATCATGCACAATCAGCGAATACCGGCTGATCCGGTTATACAGGTATTTGTAGGAATGATAGTGCTCAATCAAATCATCCAGATCATCCGGCTCGCTAATTTTAGTTACCGGACCGTACTCCGCCGCAAAGGCACTGCTAAGGGCTCTTTTGAGCTGATCCAGGGTCAGATCAAAATCAAAGTCAACCAGATTGGCCACCCGGCTGCGGATGGAATCCACGCCCTTGGCCTGAATCTTGACCGGGGAGACATTGAGGTAGCGGCTCATCATTTTCATGTCCGTATTGTACAGCAGCGTGCCGTGATGCACACTGCCGTCCTTGCCGTTCTGGTAGGCATTGCCGGATATCTTGCGGCTGGCTATTTCCAGATCGTTGCGTCCGTTAACCTTCACCGGCAGACCCAGACCCTGCAGGGCTGCAATGATGACATTCTGCTGGCGGTTGACATCATAGATCTCACTGCCGCCGATAAAAGAATAATTCAGATTGCCCAGATCATGATAAACGGCTCCGCCCCCGCTACTGCGGCGGGCCAGATAGCAGTGATCCATCTCCATGGCCTCTAAGTCACATTCCTTATGGACGTTCTGATTAATACCTATAACAACGGTGCGCTGGTTGCGCCACAGATAAAGAATGATCTGGCCGGGGGCCACATGCTGCAGAAGATACTGCTCTAAGGCCAGATTATGATAAGGGTTGATTGAATCGGTCTGGCACAGACAAACATCAGCTGTCACGTTGGTACACCCCCTTAGGGAAGAATAGTTTGGCATCCTGCTGGTCAGCCGAGGAAGTCAAAGCCGCCACGATATTGGAAACCGTGGACAGTTCATAGATATTGTCGTTTTCCATCAATACCCAGATCCGGGTATCCCTTTCCCCTTTGTAGGGGCGGTAGGGCTCCTGCTGCTGTTCATCCTGGTACAGATAATAGTCAGGATCATAGCCGGCCCGGCAGACTGCCGTAAGTACTTCCTGGCGGTATTCCGGACTTTCGCATTCAAACAGATGGCGGTCCAGCAGCCGGCCGGCCAGATCAGCCAGCACAGCATCCGGCAGCTTGCGCATCTGGGCAAAGCCATACTGGCAGGCCGCTTCATCCAGATGATAGAGATCATCATTGCTGAGACGGGGCTGGGTTAACAGAGGCGCAAACATCGGCAGGGCATCCGCCCAGTTATTGTCATATTCATATAAAGCCTTAAGCCTCTTAAACAGCAGATGCAAAAGAGCCTCATAGCTGCGGGCCATCGGATGGTAATAAACCTGCCAGTACATGTGGTATCTGGCCATGATGTAGTCTTCCACGGTATGCATACCGGAAGCCTTGACCACCAGTTTGTCCTGTCTGACCCGCAGGGTTCTTAAGATCCGCTCCAGATCAAATTCACCGTAACTGGTGCCGGTGTAATAGGAATCCCGGCGCAGATAATCCATCCGGTCAGCATCCAGCTGGGAAGAGATCATCTGGTGGAGCAGCGGATTAGGATATGTTCCGTTTATTACAGCCGCAACCTGGCCGGGCAGCGCCGGATCACATTTAGCCAGCACATCATGAATCTCACTGGGCTGGGTTAACAGCTGATAGGTGTATTCTTCATGGCTTGTTGAGGTGATATGCTCAAAAGAATGCGAAAAAGGCGCATGGCCGATATCATGCAGCAGCCCCGCCAGCATAACAATTATCTTTTCATCTTCGCTCAGCGTATCCCTGATGTCGCTGACTTCACTGATCATGCGCCTGACGATTTCATAAGTGCCTAAAGAATGGCCCAGCCGGCTGTGCTCGCCGGTATGGTAGACCATTACCGTTGAGCCAAGCTGATGAATGCGGCGCAGCCTCTGGACTTCGCGCGTGTTTAAAGCATCCCAGACAACGGCATCATTGATGTGAACGTAGCCGTCAAGGGGATCCCGCAAGACCTTTTCTTCGGCAAGCTGGATATTGTTCATACACATAACTCCCTGTGACTACATTATACAACGATATGGAGGATATTTGATTTGCAGAAAAAAATAGTATTCTATGTACAATACCTATTTAATTGGTTAATCATATGTTGCTTATTGAATTCGATTAATTTCTGTTTTTTACTTATTTACAAAAGTGAACCAATTGTTTATGCGCAAAAAAAATTAGTCGTATATGATTACTTGAATGTTTCTTCTAAAAACTTATTTGCATACAATTCTTCCTTTGTTGTGGCCATGTTTCTAAAACAGGCAATACTTTGCTTTATCAGATCACTATATGGGTAGTCTTTTTGTTTCTTTTTATCACTGACTTCGTCTTCAATAAAGTTAGCAACGTCGCTATATTTTATAATTGTATAGCATTTTAACATTTCCTTATCGAATGCTTCAATTTCGTCTTGTATTTCAACTATCCTGAAATCAGGTGCAACGATAAAACATATTGGCTTGTCTTTTTCGTTAGCCCAATTATAATAAGTTCGTAGTTGAGTTCCGGCATCTTCAGGTTTTTTTCCGTTTAATCCACTGAATACTTTATTTTCAATTACAACTCTTTGACATGTACTTTCTGCACAAATATCCATTCTGCCAGCGACTATTTTTGTTTCCTTCCCAATTCGAAACAAGCCTTTATCAACAAACTGGGTTTTTTGAGAAAACTTTTTGCAAAACGCCTTAAATATGTCTATCTTGTTTAAAAAACTGTAAAGAATGTTTGTGTATGCTTGCTCATGATTTTGTATCCCGGCTAGTTTTAAAAATGTTTTTGTACTATTTCTTTTCTTAGTATCATTAACTCTTTTTGGATGGTATTCTTTTAATGAACCATTGGTTATTGCTTCTTGTATAACCGTATTAATTTTTGTGTAATCAGTCGGATATTTATCTCCATATATATAACCTTTGTTTCTTTGAAATTTATACACTAAGTCATTTATATGCAGTGGCTTACCAGCTTTATAAATTCTTGAACCCCTGAAAGTTACATAGAGTGAGTTATCACTATATATATCATATAAATACTTTCCATTATACTTAATGTTTAAATCTTTAATTATTGTCTTGACACGCTCTTGGCATATGCTATTTTTATCACCACTTTTGCTTGCATGTATTTTATGAAGTTTTTCTGCTAACTCAATAACATACAGAATATCGAATTTCCCATTCTTGGTGCTACTGGTAAGTATCATATACTTACCGACGTATTTTTCTTTTCCGGTTCTCAACCATCCTTTTGTTCCTTCAACCCATATATTATCAGGGCATACACCTAATGGATTGTTATACACATAATACTTATCATCGTCGGATTTAAAAAAATCAATTACTTCATGGCCAATATGCTCTTCTTCATCTAACCAACTGCCCAAAAACAGTTTGTTTAACAGAATTACCTTTTTATCGACATTTTCACCCATAAGTTTTCTTATGTCCCCCTCAAGTACTGTCATATCCCCAATTTTGAATTCTTTAATTTTATCTTAATGATATAAAATAAGTATAGTATCGTATCCCACAAATATTTTTTATATACAACTCAAAAGTAACTATTTAAACATTGCTGCTATTATAATTGTAAATCCCAGAATACTTTTCGAAAAATTTTTTTAGTTCCTCAATAATTTTATTTTTCTTATTTTCACGACTATTATCGTTAGTAAACCTAGATACTGACGGCATAATTGAATCAATATCTGTTCCAAGAGTTTTAAGTTCGCCATCGCGGAAAGAATTATTCATATAGCGAAGTGTTTCCTCAGGTTTTAGATTCTGTTGTGAAATAAGATCATCAAGTTCTTTCTCTTCCTGATCACTGACAAACCTTGCCCAGTCTGAATTTACATCAGTCGCAACTGTAATCACCGCAATAAAGTTTTCAATTAGTTCCTTCTTACTACGCAGTTGAAGACTTGAATCAATAGCCTTCCTTATTGCCAGTAAAAGATTAGCGTCCTGGCAATTACCATCATGATATTTGGCAACAAGCATCAAAATATAGTCAATATTGACTTCAACCTGTTTCACAAGTTCAACTTCAAATACCAAATCATCATTAATAATCTCTCTATCACTTCTGTCTTTATTCTTGAATAACTGATATATATCAATATAACGGCTCTGATAGTCTTGATATTCTCGATCAGTTAATATCATTTCATTTTCAAATTGATCGAACGCTGAAAGAATATTGCGCATCCTTAGAATAGTCCCGAATAATCGAACGAATTCTTTCTGGGCTTTTTCTCCTATAATTTCAGAACTTAATGAATAATCTTCTAACAATCGGTCTATTAACTCTTTATATCCATTATAATGTTGCCCGCCTTCATTATACCCATTGTAATATTCTCTATAGCTCTTGAGAAGAACGATTCCTTTAGCATTCTCATCTCCAAACAAGGCAATGGCATCATCTGTTTCTTGTTGAAGATTGCGGAAACAAACGATGTTACCAAAGGTCTTAACTGAATTGAGAATTCGGTTGGTCCGCGAAAAGGCTTGAATTAAGCCGTGTTGCTTCAGATTCTTATCAACCCACAACGTGTTAAGGGTGGTAGCATCAAAACCAGTTAAAAACATATTTACAACTATTAACAAATCTACTTCACGGTTTTTAACCCTCTGGGATAGATCTTTATAGTAATTTTGGAACTTTTCCGACGATGAATCAAAATTAGTATGGAATGCATCGTTATAGTCTCTGATTGCATCATCTAGGAAATCCCGTGACGACTTATCTAACTGCTCCGTTTCAAATTCTTCTTCCTCTAAAATACCGTCAGGTTCCTCTTCATTAGGACAGAAACTGAATATAATCGCAATCTTCATTTTATTAGGCTGTTCTTTTAACTGCTTTTTAAACTCAACATAATACTGCTTAGCAACCTGAATGGAACTGACCGCAAATATAGAGTTAAAGCCATTAAACTTCTTACTCTTTAAATTATAGAAAAAGCCCCTTTTGGTCTTTTGATCAAAGTGGTCAATGACATATTTTGTTACAGCTGTAATTCTTTCCGAAGCGGCCAGTGCTTTCTCAGTATCAATTGCGGAAACTTGAGCATCTTTTAGATAATTACTTTCTTTGATTGTATTGACGTAATCTATACGGAAAGGCAAAACATTTCCATCCTTTATGGCGTCTACTATAGTGTAAGTATGTAGTTTTTCACCAAATGCCTGTTCGGTTGTCACAAACTGAAGATTCTTATCCATGTTGGCATTAGCCGCAAAGATTGGCGTCCCGGTAAAACCAAACAAATGATAGTTCTTGAAGTATTTGATAATCTTTTGATGCATTTCCCCAAATTGAGAACGGTGACACTCATCAAAAATAATTACGACATGTTTCTTATATATCTTATGTTCCTTGTTCTTTGAGATAAAAACATTTAGTTTCTGGATTGTTGTAATTATGATTCTAGAGGTTGTGTCTTCCAACTGCTGTTGCAGAATCATAGTAGAAGTATTTCCATTAGCTGCTCCCACTTGAAATCGATCATATTCTTTCATTGTCTGATAGTCCAAATCTTTCCTATCTACAACAAACAGAACTTTTTCAATATATGGCAAAGCAGCAGCCAATTGGGCCGTCTTAAACGAAGTTAGAGTCTTACCGCTACCTGTAGTATGCCAGATATAGCCCCCAGCATCAATAGTGCCCATTTTTTTATAATTATTCGCAACTTCAATCCTATTAACAATTCGTTCTGTGGCTACAATCTGATATGGTCGCATAACCAGTAACATGTTTTCTGAAGTAAAGACACAATACTTAGTTAAAATGTTTAAAATTGTATGTTTGGCGAAAAAAGTACTGGTAAAATCAACAAGGTCAGGAATAATTTTATTATTTCCATCAGCCCAATAAGAAGTGAACTCAAAACTATTACTGGTTTTGCGGCTCTTGTTCCTTTCCCCCATGCTGTATTCTTTTATGTGACCTTCACGCGTTGTATTTGAATAGTATTTAGTATTGGTTCCATTAGAAATAACGAAAATTTGAACATACTCATATAATCCTGAAGAAGCCCAGAAACTATCACGTTGATATCTATCAATCTGATTGAATGCTTCCTTAATTGAAACCCCGCGTCTTTTCAATTCAACATGGACTAAGGGTAAACCATTCACCAATATCGATACATCATATCGGTTGTCACGAACTCCGTTGCCTTCTTCATATTGGTTTATTACCTGAAGACTGTTATTATGTATATTTACTTTATCAATTAAGTAAATATTCTTTGAAGTGCCATTATCTCTTTTTAACACCTGAACATAATCATCCTGTATCTTTCTGGTCTTTTCAACAATACCATCATTTTGATTGGCCAGATTATCACTCAAAAATCTCTTCCACTCGCTATCTGTAAACTGATACTTATTTAAGTATTCTAGTTTGCTTCGTAGATTATTTATTAAGGTGGCTTCATCATTAATGGTCAGATGATCATATCCTTGCTCTGACAGCATTTCAATGAACTGTTGCTCTAATACTGCTTCACTTTGATAGGATATATCCTTCTTCTTTCCTTCCGGAACATACTCAGCAACAACAGTGCTTTCGCTCATGGATGCTACCATTTTATATATCGTCATGATTTCAACTCCTTAAATGTTAATAACTTGTCACGATAATACTCATACTGCTCCTGACGGGTTTTAATCTCGGCGGGAAGGCCGAAAGAAAGACTAGCGCAAAGCGAGTCAAATGTGTCCAAAATGCGGACAATTTCATGCTGCACGGGCAATGGAGGAAGAGGAATCTGTAGGTCCCATAAATATGCTTTGTTTAATTTAGGCAAATTGCCTCCATATATCCTCGACTCTAAATCGCCTTGTCTGTTTTTAACACAATAGAATATGTACTTTATATCATTAGACTCATCTTTTTGCGAAGCCACAAAACAAACATCGGTAGCCCAAAAATAATCTTCTACCCAATTCACTGTTCCAGCACTTCCTGCTCTTGATATAGTAATT
>CAYTET010000019.1:0-12187 GCA_964436975.1 uncultured Erysipelotrichaceae bacterium
CGTTTATGCAGTGTATGGCGGTCATCATGGTTGGCGCTATCTCGGAGATTGTCGCCACTGTTCCGGCGCTGTTCGGCTTATGGACCAACACCAGCACCATTTACCAGGTTCTGTATGCGCCTTATCAGCTGACCTTCAATATGCTGTCAGTCTGGTTCTTACTGTTCTTCTCTTATAACTATGCCAAGGCCAAGGGCTTAAAGTCGCCGACCGGTGCCTGTGTCACCGCTATCGTCTGCTTCTTGATCCTGGCGGCCCCGGCCACCACTTATACACTGGCCAGCGGCGCCACCGTTACGGCTCTGGATTTCTCCTATAGGGCGGTACCGGCTTGTTTGTCGCTATTATTGTCGGCGGTGTCTCCGTTGCCATCACCAACTTCTGTGTCAAGAAGAATATCGTTATCAAGATGCCCGATGTTGTGCCGCCGTTTCTGGCTGATGGCTTCTCGGCTATTCTGCCGCTGCTGTTCAACGTCATCATCTCCCAGGCTGTCGCTTCACTGCTGAGCATCGCTACCGGCGGCGCCATGTCGTTCCCGCTGCTGATCACCTATGTGCTGTCGATTCCGTTATCGGCCGTCTTCAACAGCGTTCCGGGCATGCTGCTGCTGGCTCTGTTTGCCTGTCTGCTGTGGTGCTTCGGTATTCACGGCACCATGGTTGCCTATATTGCCTGTATGTCGGTCATGCTGTCAGTGCTGACTGAAAACGCCACCATTTATGCCACGACCCTGGATCCTTCCCAGGTTCCGTTCCAGCCGATTCTGCTGTTTGGCTATCTGGCCTGCTGCGGCGGCACCGGCAATACCGCCGGTCTGGCAATTCTGTGCATGCGGTCCAAATCAAAGCAGCTCAACGCTGTTGGCAAGGCCGCCATTGTGCCGGCGTTCTTCGGAATCAATGAGCCGATTACCTTCGGTGTTCCTATCATGTACAACCCGATTATGGCTATCCCTTATATTCTGACGCCGATTGTTGTCATCCTGCTGGCCTGGGTTGGTTATATTACCAAATTCCTGCAGCCGTCATTTATCGCTGTTGGCGGCCTGATGCCGATGGGTGTCGGTGAATTCTTCGGATCATTAAGCATAAAGAATGCCATCTTCCCGTATCTGATGATCATCGTGTCCTATCTGATTTATCTGCCGTTCTTCAAGGCTTATGAGAAACAGCTGATTGCCAAAGAAAAGGCTGTTGAAGAAGAAGAAAAAGCGCAGCTGGAAAAGAAACAGGCTGCTTAGTTAAAGGTATCAATAAGCCGGGCATATGAAAGTGTGCCCGGCTTGTCTTAGAGAAAGGAGTGTTCTGATGAATACTTTTCCGCACAACTTCTTATGGGGCGGCGCCGTTGCCGCCAATCAGTGTGAAGGCGGCTGGGATGCCGACGGCAAAGGACCCAGCACATCCGATCATCTGACCGGCGGCAGCCGGACCCAGATGCGCCAGTTTACCCGCCAGATTATGCCCGGGGTCAATTACCCGAGCCATGAAGCCATTGATTTCTATCATCACTATAAGGAAGACATCGCCAGCTTTGGCGAGATGGGCTTTAAAGTCTTCCGGCTCTCCGTTAACTGGACCCGGCTGTTCCCTAATGGGGATGAAGAAAGGCCCAATGCCGCCGGTCTGGCTTATTACCGCGACCTGTTTGAAACCTGCCATCAATACGGCATTGAGCCGCTGGTAACCATCAGCCATTATGAAACCCCTTATTATCTGGCTGACAAATACCAGGGCTGGAGCAACCGTAAGCTGATTGATTTTTATCTCAATTACTGTCAGACGCTGTTTACCGAATACAAGGGTCTGGTTCACTACTGGCTGACCTTTAATGAAATTAATATTCTGGGCATGGCCGGCAAATTCGGCGGTCTGGTCGGCGGCGGTCTGCTGCCGGACAGCGAAGGCCCGCTGGACTTCTTCACTCCGGAAACGGCAGCTGAAAAATCCCGCCGGTATACCGCTTTGCATAATCAGTTTTTAGCCAGTGCCAAAGCTGTTGAGCTGGCCCACCGGATTGATCCGGATAACAAAGTCGGCTGCATGATTGCCGGGGCGGCGGCTTATCCGTATTCCTGCAATCCCAAAGATGTCCTGAAGGCGCAGAAGAGCCTGCAGATCGGCAACTGGCTGTGCGGTGATGTGCAGTGCCGCGGCTATTATCCTTCTTTTGCCCAGTCGTATTTTGACCAGCAGCATATCACAATTGCCAAGCAGGACGGTGACGACCAGATTCTGGCCAATGGCAAAGTCGATTTCTATTCCTTCTCCTATTACTCAAGTTCGGTTGTCAGCACGGATGAAAATATCAACGCCCAGGCTAAAGGCAACTTTATGTCCGGCGTTAAGAATCCGTATCTGCAGGCTTCCAAATGGGGCTGGCAGATTGATGCGGACGGTCTGCGCTGGTATCTGAATGAAGCATACAACCGCTATCAGATACCGGTTATGGTTGTGGAAAACGGTTTGGGCTCCACCGACGAAGTTGTTGACGGCAAGGTCCATGATGACTACCGGATTGATTATCTGCGCAGCCACATCAAAGCCATGAAGCAGGCTATTGCCGAAGACGGCGTGGATTTAATGGGCTATACCTCCTGGGGCTGCATCGATCTGGTGTCGGCTTCAACCGGTGAAATGGCCAAGCGCTACGGCTACATCTATGTCGACAAGGATGATGAAGGCCATGGCGATCTGCACCGGCTTTATAAAGACTCCTTCTACTGGTATAAGAAGGTCATCGCTTCAAACGGCGAAGATCTGGAATAATTGAATATCCTGATAAACTTCCAAAGCTAAACCGGCGGCGGAAGTTTTTTTGCGGCACTGAAACAGTCTGGGCCAGCGGAAGGCTGATGGCTGAATTCCAAAAAAAAAAAAACAAACCGCTGTATTGACACAGGGACAGCTGTATCATAAAATAAACATGTGCTTATTGTAATAAGCATAAATAAACATGACCGAACGCGAGAAACAGATTCTTGATATCATTAAGGCCAATCCGGCTATTGAGCAGAGCGAGCTGGCCAGCCGGCTGAAGATCACCCGGTCTTCGGTAGCTGTTCATATTGCCAATCTGCGCAAGAAAGGGCTTATTCTGGGCAAAGGCTACATTGTGGCCGACAGCCCGTATGTTGTCGGTGTCGGGGCGGCCAATGTTGATGTCCACGGCAAAAGCAAGGCCGGCATCATCGTTCATGATTCCAACCCCGGTCATATGAGCACTTCGGCCGGCGGGGTGACCCGCAACATTTTGGAGAACCTGGCCCGTCTGGGTACCAGCTGCTCACTGCTGTCGGTAATCGGCGATGATGTTTACGGCCATAAAATCCGCACGGACAGTGAAAAGGCCGGCATTGACATGAGTCATGTCTTTGTCGCCGAAGGCTGCAGCAGTTCGACTTACATATCAATTCTGGAAAACAGCGGCGATATGTATGTGGCCCTGTCCGACATGTCGGTGCTCAGCCATATGAGTACGGCCTATCTGAAGCAGCAGGCTCCCCTGTTAAGCGGGGCCCGGCTGATTGTCTGCGATCCCAGCCTGCCGCCGGCAATAATGGACCAGCTGCTGGACAGTGCACAGATACCGGTATATGTAGATCCGGTTTCGACAGCCTATGCCAAAACCATTAAAGATAAAATCGGCCGCTTCTACATGGCCAAGCCCAATATTCTGGAAGCGGGGATTCTGGCCGGTA
This sequence comes from uncultured Erysipelotrichaceae bacterium, assembly GCA_964436975.1. GTDB lineage: Bacteria > Bacillota_I > Bacilli_A > Erysipelotrichales > Erysipelotrichaceae > CAYTET01. Next base: position 3,704 of record CAYTET010000019.1, read on the forward strand.
TTCCCATCACCGATGACAAGTCGCTGCAGAAAGCAGCCCGGATTCTTATTGAAAAGGGGCTGCGGCAGGTCATCATCAGCATGGGGGCTAAAGGATGCTATTATTACGATGCCGCCGGCTTAAGCCTGCGGGTCGGTCTGAAGCCCGTCAGCCGGATGGAAAATGCGACCGGGGCCGGGGATGCCTTTATGGCCGGTGTCATCTATTGCAGTCTGCAGGGCATTACAGGAGTCGATATGCTGGAATTTGCCTCCGCGGCTTCCGCTTTGGCTATCCAGGCTCCGACGACCATCAATCCCAATATGTCAGTTGAAGCAGTCAAGACAACTCTTGAAAAAAGGAGAAGATAAACATGAGCTTTGAACAGTATCTTGATATTACCCCGGAGATCAGTGAAGCATTAAAGGCGAAAAAACCAATAGTGGCATTGGAATCAACAATTCTGAGCCATGGCATGCCGTTTCCGCAGAATATGGAATTTGCGGCCAACGTTGAAAAGTATGTGCGTGAATTAGGGGCCATTCCGGCCACGACCGCCATCATCGGCGGCCGTCTGAAAGTCGGCCTGACTCCCGATGAGCTGAATATGATGTGCAATCCCAAGGATATCGGCAAAGTCAGCCGGCGGGATGTGGCCACTTATGTCGCTACCGGCAAGACCGGAGCAACAACGGTAGCCACCACCATGATGATTGCGGCCATGGCCGGTATCAGGGTATTTGCTACCGGCGGCATCGGCGGCGTTCACCGCAACGGCCAGAATACCATGGACATTTCCGCTGATCTGCAGGAACTGGCCAATACCCAGGTCTGCGTGGTCTGCGCCGGCGCCAAGTCTTTGCTGGATCTGGGCCGCACCCTTGAATACCTGGAAACCTACGGTGTTCCGGTTTTGGGTCTGAGAACGGATGAATTCCCGGCTTTCTACTGCCGGACCAGCGGCTTTAAACTGGACTACAACTGCCCGGATGAAAAGACCGTCGCCAATATTGCCTATACCAAATGGAATCTGGGCCTGAAGGGCGGTCTGGTAGTCGGCAATCCGATTCCGGAAGAATATGCCCTGGATTACAACGAGATGGAGAAAGCTATCGACGAAGCCTTGGAGATGGCGGAGAAGGAGCATATCCGCGGCAAGTACATTACCCCGTATCTGCTGGCCCATATCAAGGATCTGACCAACGGCGAATCCTTTGCCTCTAACCTGCAGCTGGCTTATAACAATGCCAGAGCGGCGGCCAAAGTAGCTGTTGAGATGAGCAAGTTAGGCTAATAAAAAAATGATGTAAAAAGTACCAGACGCTGCGAGTCTGGTACTTTTTTTGTCGGATGGCTGGTTTCTGAGAAATTCAGCGGATTAATACAGGGCCAGACAGAGGGCAATCAGCAGCTGGCCCAGATAGTAAAACAGCAGATTGGCTGTCCGCAGGGATTGGCGGGCTTTAGATCCGAAAGTGTTGAGAATCATGATGACATCACTCAGCAGGAATAAAACCGCACCGATCATAAACAGCAGACGGCCGCTGGTTGGGACGCTAATGTAATTGCTGACGGCCACAGCCGTCATCAGGGAAATGATGCCGATGTAAAGAATGCCGAAGATCTTGAAGGCCGGCTTGATTGGGCCGACGGCCGCAAAGATGCGCCACAGCAGCAGGGCGGCCAGATAGATAATATGGCCGGCCAGAAAGACAATCTGGCCTTTATTTTTGAACAAAAACCGCAGATTAAGCAGGATGTCGCCAATAGCTCCGCAGATCAGGCCGGTGACAATCAGCCGGACAAATCCGGCATTGCCACCCTGGCTGGCGGCATTGATTCCAATGATGACATAGACAAGGGAAGCACAGCCTTTGGCAATAACGGCCAGCCGATATTTTTTCCGGCTTTCAATTATGATGAAGGCCCCCTGAATAAGCAGGCCCAGAATACATAGTGGAAGATACTTCATGGTCGGTCTTTTTTTTGATTAAGCCCGCCATCCGCTGGTAAAACGGCCAAAACAGGCCGTCAGGACCTGGTTTTGCGGATCGTTGCGGGGTATTGCTGATGGCCGGATTATAACATTGATGGCCGCCCGGCTTCAATTATCCGCCGGTCCGCCCGCTTAACGCAGAGATGGTATAATCAGATCAGCACCATTACCGGTAGAAAAAAAGGACACTGCTAAAATGATATCCTTAAGAAAAATTGACACGCATAATATCTGGCCAATCATTAAACTGCACGTCCGCAAAGAACAGGAAAGTTTTGTGGCCACTAACACGGAAAGTTTGCTGGAAGCCTTTGCGACGCGGGAGGAGGGCTTGGCCGCCTGGCCGTTTGGCATTTATAATGATGATACTTTAGTCGGCTTTATCATGTTCGGCTATGATTCCTCCGGTGATGACGAACCGGCTGTTGCCAAGGGCAATTACTGTATCTGGCGGTTTATGATTGATCAGAATTATCAGGGCTGCGGCTATGGCCGGCAGGCCTTGCGGCAGGCTTTGGAATTTCTGCGCCGGCAGCCATACGGTCCGGCCCGTTACTGCTGGCTGTCATATGAACCGGAAAACACGGCGGCCAAAAAGCTGTATGCCGCCGCCGGCTTTATTGAAAACGGACAGAAAGCAGAAGATGAGATTGTGGCAGTCTGTAATCTGCAGCAGGGCGGCTTTGCGATTTGAATCAGACTTGATGTTTCTTCTATCGGATGGTCCATCCCGGAAAAGGTACTGTTTTCGGGTCATATAAAAGTTTATTAATTAGGGTAACAGGAGTTGATCCTGTTGATAGAGATCTTGTGGAAACAGTGACAGTTTCTGAAAAGAAAGGTTTAAGACAAAAAGGAGGCGTTCTGATGGATGATGAAAGACGGATGGCAGCGCAGCGTTTCATTGCTGACTGTCAGCAGAAATACGGTGATTATGCGGTAAACACGGAGACTGCAATCGAATTTGCCGAAGCAATGCATGCTCTGTGCGATGAACTTGATGGCGGCCTGGCGGCAATAAGTGCCGGGGCTGAGCAGCTTGACTTATTGTATCAGGCCCATCCTGAAAGCCTTGATCTGGCATCTCATCTGATTGGTGGGTTGGAAAACCTTTTTGATATGACCGATGACCCCGGCCAAAAGGCCGCCCTGGCCCGGAAAATGAGAGCCGTATATAATGCGCATCAGGCCAACCGGCCGTGGGCCGGCTCGGTTGCCGGCATTCTGGGGTGGGCCGAGATGAATACCGCGGCTGATTCTTTAACCGCTTTTAATTCTCTGAGCGAACTGTATGACCAGAATAAGGACTGTCAGTCAGCCCGGGAAAAGATTGGTCTGATAATGGCCCACAGCGGCGGCTGCCGTGATGAAAAGGCGGCTTTTGCCAATGCGGAAAGAATGCGGGCTTTTTGCGACCGTCATGCCGATGACCTGATTGGAGCGGTCTGTTACTGCTGCGCCCTGTGCCAAACCATCGACAGCCAGAATGCCGCGGCGGCCGTGGCAACACTCAGCCGGCTGAAAGACTTCTATAAGGATCATTCCAATGATAAGACGGCTGCTTATATGGCGGCCGGTCTGGCGGCCCTGTTTGAAAAACAGCCGCTGGACAATCGGGACAGTATCCTTTGTCAGTTAGCTGATTTATATGAAAGCAACCCCCGCAATAAGTCAATTGCCCATTACTATTACAAATGTCTGGCCGCTTCCTTTGCCGGATTGGACGATCCGGCGGCTTGTCTGGCACAGCTGGATAATCTGCATCATGACTGGCCGGATTTAACAGCCTGAACCGGCTGAATAGCGGCCGTCTGTAAAAGGATAACCGCTTCAAAATCGGTTTGGAAGTTTATTGGAATATATTGCCGCAAGGTAGCGGAAGAATGACTTCCGCCAAAGGAGAAAGAAGATGGAAAAACTGTATTTCAACGGCACCATCATCACGATGGCGGCCCCGCCGCAGGCGGAAGCTGTTCTGACTGCTGAGGGCAGAATTGTGGCGGTTGGCAGCTATGATCAGCTGGCCTTGCAGGCCCCGCAGGCTGAAAAAATAGACCTGAAGGGCCAAACCATGCTGCCGGGTTTCATTGATGCCCACAGTCATTTGTCTTCCTATGCGTCATCTTTTCTGCAGGTACCGCTGGAGGAATGTGCCAGCTTTGCCGAAATCGGCCAGCGGATTGCTGATTTTATCCGGGATAACCAGCTTCAGCCGGGGGCCTGGGTCATTGCCAAAGGGTATGACCACAACACTCTGGCCGAAAAGCGCCATCCTTCATTAGAACTTTTAGACAGCTGTGCACCCGGTAATCCGGTCGCCCTGCAGCATGCCTCCGGCCATGTCGGGGTCATGAATTCACTGGCTCTTAAAGAGCTGGGGATTACCGCTCAGACCAAAGCGCCTCAGGGCGGAAAAATAGGGGTGGAAGACGGCCGGCTGACGGGCTATCTGGAAGAGAACGCCTATTTTGAATATCTCAAGAAAACACCCATGCCGGGGTTTGCGGAACTGATGCAGGCTTACCAGAAAGCCCAGCAGGCCTATGCCTCTTATGGCATAACCACGATTCAGGAGGGCATGACCGTAAAGGAAACAATCCCGCTGTATCAGAACCTTTTAGCCAACAATCTATTATGGCTGGATACGGTCGGCTATGCCTCAATGGAAGATGCGGATCAGCTATTTGCCGTTTTCCCGGCGGCCGTAAAAAAATATGACCGTCATTTCAAGCTGGGCGGCTACAAGATGTTTCTGGACGGTTCACCCCAGGGCCGGACTGCCTGGATGCGGCAGCCCTATTGCGGAGATGATCCGACTTACTGCGGCTACGGCACCATGAAGGATGAAGAAGTAAAGGCTGCTTTGGAAACAGCCGGTAAGAATGATATGCAGATACTGGCCCATTGCAATGGCGATGCAGCGGCGCAGCAGTATCTGACAGCGGCGGCCATAGTGGAAAAAGAATATGATCTGGCAGCGCTGCGGCCGGTGATGATTCATGCCCAGCTGCTGGCCGTTGACCAGCTGCCGGCGGTAAAGAAACTGGGCATCACGCCGTCCTTTTTCATCGCCCATGTCTATCACTGGGGCGATGTGCACATTAAAAACTTCGGCCTGAAGCGGGCCAGCACCATCAGTCCGGCGAAGTCGGCCTTAAGCCAGGGCATCCGCTTTACTTTCCACCAGGATGCTCCGGTTATCAGCCCGGATATGCTGGAAACGGTCTGGTGTGCGGTCAACCGCAAGACCAAGGCCGGTGTTCTGCTGGGCAGTGAAGAGCGCATATCTGTCGAAGAAGCCTTGAAGGCAGTCACTATTAATGCGGCCTGGCAGTATTTCGAGCAGGATCGCAAAGGCAGCATTGAAAAGAGCAAAAATGCCGATTTTGTGATTTTGGACCAGAATCCCTGTACCATCGGTCCCGATCTGATCCGGCAGATTAAGGTCATGGAAACAATCAAAGACGATAAGACAATCTATAAGAAAAACTGACGGCATGGTCATGCCGACTGCAGACTGAAAAAGCCCGTCTGCTTTTCTTAAGATTTTTCGCAGCAATAGCGAAGTCGGCAGGGAAACCAGGTTCAATGTAAATGCTGATTCTTATGCAATAGAAAAAAGCCCTTTCCAGCCGGAAAATGGCCGAAAAAGGCGCCAGAACAGGACTTCCGCGGCCAATTGCCGGCTTCGGAAGTTCTGTTTTTCTTTATGGAATTACGCTGGCTGTCGCTGCGAAAGGGCAGTAATTTTCCCTCCAAGAGCGGCTACGGAGGAATTAAAAATGCGGTAAATTGAATGATTAAAAGAGCATTGGATTGCGTTCTGCTTTTAAAGTTGCTGCCGCCGTTAGTATGTCAACGAACAGTTTAATTGTCATAAAATAGTGCTGATTATACATTGAATATATGACATAACTGGCATATACTTAAAGTGAAAAAGGAGATTGAATAACATGATGAATAATAAGGTTATTGGAGAGAATCTCCGGATATTAAGGGAAAACGCCGGGTATAACCAACTGAGTGTCGCTAACTTTTTGGGAGTAGACCAAAGCCTAATCAGCAAAATCGAAAAAAGAGAACGCAGCATATCTGCAGATATGTTGGATAAACTTGCATCACTTTTTGGAATTACAACATCTGATTTTGTGAATGATATTGTCGTAGCAAAACCGCTGTCTTATGCTTTCAGAGGAAACGAACTGTCTTCCGATGATATGAAGGCTATTAGTGCTATTAATAAAATTGCGCTTAACTCTGAATTCATGAAAAGACTACTGGGGGGAAATAAATCGTGATTGATAAAGCAGATTTGATGACTAAGGCAATTCAGCTTAGAAAACAATTAGGCGAAGATAGTAATTCCCCCATAGACATTTTTTCTTTGGCGCTAAATATTGAGAACCTCACACTGGTTTATTATCCTATGGGAGATAGTTTAAGTGGCATGTGCATTAAGGGAACGAGCGAAGACTGTGTGATTGCAATTAATTCTGCAATGTCCCTTGGCCGCCAGCGCTTTTCTTTGGCGCATGAGTTTTATCATATGTACTTTGATGAAAACATGTTATCTGTTTGCGGAAAAAAAATCGGTGATGGAAAGGATATAGAGAAAAAAGCCGACATATTTGCTTCCTATTTTCTGATACCTGCTGCTGAATTGGAAAGCAAATCCGCGCAGCTAGCCGCTAAACACAAAGATGGGAAACTATCGCTGGATGATATAATCAGGCTTGAGCAGTATTTTGGTGCAAGCCATCAGGCAATGGTGATTCGCCTAAAGGAAAGCCCCTATATGAACCGAGCGCGGTTTGAAGAATGCCTTATGAGCAGTGTCCGCAATAGAGCCGAAAAGATGGGATATAGTTCGGAACTGTACCTGCCTCTTCCTACTGAAAGACAGTATATAACTTTCGGCCACTACATTAATCTGGCAGACCAATTATTGAAAAAGGATTTGATATCAAACGGGAAATATGAAGAACTCCTTCTGACGGCATTTCGTTCCGATTTAGTATATGGAGATGAAGAGGATGGTGGCGTCATTGACTGAGCCTCTTTTTTTCGATACTGACTGTCTGTCTTCATTCCTCTGGGTTGATAAAGAAAGCATTCTTACAAGCCTCTACCCTGGAAGAATCGTTGTTCCAAGGCAAGTTTACAATGAGCTTTCCAATCCGGGACTCAATCATATAAAGGGATTGAAGGCGCAAGTTGATGCGCTTGTTATGAGCGGCAAAGCAACTGTAGAATCAATCGTCATCGATTCAGTAACGTATAGTCTTTTTTGCAAGCCGACACAAAATCCTGATCTAGGCCATAGAATAATTGGCGACGGCGAAGCTGCAGCAATCTCAATGGCAAAAAAGCGTGGAGGAATACTGGCTAGTAATAATCTAAAAGACATCTTGGACTATGTTCGAGAATATGGTCTGACGCACGTAACAACCGGAGCCATAATGAAAGAAGCATTGGTTTCAGGATTGATAGACAAAGCGCAGGGAAATACAATTTGGCAAAATATGATAACTAGAAAGCGCCGACTCGGTTACCAGAGTTTTTCAGATTATCTCAGGGACAACCCCTAAAGGAATTGTAGCCTCATCACATATCGATTGGTTCTTGCAAAACAAGCTAATTAACACTCTTTGTATATTTGGTTCCGCGTCCATTTCCTATTTTTTTAATAAGCCTTTTCTCTAATAGAGAATTGATGGTCCGGATAACTTTCGCTCTACTCAAAGATAACGATTCCGCTACCTCACTGCTGGAGAGCTCTTGTCCTGTAGATAGCAAGTCAAATATCTTTTTCTCATCGCTAGTTACCGATTTCGTTACGTTCATTGTTGGTAAGACAACCACAATAAATAAGGTTTAATTATCCATTCCAACACGGAAAGTGTAATCACTGTGGTTTTCTGGTTTACATTCATAGTGTATTTCGGTTTTGGTTTTATCCTGTCATTTATCTGATTTTCTATTTTAAGGCAGGCTGGCACAGGATTTGTTATTCCTATAGGATGACCACCACAATCAACACCAAACTGAGTTGCCCCATAACCATAAATTGAATAATCATTTACTGTTTTAAATGAGAGTTGGTTAGTCTTTCTTTGAATTCCAACCCCCCATTTTCATAATTAATGTCTCCGATTTCTTCTTGTTTGAATCGAATCATCGGTGCAACGCAAATGCAGCATATAAACATACGTTTCATTTGCGTGCCACATTTGACACGTAAATTATTAAAGAATGAAACGTAATTAACGTATAATTTTAGCAAAATTAAATCTAAAAAGCCTTCACCCGTTTCATTTCCCAGGACCGTGGGAAGTTGAGAATCACATCATTTAATTCTTTTCCGCATCCATGATGCGCTCTGCAGCGGATTATTCTGCGAAATTGTAACCTGTTAACTTTTCTGGATATTCACATATATGGTTAACGAGGACATCAAACCCCTCCGTTGACGACCGAGAAGCCCCGGCTGGTACAAACAAAAACTGCAA
>CAYTET010000019.1:12197-28887 GCA_964436975.1 uncultured Erysipelotrichaceae bacterium
GAGAAACAGTAAATTGTAACAAATCCGCAATGAGTAAATCAGGCTTTGTTTTCTTTATGCAGGGCCGGATGGCCGTAGACAAACGATTTAATGCCCCGGGGCCGGCCGAAGTCGACATCGATGCTGCGGCTGGTCAGCCGGATTACCGTGCCGGAGCCGAAGACGTCATGGCTGACCTTTTCACCGACGGCAAAGCGCACGGCCGGATTTAAGGCGGTCTGTTCAAGCTGGGCCTGGTCGGTGGGCCGCAGGTTGTTAAGGGTGAAATTGTGACCGGTATGGATAATGCAGGCCGCATCTATCTCATCAATAAAACGGGAAGTCAGCCGGTTTTTCATGGTCAGGGGGGAGTAGTTCTGCGCTTCGGTCAGACAGAGCCGGTATTTGGCCCGGGTCAGGGCAACGTAGCAGAGCCGTCTTTCTTCTTCCAAAGCCAGCGGCCCCTCCAGAAGACACTTCTGGCTGGGGAATGAGCCCTCAGTCATGGCAACCAGAAAGACGGTATCAAATTCTAAACCCTTGGCCATATGGCAGGTTGACATCTGAAGGAAGTCACCTGACTGGGCCGGCTGCAGGCTGGTTATAGTGGCCGTCTGCTGCAGATATTCATCAACACTGCTGTCCGGATACATTTTGGTAAAGGCCGCACAGTCATTGATCAGTTCTTTGACATTGGCCAGTCTTTCATCATCCGCGCTGTCGGTCAGCATCTGCCGGTAGCCTGAATCCAGAAAAATGCGTTCGCATAATTCGGCCAGCGGCTTGTCCTTAGCGGTCTGCCTGAAGGCTTCAATCATGTCAGAAAAGCCCAGCAGCTTATGGTGAACAGCCGGGGCAGCAGTGAAAGAAGGAATGGCCTGATACATGCTGCAGTGCTGACTGCGGGCATAGTCAAACAGGGCATCCATGGTTTTAGTGCCTAAGCCGCGGGCCGGCACATTGACAATCCGCCTGAAGGCCAGATCATCAGCCGATGTCATCATGCGCAGATAGCTCAGCATATCCTTGATTTCCGCCCGGTCAAAGAAGCGGAGGCCGCCATACATCACATAGGGTAGATGGCTGGCCATCAGACTTTTTTCAAAGGGCAGGGATAGATGGTTGGAGCGGTACAGAATGGCGATATCATGCAGCGGCACGCCGTCTGCGTGCAGCTTGATTATTTTGTCAGCTACCCAGTCGGCTTCCTGCTGGCTGGAATCGGCCGTATAATGCAGCAGCTTGGGCCCGTCCGGTCTGACGGCGGTCAGCTGCTTTTCAACCCGCATCGCATTATGACTGATGACACTGTTGGCCGCCTGCAGAATGGTCGGGGTGGAACGATAGTTTTCGGTCAGCACAATTGTCTGGCAGGGCTCAAAGTCAGAGGGAAACTGCATGATCAGATTGATGTTGGCGCCCCGGAAAGTATAGATGGTCTGATCCGGATCGCCGACGATGAAGATGTCATTGCCATTCTGGGCCAGCAGTTTTAAGATGGCGTACTGGGTGTTTTCCACATCCTGAAACTCATCGACCAGATAATACTGGAAACGCTGCTGCCACTTGGCTAAAGCCTCCGGAAAGGCGGTGAACAGATGGTAGGTCTGGGCAATGAGGTCATCGAAGTCAAGGGCATACATGTCATTCTGCCGGCTGACGTAGTAATTATATATTTCGGCCAGCTGCCGGCCCATCTGCTGGCCATGGGTCTGGGCGACAATGGTGTCATAATCCAGCCGCTGGTACTTCTTGGCGGCAATATAATCCAGGATAGTAGTCATGTTAAAGGCCTTGATATCATAATCCAGCATTTTGCAGGCTTCCTTGACCAAAGAGCGGGTGTCATCCTGATCCATCACCGTAAAGTTGGACGGCCAGTTCAGATAGCGGATATCAGCCCGCAGGATGGTGACGCACAGGGAATGAATTGTCGAAATGTGGGGCTGGCCGGCATTTTCACCCAGCAGTTCGCCGATTCTTTTCTTCATTTCGTTAGTAGCCTTATTTGTGTAGGTGATGGTGCAGATCTTATTGGCGGCTGCCCCGTAGGTTTCAATCAGGTAGGCCAGCCGCATGGTTAAAACCCGGGTTTTCCCCGTGCCGGCGCCGGCAATGACGCGGACATACTGGTTCTGACAGGTTACGGCCTGGTATTGGGCCGCATTAAGCATGGTAAGATCCATAGCCCTCCCGGTTGAATTACTTTCAACTATAAACAATTTTAACAGTGAAGATTGAAGTCTTCAACTTAAACAGGTATCATTTTGATTATGAACGCCCGGCAGAAGAGACATGAAAAGGCTACTTACATCGTCATCCAGATCCTGATGGGTCTGGCACTGATCTTTTTCGGCCTGCTGCAGAACAGCAAGAATCCGCAGAGCGGCTACGGTCTGACGCTGCTGACGGTTCCGGGAATCACCCTGCTGCTGACGGGCATCTTATGGGTGCGCCGCTGGCCTAACCAGTATCTCTGCGGGCTGATCAGCGGCCTGTTTACTTTAGTGCTGCTGGCCGTGGCGCTGACGATCAAGCAGCAGTGGACGGGTCTTAGTTATTTATGGCCCATTCTGCTGGCCGAGCCTTTGCTGATCGGGCTGATGGGCATTCTGTTTGCGATGCTGCATAATTAGCGCAGCGGGCTGAAAGCTATTCTGTTTGGGCCGGTCAATCCAATGACGGCTTTTTATTTGCGGCCGGCATACAAAAAGGCTGCTCCGTTTAATCCGGAACAGCCTTTCATTTTCAGATGGCGCCTAAAACAGGACTTGAACCTGTAACCGATCGGTTAACAGCCGATTGCTCTGCCGATTGAGCTATTTAGGCAGCAAAATTATGTTAGCACAACAAACGGTCCATTTCAACCACAAAATGCGGCAAAACCGGCGTCCCGGACCATGTTATTGTCATTTCTATTCATGGTATACTAGGTCCGAAGGTGATTTTATGAGCGAGTGTTACCGCAGCATTTTCAAGCGCAAATCGTTTCATCTGTTTGATCCGGACAACCAGCAGGTCATTTCGGGAGCCGAGTTTGAACAGATGAAGGCCTTTCTGCAGCAGCTGGACAGCCTTGATCCGGCCATCCGGGTCATTTACCGGCTGGTAGATGACAGCGCGCAGTCCAACTGTCCGCGCCACCAGCAGTGCTGCTTATTAATCTACAGTCAGATTAAAGACGGCTATCTGGCTAATGCCGGCTATCTGGGGGAACAGATTGATCTCTATCTGGTCAGCCATGATATCGGCACCCTGTGGTACGGCATGCATCAGCCGGTCTGCCGCCAGATTGAAGACTGTCAGTTTGTCATCATGATAGCCATGGCCAAAATCAGCAATCCGGCCCTGTTCCGCAAGGATATGCTGGCGGCCAAGCGCAAGCCGGTTGAAGAGATCTGGCAGGGGCCGGTTGTTCCGGGAGTCAGTGAACTGGTCCGCTTTGCGCCCAGTGCCTGCAACACCCAGCCATGGCGGGTAGTCAGCGAAAACGGCACGCTAAAGGTCTACCGGTACCGGCAGGCCGGCAGGCGCGGCCTTATGCCGGCAGCCAAAGTGGCTTATTATAACCAGATTGATATCGGCATCTTCCTGTTTTTCCTGCAGGTACTGCTGGATGAGCAGGGCTATAAATACGAGCGCCGGCTGTATCCGGAAAGCGGACTTAATGATGACGAGCTGACGCTTAATGCCGAATACCAGCTTTCTTAACTGTTTCCATCAGAAAAACTACAGGAGGAAAACCAATATGCGGATATGTTTTTTCGGAGCATCCAGTGATGACATTGATCAGGTCTATCTCGACCGGACTCGCCAGCTGGGGGCCTTGCTGGCCAGCCAGGGCGCTGATCTGGTGTACGGGGGCGGCGGCCATGGCTTAATGGGCGCCTTTGCCCGGGGCATCAAGAGCCAGGGCGGCCATATTATTGCCGTCAGCCCGCACATGTTCAACAAAGCCGGCATTCTCTATGAACAGAATGACGAGGTTATCTTCACCGATGATCTGTCCCAGCGCAAGAAGAAAATGGAAGAACTGGCCGATGCCTATCTGATTGCGCCCGGCAGTGTCGGAACATTTGACGAACTGTTTGATATCTATGCCCAGAAAAAGCTCGGCTATACCCATAAGCCGATTGCCGTTTACAATGTTGCCGGGTTTTATGATCAATTGCAGTCTTTTCTAGAACATGTCGCCCAAGCCGGCTTTATGCCGGCCGAAGTGCTGGATTTGATTTATGTCAGCGCCGATGATCCGGCCATTGCGCAGTATTTAAACCAGCCGGCCAAGGAGTGAAGCCGTATTGATGCTTAAGGTGAGCCATCTTACTATTATGATAAAGCAGCGGACCATTATCAGGGATCTGTCTTTTGTGCTGCAGCCGGCGGATAAACTGGCCGTCATCGGTCAGGAGGGTGATGGCAAGTCCACTCTGCTGAAAGTTCTGATTAATGACTGTCCCTATGCCGAGACCAGCGGCTTTGTTGACACGGCCGGTCTGACCATCGGCTATATGCCCCAGATCATTGCACCGGCTTATCCGGATCAGACCGGGGCCGGGTATCTGGGTCTGACCGGGCCGGAAGGCCAATATGACAGCCTGCTGTACCGGCAGCTGGCGGAGCTGCATATAAATGAAGAATTGCTGGGGCAAAAGGTCAGCCAGATGTCCGGCGGGGAGAAGATTAAAGTTCACCTGCTGAAACTGCTGCGGCAGAACTGCGATGTATATCTATTGGATGAGCCGACTAATGATCTGGATCTGCCGGCCCTTTTCTGGCTTCAGGATTTTATCAATGACCTGAAATGCCCGGTTATCTTTGTTTCACACGATGAAACCCTGCTGGCCCAGACGGCCAACCGGATTCTGCACCTGGAGATGCGGCAGCGTAAAAACGAGCCGGTCTGGACGATGGCGGCGGTTGGCTATGACGCCTATGTCAGCAGCCGGCAGCATCTGATCAGCCGGACCAACCAGCTGGCCGCCAAGCAGAAAAGCGAGCAGGCTAAACAGCAGGCCCAGCTGACCCAGCTGACCAATAAAGTGGCCTACCGGCAGGCTACCATCAGCCGAGGCGATCCCCACGGCGGCTATCTGCTGAAAAAGAAGATGCGCAATCTGAAAGCCCAGCAGCGTCATCTGGACAGCCAGCAGCGGATTGAGACCATTGATCCGGAGGAGTCCATCAATCTGTTCTTCGAAAACAAACCCTGGCCGGCCGGCAAGACCGTGCTGCATTTAAACCTGGCTGAACTGAAGATCAATGACAAGATGCTGGCGCATGATATCAGACTGGATATGGTCGGTCCGGTGCATGCGGTTATCATCGGGGCCAACGGGCTGGGCAAGACAACCCTGCTTAAACAGATTGCCGGCCTGTTAAGACAGCAGGGCTTTGCTGTCGGCTATATGCCCCAGAATTATGAAGAGGCTTTAGCCGGCTATGCTTCAGCGCTGGCCTATATGCAGACCAGCGGCACCAAAGAGGAGACCGGCCGGATTAGAACCCTTTTAGGGAGTCTGAAGCTGACCAGTGCCGAGATGATCGGACCGCTGGATGTGCTGTCCGGAGGCAGCCAGGCCAAGGTTGTGCTGGCTAAAATGGTTCTCAACCGTGCCGAAATTCTGCTGCTGGATGAGCCGAGCCGCAATATGTCACCGCTGTCCAATCCGATAATCCGGGCCGCGCTGAAAGCCTATCCGGGACCCATTATTGCCATCAGCCATGACCGCCGCTTTATCAAGGAAACGGCTGATGTCATCTACCAACTGAACCGGGACGGCCTGACAAAGATTGAAAAAGATGAAATTGTTGGTGATGAATTGAAAATTACCATATAATAGGGCTATGAAAGAAACCAAAGAAAAAAACGTTATTAACGATATCAGCTATCGCAAGGTAATCGGCATTACCGCTATTGTCTGCGCCGGTATTCTGCTGGTCATCAATATTAAATCGGTTATTGAGTTTCTTGATGTTGTTCTGAAGGCCTTTAATCCGCTTTTATACGGTCTTATCGTGGCCTGTGTTCTGAATGTGCCCATGACGGCGCTGGAATCGCTGCTGGCCCGGATTCCGGGCAAGCACCGCAAGTGGATCCGGCCGACGGCCGTGGCTCTGACTTATGTTCTGGCCCTGCTGCTGATCAGTTTGGTAACCCGGATTGTGGTGCCGCAGCTGATTGATTCAATGACGACTCTTTATAACAATCTTTCCACCTATGCCGGTTCGGTCTCGGATACGCTCAATGAGTTCTTCAAGACCATCGGCCTGTCTTTGCGCATCAATCTGGGCGATATGAGCTCTTCGCTGATTAAAGTGCTGGAGACTTCGCTGCAGACCTGGTTTTCCAATCTGTCTTCGGTGATTGATCTGGTGTCGGGAGGCATTATCAGCAATGTAGCTACGGCTGCCAAAGTGGTAATAAATATTCTCATCACCACTCTGGCCGCTATTCTGATTTCCATATATCTTCTGGTGGCCAAGGAAAAATATATCAGCATTGTAAAGCGGGTCGGCCAGGCGGTCTTTACGAGCAGCATCTATGAAAGGCTGCTGTCCTTCTGCCAGCTTGTCTCCAGCATCTTCAACGGCTTTATCGGCGGATTTTTGACCGAAATGTGCATTCTGGGGACGCTGTTCTATATTGTCCTGTCCATCAGCAACATGCCTTATGCCCTGCTGATCAGCGTTGTCATTGCCCTGACGTCGATCATGCCTTACGTCGGAACGACCATGGCCATGATTTTCGGGGCTTTCATCATTCTGGCCGACCGGGGTATCTGGACGGTTCTGATTTTCATCATCGAATTCACGGTGGTGCAGCAGGTTGAAAACAACCTGATTTATCCGCGGGTGGTGGGTCGTTCCGTGGGTATTCCCAGTTTCTATGTTCTGCTGGCCATTTCCATTTTCGGCGGCCTGTTCGGAGCGCTCGGCCTGATTATTGCTGTGCCCTTCATGGCGCTCATCTACACGCTGGTAAGGAACTTTGTTAACCGGCGTCTGGCCAAAAAAGAGGCGGCTGAGCCAGCCAAACCGCCGGTCAGCCAGTAGGGGCGGGGGCGAAAACTGTTGTCATAACAGTTTAGTTGTTGTAATATAAAAATACGCAAAGGAGAACACGAAATGATCAAGAAATTGTTTGGTACCGCTGTCACTCTGGCAGTAATCGCCGCCGGTGTCAAGATCGTCAAAGATATTCTGGATAACGCTGATGAAGCCGAAAAGAAAATGATTGAACTTGAACCCGATCAGACCGCTGAGCCGGCTGACCAGCCTGACAAAGACAAAGAATCCTGATGATATAAAGTAGCGGACGTATTATCCGCTATTTTGTATTTATGGCCATTCAAAAAGGAGGAATAGCTGATGAAGAAACTACTAGCCGTTTTGCTGACGGTGGCGCTGTTACTGGGTGTAACCGGCTGTCAGCAGAATACCAAAAGCGATGATGCCGATTTTACCACTCTGACCAAGGGCTGGTTTGCGGATGACCTGAGCGGAGATTATCTTTCCCTGCGCTACACGGTAGCCAAACCGGAAAACTACGGGATAACAGAACTGCCGGAAGCCACTTTGGGCTCTTTAGGCGGCATTGATGATACCGCAAGCCGCGATCAGCTTAACGAGCGGATTAAAGCCCTGCAGGATTATGATACCTCCAAGCTGTCCGATCACCAGCTGATCACTTACAACACGCTTCTGGATTATTACCAGCTGCAGGTCAAATACTACGGCTTCAGTGAAGATTATTCGTTTATGTTCACACCGATGTCAGGCCTGAATAACAATCTGATTACCAACCTGACCGAACTGGAACTGCGGGATGAACAGGATGTCAAAGACTTTATATCGTTAGTCAAAGACAGCCCGCGGCTGATTGACGAAGCCATTGCCTATACCAAAAAGCAGGCCAATCAGGGTATTGTTCAGCCTAATGCGGTTCAGACCGAAGTCATCGATAACTGCCAGACCTTTATCAGCAAGAAAGATGACAATGCGGTCATCGTGGCTTTTTCCGAGAAGCTGGATGCCCTGAATCTTTCCAACAGCAATGATTATCTGGAAGAGCTGACCAATGCGGTGATTGACGAGCTGATTCCGGCTTACCAGCGCATTATTGACATGTACAATAACAGCCTGTCGGGTCTGGCCAAGACTAACGGGGCTTTATGCAACTACAAAAACGGCAAGGAATACTATAAAGTGCTGCTGCAGGATTATACCGGCACCAGTGCCGATCCGGCTGATGTAGCCAAGCTTCTGTGGGACTATGTTGACAAACTGGTCGAAGAAGAGATTACGCTGGCCAACAATTATCCGGCCGTCTATTATGCTTATTACGGCATCGATTATGAAGCCACGCTTAATTCATATAACACCGCTACCGGCGAGTATACCTATGTCTATCTGGAGAATCCCAACAGCCAGTTTGGCATGAGCGATGCGGCAACCATTATTGCCGCCTACCGGGAAGCCCTGAAAAAAGATTATCCCACCGGTCCGGATGTCAAGGTGACAGCCGATCTGTTAGATGAGTCAATTGCGACTGACGGTGTGGTAGCCTACTATGTGACCGCCCCGGTTGATGATTACATCAATGACAATGTCATCAAGATCAATCCGGCCTACAGCAGCGATGATGCTGACTCACTGTGTTCAACCCTGGCCCATGAAGGATTCCCGGGCCACTGCTACCAGATCACCTATTATCTGGATCACTATAAGGATGATGTCATCCGCAGCAATATCAGCTATCTCGGCTATACCGAAGGCTGGGCGATGCTGTCGGAGGATACGGCCTATAATTATCTGACCAATGACACCAATCAGGCGCGCCTGTACCAGCTGGAAGATGAAATCGGCTATATCATGCAGGCAGCGCTGGACATCGAAGTCAATTACAACGGCGCGGATGCGGCTAAGGTTGCCCAGCTGCTGGTTGACCATGTCTACACCAACTATACAGCTGACGAACTGATGACAAGCGCCCAGAGTCTGATTACGACGCTGGTCGGCGATCCGGGCACCTATACTTCTTACGGGTATGGCTACTATGCCATGCTGACTCTGAAGGATACCGCCAAGGAAAAACTCGGCAGCAAGTTTGATCTGAAGACCTTCCACCAGGCTATTCTGGATACCGGTGCAACTTCGTTTGATATTCTTAACGAGCAGGTTGCCAAAGCCCTGGGTTACTCCTTAGACTGATTAATAATAAAAACTGATGCCGTGATTGATGCGGCATCAGTTTTTTAATGGCTAGAAGAAGAAACCGGAATCATCCTTAATCTTGAAACGGCGTTCATCCGGGCAGAGAGGAACGTCTTTAATGGAATAGTCATCAATGCGGATCCAGTTGTCCTTCTGCTGAATCTGGCTGACAAAGGCATCCAGGCTGTCCGGCTGACCCTGGATTTCAATATCGACATCCCCGTTGTCCAGATTGCGCACCCAGCCGGTCAGACCCAGTGAATTTGCCAGATTCATGGCGGTCCAGCGAAAGCCGACCCCCTGCACCTGACCCTTGAAGATAATATAGAAGCGTTTCATTTAATCACCATAAGAAGTATATGCCAATTATCCGCCGGTGTGAATAATTTACAAGCGGCCGCATTCTTGTTAAGATAGGCTTGTAAAAGCCCATTCGGGCCAAAGGAGACAATAATGTCATATCCAAACGCTGTTGAGCATTTAAGCTTAGCCATTCAGCTAACGGCGTCAATCGGCAAGTGGTCTTCGTTCATTAAAGATCATTACCCGCAGCTGAATGCCAGAATGAAAGGGACCAAGGTCGGCCGGCATGCCTGCATTTACACCTGGGCGGCTGATGGCACGGCCATGCCGCTGGCTTTGCTGAGCCATGTCAATACCGCACCGCTTGATCCGGCCGGTGCCGAATTATGGGAGCATGATCCCTATGCCGGCTATACCGACCAGACCTACATTTACGGGGCCGGGGCGGTCAGCCCGCTGGGACGGACGATTGCGGTCCTGGAAGCCTTTGAGAAGCTGTGCAGGGAGAATGAAAAGCCGACCCGGACCATATATCTGTGCCTGGATGACGATGCCAGCGGCAGCGCTGATATTGTTGACTGGTTTAAGAGCCATAGCATCCTTTTGGAGAGTGTCAGCGGACCGGGCAGCTTTATTGAAGACGGTACGCTGTGGGATCTGTCCAAGCCGGTGGCCATGGTGGGACTGGCCCAGTGCAGCCAGGCCCGGCTGGAAATGACCTTTACAGCCGATAAGTACATGAACGCTGTAACGGCGGCCGCCCAGTTTATCACTAATCTGGCCAAACGGCCGCTGAGCATTCAGAAAAGCGGCACCATGGATGCCCAGTGCGAGATTCTGGGTGCCTATACCTCCGGCCATATGCAGGCTCTTTTAGCCGGCAAGCAGTACAGAGCCCTGATTAACCGGTTCCGCAGTGTATCCAGCGAATATCACAACAGCCTGCGCGGCCGCATCACGGCCGACAGCATTGTGATGACCGCTGACGGCAACGTCAATGTTTCTTATGATGTCAGCCTTACCCCGGGCCAGACGGTTGATGATATCATCAACCATCTGCAACGAGTAGCCGTATTATGCGAGATTCCGACCGGATTGAAACTGAAGGTTATTCAAAGACCGGCCATGACTACGGAAACCAGCATCAAAACGATAACTTACCAGCTTATCAGCGATGTCTATCACGGCCTTAATCCGGCTTTGATTGTGGCTCCCCAGGTTATCAATAATCCTGACAATATCGGTGATTATCAGCCGATTGCGGCCGAATTGTACCGGTTTGATCCTTTCTGGCTGTCGGGCAAAGAAAGAGAAAGCCTGACGGCCGGCAATGAGAGACTGCTGATTACCAGTTTCAATTTCGGCATCGATTTCTTCTATGAATATCTGGCTATGCAGAGCCGGCGCATCGATATCAGCGAAGCCCTGAATAAGTAAATCGTAAATGAACCGCTGCCGGCAAAATGGCAGCGGTTTTTTACGGGGAAATTTCGCCGTTGTCATTGACAACGGTCAAGGTAAAGTGCTACTATGGATAAGCATTTGGTGGATGGGCCTGTAGCTCAGGTGGTTTAGAGCGCGCCCCTGATAAGGGCGAGGTCGTTGGTTCAAGTCCATTCAGGCCCACCATTTTCTTTGATCGATATTACCCGGGGCATTAGCTCAGCTGGGAGAGCGCCTGCTTTGCACGCAGGAGGTCAGCGGTTCGATCCCGCTATGCTCCACCAGTTCAATTCAAGCGCGAGCCTTTTGTTGAAAGGCTTTTTTTGTGGCAAGACCATCAAGATATCAAAAATTCTCTTCTTGTGAAATAAGATGACCTTTTTACTCTATATTTCGTTTATCAGGATTTATGAAAATAATATGAAAAGTGTGAGTTAATTACATATTTGCTGCTATATGTACCAATGATGGGACAGCGTGTCTGATACTTTAATTTTGAAGATGAATAAAGTATGGTTGAGTTAGTTCAGACATGGTAAATTACTACTGAAGAAAAAATAGAAAACAAAGTGTAGATAATTGCAGGGTTATTGTATTTACAGCGTAAAATAAAGAAAAGGTAGGTCTACGTATATGAACAACAATAATTGTATTAAAGAAGCTAAAAATAGCATTGAAGATGAAGCAATATCAGCTAAAGATAACTATTGCTTTAAAAAGGACGAGAATGGTAAACCAATAATTTCTTTTGATAATGTTGCACGAGCTGAGGCAATGATACTAAATGATTCATCTTATAAAAACTCGTCAAATCCAGAAAAAGGACCATCGTTCTATAAGAAAAACACTTGTAAAAGAAATTCTGACAAAATAAGCCATTCAGAAGGAAGTCTTATGTATGGAGGATCAACAGCTTATTGGGCTGTCATGCTGAGAGAATGTCTTAACAACGAACTAACTGAAGATAAAAAAGGGATTATTGAAAAAGCAAAAAAAGCAATGCCAGTTGACATAGAAAACAATTGCGACTACAAAACGATTATTTTTTACCTTGTTTCTGCAATTGATAGAGAAAACAGCACCCATCTAAATGCCGATAACGTTGGAAGAATAGAAATATCTAATGCGTTATGTGGTACTGAAATAAGCAAAAAAAATCTGATTGATTTATTAAAAAAGCCTAGGAATGAATATAAAGTAATCAGTTTATTGTCAAAGCGTACATCCAGGGGCAGAGAAAATTTTTCTTTTGCTACTAAATTCTGTCACTATGCTTCGTTTTATTTGTTTTCTGGTGATAATGAGCAAGATAATTTTTCAATATATGACAACGTCATGTGCAAGGCAATTAGGGATTATGATGAAAAATTCACTGAAAAGAATAACGGAGAAACCTATGCGGAATTTTATGGCAGATATATAGACACTATTGATGCCATTCGCAATAAGTACAGTCGTAGTGGAGGCTTGGTGAGCAGAAATGGTTTTGATCACCTTCTCTGGTATTACTATAAGGGGCAATAAGTTGTATGTGTTACAATTGCATAAAGGTAATATTCGCAAATCAATAGAAAATATAGTTCTCGGAGGCATATTAAATGCAACTTTATCAAGGATCTGCAGACGATTTCATAGCCGAAACAACAAGGAATAGAATAGCGCTGGATTTATCTGATTCATTTTATAATTACTTTGGATATAATCCATCAAACAGTGAAAAGATGTCATGGCATAACAGTCTTAGGGCAATAAAAGATATTTTTGTTAATTCAAATTTATCAAAACAGGGGATAAGTCTTGAATACTTCCTTCCATCATCGTCACTAAGACTTGATTGTATGGTTTGCGGAAGAGATAAAAATGATAAAGATAAGGCACTAATTATTGAACTTAAACAATGGGCAAGTTGCCAATCATGCGATAGTGAAAATGAAGTGATCACAAAAATAAATGGATACGATAAAGAACTTCTACACCCAAGCGCCCAGGTAAAAGGATATAAAGATCATTTGCGAAATTTTGTTGAAGTTTTTTATCAAAAAAATCCAATCCTATTAGATTCTTGCGTATACCTTCATAATTATAGTTTTGAAGAAAATGATCCAATTCTTGACGAGAAGTTCACTAATATTATTAACGACAGTCCAATGTTCTCGGAAAATGATTATGATAGACTATCTAATTATATTGAGGATTCTGTTTCCCATGGGGAAGGGATGAACATCCTTGATAAGATTAATAAATCTCGAAAGAAACCATCTAAAAAACTTTTGGATGAAGCTGCTAACACTATAGAAAACAATTCTGCTTATGTACTGTTAGATGAACAGCAGATTGTTTTTGACCATGTTATGTCTTTAGTAAATAAAGGTATCAAAGCTAAAGATAAGAAACATGTTTTAATTATAAAGGGCGGACCGGGGACTGGTAAAAGTGTTATCGCCATTAATCTATTGGCTGAATTATCAAAGATAGGCAAATGGGCAGAATATGTAACGGGAAGCGCATCATTTACAAAATCATACCAAGAAGCAATAGGGGGAACGGCTAGAGACTTATTTAAGTATACAAATAGTTATGTTCAGCAAGTTGATCAGATTGATTGTCTTATAATTGATGAAGCACATCGATTAAGGGAAAGAGCTCCGGTTAGTTTCTCTAATATCTGGTCGGGGAAACTTCAAATTGAAGAAATAATAGATGCATGTAGAGTTGCTGTATTTTTTATTGATGATGATCAAAGAGTTAAACCTAATGAAATAGGAAGCAGTTCGTATATAAGGGAGCATGCTTTATCTAGGGGGTGTGACGTTTGGGAAGAAGAATTACAAATACAATTTAGATGCAGCGGCAATGATGGATTTGTTAAATGGATTGAAAATACTTTAGATATCAGACAGACAGCTAATGTTATGTTAAAAAATGAGCCTGATTATGATTTTAAAATATTCGATAATCCTCTTGCTATGGAAGATGCATTAAAAGAAAAGCTTAATCAAGGCCAAACAGCACGAATTGTTAGTGGATATGTTTTCCCGTGGACAACTAGAAATAAACGTGACGAAGAGATTCCACGTGATGTCGTGATTGGTGATTATAAACGCCCTTGGAATTTAAAAAGAGGGCAAAGAGGAATTCCATCATCTAACTTATGGGCTTATAAACCAGAGGGATTTAATCAAATAGGATGTGTTTATTCTGCACAAGGATTTGAATTTGATTATATGGGGGTGATTTTTGGAAATGATATTGTTTATGATTTTGATAAGGGGGAGTGGATTCCAAAAAGAGAAAATGCATATGATCTTCCAAATAGAAGAGTAAGGGACGATGCAGCGTATTTGAAATTAATCAAAGATATTTATAGGGTTCTTTTATCTAGAGGGATTAAAGGCTGCTATGTTTATTTTATGGATAAAGATACAGAACGCTTCGTTAAAACTAGAATTAGCAAAAACAAAAGTGATTGTCATGCTATATAAACAAATATGCAATACAATGCATTGCACGATGTGTTAGAATGTTATTGCCGTATTGGAAAAGGAAATAATATGTCTAACACAAGAAATTACACGATTCGTCTTGATAATAAAATACGTGTTAAGTTGGAAGAAGAAGCCAAAGAAAGCAATCGTTCATTGGCAAACTTGATTACACTTATATTAAGTCAACATGTAGATAAGATGGAAATGGACAATCATGCTGCAAATTATATCAATTGAGATGCCATATTCCTGCCTAACACATGATGGTTTGTTTTACAAGGAGACCCGGCAGTTTTTTTCTTTGCTGCGCCAAAAAGCCTCTTTATCTGAAATTAAAGAAAGAATTATCAAAGATAACTTATTTAATGCATCATCATCAGCGCACAGCCGTGATGTATATAACGCAATAATAATGCGTCTCGATGCTGTTGATGCGAGCTATGTTAATCTATTCTTAGACAGCAATGTTGAAACACAGAAACTTATGTGCATTATCATGGTTATGCTGACCAATCATACCTTTTATTCGTTTATGAATGATGTGTATAAAGAGAAGTTGATATTGAAAGACCATCACTTAAGTTCTACTGAAGTTTTGGCGTTTTTGCATAGGCTGCAACAACAGGATGACAAGGCCGCTCAATGGTATGATTCAAGTGTCAAAAGATATCGCGGAATACTTACAGGTATGTTATGCGAAGCTCAATTATTAGAGAAAACCGGCCGTGATTTTGTTGTTAATCGGCCGTTGCTATCTGCTGATCTGACAAGTTATCTGAAGAATAATGGCTTGGAACAGATTAATAGAATACTGATGGGAGAAAGATAATGAAGACTATCGAAGAACGACTGGACATATTAGAACAAAAGATGCAGTCAGAAAGTTTTCGCACGAATACTGGTTTAGGCAATGAGGTTGGTTATTATGTATTTGACTATGATGCTCGTGATGAGCTAAAGGTCAGACAGCGCATTAAATTATTGCAGGGAGCAGGCACGGAGAGAAAATTTGGATATCAACTTATTGTTTGCGATATGTATGAACTAATATTAAAACTATTGGAAGATGATGGCGATTTAGAAGAATTAAAGTCAATTGAAGAGGATGAAGGAACGGAATATGTTTTTCAGACAATATCGGATGTATTACGTTTCGATGAGCAAGATAGTCGCATTGTGCAATACATCTGTGATAACACGCCTGAAGATGCAGTGCTGTTTCTAACCGGAGTTGGGAAATGTTTCCCTATTTTGAGATCGCACAAAATATTAAATAATTTACATCAGGTAATGGATCATTGCCCAGTGGTTATGTTTTTCCCAGGTATATATAATGGTAATTCACTGCAAATTTTTGGCGAATTGAAAGACGACAATTATTATAGGGCATTTCCATTAGTTGAACATTGACAATAGAGGGGGATTCACAATATGAAGATCAAAAATATGTTTGCCAATCAGATTGATCGGCACATCACGGGTGTAATTAAGGTTGGCCAGATTGATGACGAAGATAAAAAACAGGAGATGGAAGAATATGTCATTACCAGGGAAGTGGGTCATCATTTCACCACCTTCTTTGATAATTACGCCAGGAGCATCAAAACCCCATCTGATGAAATTGGGGTATGGATTTCTGGTTTCTTTGGCTCAGGAAAATCACATTTTTTAAAGATTCTGTCCTATATTCTTGATGACGAGGAAATAGGCGGTAAGAAGGCCATTGAGTATTTCAAGGCTAAAGATCAGGTTAAAAGCAATCCGATGCTTTTGGCCAATATGCAGCTGACAAGTCAAACGCCAACCAAAGCAATTTTGTTCAATGTTGATTCAAAGAGCACGGCATCAGCTAAAACTGACAGCAATGCCATTGTTAACGTTTTTAATCGTGTTTTCAATGAGAAACTGGGATATGAAGGAGCCAATCCGGCTTTAGCCGATTTGGAGCGCAATCTTGACTATGAAGGCCATTATGATGAGTTCAAGAAGGCCTATAAAGAAATTGCGGGCGATGATTGGTTGCAAGATCGGCGCCGCTTTAGAATTAGACGGGGCAAGGTTGTTGATACATTAGTGAAAATTGGCTATATGGATCGGCCAGTCGCTGAAACCTGGTCCAGCGAGTCAACGTCAGATAATTATAAGTTGGCTTCAGAAGACTTCGCCAAAAGAGTGGAAAATTATATCGAACGTACCAATAATCGTGTTGTTTTTTGGCTCATCATCAATAAGAGTGGGTATATAAATCAATGAAAATGCTGATG
>CAYTET010000020.1:0-15357 GCA_964436975.1 uncultured Erysipelotrichaceae bacterium
TATCCGAGACATTGCTGGATGTCTCTTTTTTTTGAAAAACAGCCGTGATAGTTTGAAAGTGAAACAAATCTGTGTATAATAAAAAGGCATTATGCGAGTGTAGTTCAATGGTAGAACTTCAGCCTTCCAAGCTGATAACGCGGGTCCGATTCCCGTCACTCGCTCCATAAATTCCAATCTCTGCCCAAAAGTGCCTGGGATCAGGCATGATTGCGGCTCTTTTTTTTATCTTTAACTTAATCCGGCCTGCCTGTATACCATCTGTCGTTTACAGAGTAATTATCTTTAAGATAATGACCGATGATATCCTTGAGAAACTAGTAATGGAGATTTTATACTTTGATGGTGTATCCAGTTAAAGACAGCGTAAACCGGTGTCACTCCATCTAAAAAAAAGAGGCTGCTGCCTCTTTACTGCTGACCGCTTATGCAGCGGAATTATCTGAATCATCCCTGTCATCAGTTTCGTTGATTTCTTCTTTATCAGCGGCCTGCTGGTTCAGGCTAAGCAGATACTGCTCAATCTTGCGCATCCGCTTATTAAGCTGGACCCGCATGAAGATATCATTTACAAAATTGTTGCCCGGCCGGCCGTTATCCTGACTGTAGGCAACATGACAGGTCTGCTTGTTTTTACCCGGCGTTATTTTATAAATCATTTTAAAAGAAGCTGTATCGCCCATATCATAATCCGTCTGAATAAAGGTGTCAGGCTGGGGTTTGCGGATATGAACAACCGCTTTAATGCTTTTCTTCTTGCCGGCACTGCGGTTATAACTGTATTTGGTTCCCTCTTTGACACTGGCCAAAGTTATCTTGCGGCCGGCCTTGCTGGAAGCTTCCAGGGCGATCTGCTCCAGCAGAAATTCATACAGCTGGTGTGGTGAAACTTTAAGGTTATATTCGTAGGTTTTCATGGCTGCTCCTTTTCTACCAGTTCTTCAGTATCATATCCGAAACAGTATCCCTGATTAGGGAAATGTTGTTATTAGAGCGGCTGGGATGAACCCGGTTGGTAAACAGGATTATACCGCCATTGCGCTTATAGTCAAGATAGATGCTTGTCCCGGTAAAGCCGGTATGAAACAGACAGTCATCCGAACAGTACTTTCCGAAGGCCGCCTCCTTATCATCCATGTACCAGCCTAAGGTACGCTTGCGGTCATTAACCGGGGTATAGCGGTTTTTCAGCAGCGCCATAACCTTTTCGTCAATTACCGTTTGACCGTTATACCGGCCCCTGTTCAGCATCATCTCAACAAAGGGTATCATGTCACTGACATTAGAAAACAAACTGGCATTGCCGCTGACGCCATTCATCCGGAAAGCTTTGCCGTCATGGACAACGCCTTTAATGACTCCGCCCCTGTCCTTTTCATCTTCGGTTGGAACACATAAAGCCGCCAGATGGCGGTCAGCCGGCCGGTAGCCGGCTGTTTTCATGCCCAGCGGTAAAGCCAGATGCTGTGCAAAAGCTTTGTCAAGCGGACCGCAGAATCCTTCAATGATCCGGCCCAGCAGGATAAAGTTAAAATCGGAATATAAAACCTGCGTTCCGGTTGGATAGACTTTCTCCAACCGGCAGATGAAATCAAGCAGCTGCTGCGGATTCTGGGCCTGCCGGTAATTGCGGTCATCGGCCGCCAGTCCGGAAGTATGAGCCCACAGATTGACTATTTTAACATCATCATAAGGAAAAGCCGGCAGATATTTGCTGACAGGATCATCCAGATTCAAATAGCCGGCCGCTACCGCCATCAGCCCCAGACTCGTCGTCGCCACAACCTTTGTCAGCGAAGCCATGTCATAAAGGTTTTCCGGTTTTAATATTTCCGGCTGCGGCACCAATTGGGCCATTCCGGTCAGATAGCTTTCCGATTGGCCATTTTTTACAACGGCCAGACTGACCCCCGGGACCATCTGTCTGGCCGCAATATCATCAAGATAGGCTTTAAGCGCAGCGCTGATCATTTCAGCCATTGGCTTTTACCTTGAATACAAAATAGTTTTTCTTGCCCTTGCGGATAATGAAGGTGTCATCATCGGCCGCCGCGGCCTTATCCAACGTGCAGTCAAGCTGCTGGCAGCGCTGGCCGTTGACTGATACCGAACCGGCCTCAATAAGCTGACGGGCCTCCCGCTTGGAAGAAGCAATATGTCCACTGGCAAGAGCATCAATCAGCAGCGTTCCGGAATTAATTTCCACTACCTGGGCATCAGCAAGAGCGCTTCTGCGTTCGGCTGCCGACAGGGCCATGATATCACCGGAAAACAAAGCCTGGGTGATCTTTTCAGCCGTAGCCAGACCCTGCGGACCGTGCACTAAGGTCGTCAGTTCCTCGGCCAGGGCTTTCTGAGCCGGCCGCTTTTCCGGTGCGGCCTTCATTTCAGCTTCCAGCGCCATTATTTCTTCCGGCGTGCGCAAGCTGAGCCGCTTCAAGAAGTTGATGATGTCATCATCAGCCACATTGATGAACCACTGGTAGAATTCATAGGCCGATGTCCGTTCCGGATCGAGCCAGATATTCTTGCCTTCTGATTTGCCAAACTTGGTGCCGTCGCTTTTGGTAATGAGCGGTGAAGTTATGCCAAAGGCCTTGGCATTATCGCCCCGCAGTTTGCGGATCAGCTCAATGCCTGAAGTCAGATTGCCCCACTGGTCACTGCCGCCAATCTGCAGCTGGCAGTTATAAGCATCATACAGATGCAGCCAGTCAATGCTCTGCAGAATAGTGTATGAAAACTCGGTAAAGGAAATACCGGTTTCAAGCCGCTTGGCCACGGTATCCTTGGCGATCATGTAATTGATATTGAAGCATTTGCCATAATCGCGCAGAAAATCAATCATGTTCAAAGAGCCCAGCCAGTTGTAGTTGTTCTCCATGATTGCCGCATTTTCGCCTTCAAAAGACAAAAAGTGGGCCAGCTGCCGGCGAATGCATTCAGCGTTATGACGGACATCCTCCAGCTGCAGAAGTTTGCGCTCGCTTGTCATGCGCGGATCGCCGATCATGCCGGTAGCCCCGCCGCACAGCGCAATCGGCGTATGCCCCGCCAGCTGGTAGCGGCGCAGCAGCATAATCTGCTGCAGATGACCGATATGCAATGATTCAGCAGTAGGATCAAACCCGCAGTAACAGACGGCCGGGCTTTCCAGCCGCTGCTTCAGACCCGCCTCATCGGTGACGTCCTTGACCAGGCCGCGCCATTTAAGTTCCTCTAAAAATTCCATGTTTCCTCCTTTGCAACACAACAAAAGCGTCCTGTCCAAGGGCGCTTTGTGCGTGGTACCACCTTAGTTCGGATTGCTGACAATCCGCTCTCTTTTCCTTAACGCGGAATGAAACGCTGCCTAAATGCAGAATCAGCTGGCGGATGTATTCGGCTGACGGCCTGTTAATGACTTGCACCTTCCGTCAATTCTCTGTGATAACAGACAGCAGCCTACTTCTTCCGGGTCATTGCTGTAAACAGCCGCTTTACTTTGTTGTCTTACGCGGCAGATAAATATAATTCAGCTCCACAGCCTTAGCCGTTTCGGCGATCTCTTCTCCGGATAACATTTTAGTCATTACCCGCATGGCCAGAGCGCCGGCATCATAGCTGGGAAATTCAAAACTGGAAAGCTGCGGCCGGACCATCGTGCTGTAGCGCGAATCAAGCACACAGACAATTTCCATGTCTTCAGGAATCCGAATGCCGTTTTCCGTGGCGCTGTTAAGCACCGCTAAAGCCTGGGAATCACGGTAAGTCAGAATCAGCTGATGACGCTTCGTCTTGAAATAATCACTGAGATAGGAATACGAAGTATGATAAGATTCCGGAATCGTCAGGAAGTTTGTGTCCAGATTGAACTGCTGGTTGAAATCGGCAAAGGCATTCTTTACCCCCGCCACAATCTGCTCCATGATCAACGGATTCTGGCGGTCCTGAACCAGGGCAATATCATTGATCCCTTTTTTCAGATAAGACGACACCAGTTCACGGCAGGCCTTGGCATAATCGACAAAGACACTGCAGATCGAATCGCCGACAATGTTGGTCCCGATAAAAACAATCGGAACTCCGTAAGTCTTCAGGGCATCCAAATCGGAAGCAGACAGCCGGTCATTATAGACAATCATGCCGTCGGCCCGGGATTTGATGACATTATCGATGATTTCATTCATTTCATTGATGCCGGCGGTGCTTGTCTGCAGGGATATGTTGTAGTGATAGATTTTTGCAACATCCAGCAGACCGTTTATTGTTTTGCCGATATACAGAAAACTGGTATCCGGAACCACCAAAGCAATGGTGGTCGTTTTCTTAAGGGCTAAACCCTGGGCAATGGCATTGGGCTTATACCCTAAGCGGACTATGGCATCCTGAACCTTCTGTTTGGTTTCCGACCGAACGACATCCGAGCCATTGATCACTCGGGAAACGGTCGCCAAAGATACACCGGCTTCCCGGGCTACCGAGTAAATAGTTACTCGCTTGACATCTTCATTGGTTAATGGCTTAGACATAAATATTGATCACTTTCTATTTTATTAACTGCTTAGTCTTCCTTATCATCGCCGTTGATGGCTTTTTTGACTGCTTCGGTCGCCTTGTTGGCATAATCAACAACTTTATCCCGGGCCTTGACTACAGTCGCCTGGACTTCCGGATTGTTGGTGAAGTCTTCATATTTGGCCTTCATGTAGTTCAGGGCATCCTGGCCTTTGTTGACAATCTGGGAACCGGTATTTTTTAGCTGCTCGCTGTTGCTGACAGCATTGCTGACTTTGCCATAGCTGCTCTTGCAGAAAGTGACAATCTTGTCGGCAACGCTGGTATAGCCGTTTTTAATACCTTCCAGTGTCTTGGCCGTTTCCGGATCATTTTTCATTTCATTGATTCTGGCCTGGGCCTTGGCTGATAAATCGCCGGCACCCTTCTTGAAACTGTCAACAGCCGCATCCCATTCCTCTTTGGTATTGGGAACACTGTTTAAAGCGGCCTTCAGGTCATTAATCAGACCGGTGAAGACATCCTTGGCATCACTGACGGCCTTTTTGACATCATCATTGGCACTCTTTACTGATTCTTCCGCCTGCTCATCGATTTCAGCTTTAATCTGATCGACTTTCTCTTCGATATTCTTGTTGTTGTTTTCTTCCATGTTCTTATCCTTCCTGACCGGTCTTGGTTTCAGTTGCCGGTTTCTTTGGTAAATACTTATTGATGACTTTCTTGGTGGATTCATATCCTCTGCTGAAACTGTTTACGCCTTTTTTCACCAGATCTTCGGCCGTAGCTCTGACGGCTTCTACCGAGGTGCTGACATTTACAACCGTATGTACGGTTGTCTTCAGTTCATCCATATAGCCATTAGCCGTTTTAATCGTGTTCTGGGCTTCGGCAATTGTACTATTGGCCGTGTCCAGAATGGCATCGGCCTTGCTGACTGTGGCATTAAGTCTTTTAACCAGAAGGCTGATTCTTATAATCATCACAATCAGAACGATCAGAACGATGGCTATCAGAAAAGGCAGTATTTGCTGAACAAAAGAGCTTATAGCTGCAAATCCCATTTTTTTCACCTCACGCCACAATAATAATATATTATGAAACATTTTTCAATAATTATAGAAGCGGTTACAATGAACAGCCGCCAAATTCATCACTGCTAAGCGCTTTCAGATTGCCGTAAATGAGCCGGCCAAAGCCGCTAAAACATCCTGCTAAATAAAAAGCAGGCTATTTATCAAGAATAGCCTGCAGTTTTTCCTTAAACGGATAGATGTCCTTCGAACTCATGAAGACAAAGACGGCCGGCGCAAACTCCGCCAGTTTGGCGGCATCCTGTTCTGTCTCATGAAAGACCAGACTGCCCTTAATGCGATCGGCCAGATAAGTAATATCAATATCCACTCCGTCCTGCTGATCGTCAATGGAGGTAAATTCACACAGACATACTACATCAGCCTGCTGCAAAGCTTTGGCAAAAGCATCCGCAAAATGCAGCAGCCGGCCGGCCCGGTGCGGCTTGAACACCGCGACAATCCGGCGCTGGGGCCAGCGCTGGCGGGCCGCTGCCAGAGTAACCTGGACTTCCGTAGGATGATGGGCATAGTCATCAACATAGATATTAGCGCCACTCTGCTCAATGACAAACCGCCTTTTAACGCCGTGGTAGCCGTCAAGCCCCTGCTGAATTGCTGCCGCAGAATAGTTCTTGATAATGCCGACGCCGATTACGGCCAGGGAGTCATAAACCAGATGCATGCCTACCAGCGGCAAACTGAAATGGCCGAAGAAGCTGCCCTTGTAAATTACATTGTAGCTCATATCCGAAGCCGTCTGAACGATATTGACAGCCTGCAACTGATCAGACGGCTGGCTGCCGTAATAGATTATCTCCGCATCACTTGTCAGACTGGCGGCATGCAGGTCACCGCTGTAAACCAGTAGATAGCGGCTGACCTGTCTGGCAAATTGGTCAAAGGCCTGCCAGTAAGACTGTTCGGTTTCAAAGAAATCAACATGATCCCAGTCCATGTTAGTGATTATTGCTACATCAGGATGATAAGCCAGAAAGTGATTGCGGTATTCATCGGCTTCCAGCACAAAATCAGTGGCGCTGTCATCGATATGACCGCTGCCGTCGCCAATCAGATACCCGGTTTTCTCCCAGCACCCCAGCAGAGCGGCTGTCATGCCGGTGGTAGTGGTTTTGCCGTGCGAGCCGGCAACAGCGATGGTATGGAAAGACTGCAGATAAGTTCCGAGAAACTGGTGATAGCGAAAACAGGTTACCGTCGGATTAGCCCGGGCGGCCTTTACCTCTTCAAAATCATCCAGAAAAGCATTGCCGATGATAACAGTTGTATTGTCTTGTATGTTGGCCGGTGAAAACGGCACAATGGAAATGCCGCGCTGCAGAAGCGGGCCTTCGGTAAAGAAATGCCGGTCCGTCAGATCCGAACCGGACACCTGGTTGCCGGCATCATAAAGAATGCAGGCCAAAGCTGCCATTCCGGTGCCTTTAATGCCGATAAAGAAATACTTCATCGCTATTTATCCTCATCGTCAAACAGTGACATATTATCAGCCGGCGTCTGTTTTCTTTCGCCGGGATGAACCTGCAGGGTCTGGGCGGCCAGCTGGGCCAGCGCCTCATTGCCCTG
The DNA here is from genome assembly GCA_964436975.1 of uncultured Erysipelotrichaceae bacterium. Taxonomy (GTDB): domain Bacteria; phylum Bacillota_I; class Bacilli_A; order Erysipelotrichales; family Erysipelotrichaceae; genus CAYTET01. The sequence goes on from CAYTET010000020.1 coordinate 7,158, forward strand.
CGGCACGATGACTTTAATGGGATCAGCCTTGAGCAGCTGCTCGGCCTGACGGTCTTCAGCTTCACTGCGGTCCGGCTGGGCCGACGGGGTCACCACCATGGCCGGCCGCACCGGCTTGCTGACCGCCGGCTGGCTGGTTATGATGTCCTGAACTGTCATGTTGGCAATTGCCGGATCAATTTCGTCTTCTTCAACCGTTTCACTGGTCTTGCCGCTGCCATAAACAGGAGAAAAAACGGTGCCCAGCACACTGCGCGGCTCTTCGACAGCCGGCTGGTCATTTTTAACCGGCGCGGCCGCTTCCGCTTCTTTATTGTCGCTGTCTGCTGTTGGCGTATAGCCAAACAGCGGTGAAATTACCTTATGCACCGTATAATTGGGCTCCCTGGTCTTAACAGAAGGTGCCGCCGGCTGCGGATTGACCGGGACCGGCTGGTCCTGTTTGGCCAGAGTAATATAAGAAGACCTAGTCTGAGCCGCAGTTTCGTCTGAAACCGGCTGCGGCTTGCTTACCGGCTCTTTCTTTGCGGCCGCCGCAGGCTGGCTGGGCTCCTTTTCCAGCGTTATCGGCTTGGAGGGCGTCTGGTCAGCCGGTTTAGCAGCAGCGGCTTCCTCTTCATCATCGACTTCGACTTCCTCATATAAAATCTTATTCAGCAGTTTCTTAAACATATATAATGCCTCCCGCCCTTTTCTTATTGACCAGCAGCCGTATTATCAGTCTGGGTAGTGGTGCCGGTATCGCTTGTGGTATCACTGCTGCCGCTGTTATAATCATCAGCCGTCGGACTATCGGTATCGTTCTGCCCTGAATTATCAATGATTGAGAAATCAGGGTCGCTGGTCCAGTCATCGATATAACTGGCGATGACACCGCTGGCCGGCAGCGTCTCGTCAAACAGGGTTATGGTTGTCTTAACATAAGCCGTATCATCGGTGTTGGCGTAAGCCGTAACCACTTCATCAGAATTAACCTGGCAGCTGCGCAGCACCTTGATCATCTCATAAATCGTCTTGGAGACAGCGGTGCTGTCAGCCAGGGCGGTAAAAATGAAATGATTGGTCTGAATCATTATATAGCAGAATGTTTCATCCATCTGTTTAATGGCGATCTGATAAAGAATGGTCTCATTTTTGCTGTTGGTAAAGCGCCCGGTCTTTGTCACAATCGGGTTGGTCAGCTGGTCAAGATTGCGCAGCGCATAATTATTAACGGTGCTGGCATCGGTGTAATACGAATCCGTGACGATAGCCGCCACATCCAGGTTGAGCAGCGCCTTGACGCCGTAAAAATTAAAAGTGCTGGTGGTTTCAGTGGAACTGACCCGGCCTAAGCCGGCCGCCAGATAAAGACTATAGTACTTTTTAGATATATTAGTGCCGGTCCCCACATCAATAGAGACTGCTTTTTCAACACTGTTATCAACCTGCCGCTGTAAATCAGAAGCACTGACCTGCCGCTGGGAGCAGCCCGCCAAAAGTGACAGCAGAACGACAGCAACTAATATTTTTTTCATCATTGTGCAGTTTCCTTTCGTTGGTAACACCAAACCGCCCGATATATCGGCTGATTTAAATTCATGAAATTCTGTTCATATTCAGTAATGGCATCCTGCGGCTGGGGCTGACTGCGCCAGTTACGGTTTTCATCCAGCAGCGTCCAGCCGGCTTCCAACATAGAATCAATGCTGAAGTCAAACAGCGCCAGATTATCTGTCTTCATGATAAGCCGGCCCTTTGGATTGAGAATCCTGGCATAATTCTCCAAAAAGCTGTGATAAGTCAGCCGCCTTTTGGTATGGCCTTTCTTGGGCCAGGGATCGGAAAAATTAAGATGCAGGCAATCTACTTCGCCTTCTTCAAACCATTCACTGATATTAGCTCCATCACCTATAATAAGTTTCATATTCGGAGTTATATCATTGCCGCCTTTTTTCAGACCAATGGCAGCAGCGTCTCTGACCTTTTCAATGGCAACCCAGCTTTCCGCCGGATAAAGATGACCCATGGCCAGCCAGTAGCCGCCCTTGCCGGAGCCAATTTCAACATGCAGCAGGCCGGCTGCCAGCTGATGCCACTGGCCCTTCAATAGGGCCGGATCGGTAATAACGCAATCGCTGCGCTGGGCAATCAGAGCATCAGCCCAAGGTTTCTTACGCATTCGCATGCCCTGAATGTCTCCTTTATTTACTACACATGTCATTTTATCATACTCCCCGTTAAAAATAAACGAACAGGGTATTATTAGACCCGCTCTGTCCTTTCATCTTGGGGACTGATAAACAAAAGGCGCCGCATCCGATGGATACAGCGCCTGTGAATGGTCATCAATAGATTTTTATGCTCGGCACTTTTTCTTGTTGCGGTACAGATATGCCGCAGCCAGTCCGGTCTGGGAGAGCACTGCCAAACTTATCCACAGCCAAAGCGCACTATTGTCACCGGTTGCCGGAACGATGGAGGCCTTTATGGTGAAGACGGCACTTGTTGTGCTGCCATTGGCATTAGTGGCAATGCAGTAATACTTATATCCGTCATCAGCCTTACTGACCGCTGCGGTAGTATAACTGGCATTTGTTGCTCCGGCAATAGTGCCAAAGCCCGCACCGTCATTGCGGTTCACATACCACTGATAGCTCGTGGCGTTCTGCGCCGTGACGGACAGGGTTTTAGTGCTGCCAACAGCGACCGTGACGGTCTTATTCGCCTTTGGCGAAGTGATGGTTGGCAGTGTTGGCGCAAAGGTATGCGTCAGCGTTAAATCGTCCGCATCCTTGGCGGGTACGGTGAAGGTGAAAGTCTTGGTAATCGGTGTGGTGGTTAGATCCTGGCCGGCTGTTACCGTGGCGGTCTGGGCGGTGGCTGTTAAATTAGCTTTCGTACTGGCCAGATTGACGGTATGTGTGCCCATCGCTGTGGCCGTGCCGGTGAGGGTCACGGTGGCAGTGATGCTGGTAGCGGCCTTCTGCGGACTTGGCAGACTGTATGTGACCGTTGCCGTCACGCCGTTCTGCACAATCGCAGCCGGCGTATTATAGGAGTATTCAGCCGCCAGCAACGGTTGTATTTCAACATAAGTGTGGGCAGCACTGTAGGTATAAGCTGTGGTTGTGCTTGACGTATAAGCACCGCTGTCGCTGGTGCGCCACTGGTAGCCACCGGTGTATCCGGTCAGCGTTGGCGCACTGCTAAGAGCACTTTTAGCCCCTGAGTAACAGGCGCTTTTTGCCGTCACCGTGCCGCCGGAAATGATGATCGTGCTGCATCTAATGCCATTGCTGTCGTTCTTCGTGCCGCCGTTAGCTTTTACCGTGCCGCCGGTAATTGTAACCGAACCGTTGCTTGACCCCAGCCCATAAATAGCACCGTTGGCATTTATCGTGCCGCCACTGACAGTAAGCCCTCCTTTGGCAGCAATCCCAAGGCATCCTGAGGCATTTAGTGTCCCATCGCCGGTAATAAGGAATTTGTTCCCGGACGTCTCAGTAATGATTGACGTTCCTCTAGCATCCGGCGTTGCGAGAGTATTTGTGCCGTGAAGCACAATATACAGATTCATGAGTGCAGATTCAATGCAGTTCCCGCTAATTCCAATTATGGTCCAGCCGGTCGTGTCGGAGTGAAAATTATTTAGCGTCAAGACATAGTCATAGGTCGTGCCGCCAACTGTGGTGGCAGCCTTTTGAACGGCCCAGTTCCAGCCTGCATCCGGCAGAGTCGTAACATCCGCCGCGGTTTGCGTCACCAACGTGCCGGTTCCGTTCGTTGTTCCATAAGTATAACTACCAGTCGTTGTAGGAAGGGTAACGGTTAAAACACCATCTGTGCCATAGCGCAAAGTTAAGTTTGTGCCACTATCCGCCTGCACCGTGGCTGGCAGCAAACAAACTACCAGCAACAAAGCCAAGGCCGCCGTAAAACATCTTTTTATCATTTTATTTCCCCCATAAGGCCCTCAATAAGCCCGCAAATCACTGACTAAAATTGAAAACCATACTGCTTCTTTTCAGGCATATTATCAGCCCATAATCGTATATAAACAAGAGGAAAACCAGCGAAAAAAACATTATAAAAAGAGAATACCGACTGGACCATAATTAATTACTCAAAATTGCTCATACGGCCATTTCTCAGGAGCGGTCACAGCCGTAAAAAACGGCCCGGCTTATTAGATAAGCCGGACCGCTATATTTGATGATGCTATGCTGATTATCAGCGGCGCAGACTAATGGCGCTGGGTAAAGCGCGATTTTTTGCGCGTGTCTGAAGAAGATGAAGATGAGTTAAAGCGGGGTTTGCGTTCCGGCTCAACATAGCCTTCCGGCTTATCGAGCAGTTTTTTCATTGAAGCATTGACCCGGCCCTTTTCATCGATTTCGGTGACGATTACCCTGACCTTGTCGCCAATCTTCAATTCGTCGGACGGTTTTTCAACCCTTCCCCACTTGATATCGGAGACATGGACCATGGCATCGGTGCCGGAGAACAGATTGACGAAGGCGCCAAAACTTTCCAGTCTGACAACGGTAGCCTGATCATAGATATCACCGACTTTGGCTGTTCTTGTAAGATCGGAGATCATACCGGCAGCCTTATCAATCATTTCCTGATCGTTGTGGTAAATGCAGACGCGGCCATCCTCTTCTATGTCAATCTTGCAGCTGCCGCATTCGGCAATAATCTGATTGATGACCTTTCCGCCCGGCCCGATGACGTCTCTGATCTTGTCGACCGGTATCATCATCTTGCAGATCTTGGGAGCGTACTTGGAAACATTGGTGCGCGGTTTATCAATCGTGGCCTCAATGACATCCAGAATCTGCATTCTGGCTTTCTTGGCCTGAGCCATGGCTTCGCCCATGATATGCTCCGGCAGTCCGGCTACCTTGATATCCATCTGCAGAGCGGTAATGCCCTGGCGAGTGCCCGCAACTTTAAAGTCCATATCACCAAAATGGTCTTCCATACCCTGAATATCAGTCAGGATAGTGTATTGATCCGTCTTGCCGCTCAGATCCTGCACCAAGCCCATCGCAATGCCGGCCACCGGGGCCTTTATCGGCACACCGGCTGCCATCAAAGCCATGGTGGAAGCGCAGATTGAAGCCTGGGATGAGGAACCGTTGGATTCCAGAACTTCGGCAACAACCCGGATGGCATACGGGAATTCATCTTCGCTGGGAACGACATAGCGCAGCGCTCTTTCGCCTAAAGCGCCATGGCCGATCTCGCGGCGTCCCGGACTGCCCATCCGGCCGGTTTCACCGACACAGTAGGGCGGAAAGTTATACTGGTGCATGAAGCGCTTCTCTTCAACTTCAGTCAGATCATCAATGATCTGATTGTCGCCTAAGGCGCCTAAGGTGCACACTGACAGAACCTGGGTCTGGCCGCGGGTGAATAAGCCGGAGCCGTGAACACGGGGCAGCAGGTCAATCTTGGCACTGAGCGGTCTGATTTCATCAATCGCCCGGCCGTCAGGACGGACCTTCTCTTCCAGAATAAGTCTTCTGACTTCATCAGCGACAATCTGGGTGCAGACTTCATTGGCCTGCTTTTTGGCCTTGCCGCGGGCGGCTTCGTCAGCGAAATTCATTTTGCCGACAAATTCGACCGTTTCCTTGGTCAGTTCATCAATCTTATCGTTGCATTCCAGCTTGTCTTTAATAGAGACAGCAGCCTTCAGCTGCTCGTAAACATGATCATAGATTGCTTTGTTGAGATCTTCGGGAACCGCATAAAGAACAACTTCCATTTTCGGCTTGCCGACTTTGGCAATGATCTCATCTTCAAAGGCGCACAGCTTGCGGATGGCTTCATGACCGAAGGTCAAAGCCTGCAGCATGTCATCCTCGCTGATTTCAGCCGCGCCGGCCTCAACCATCATTACGCCGTCTTTAGTGCCGGCCACCGTCAATGCCAGATCGCTTTTGGCGGTCTGCTCAACCGTCGGGTTAATAACCAGCTGGCCGTCAACCCGGCCGACAATAACACCGGCAATCGGGCCTTTAAACGGAATATTGGAGACACACAGTGACAGACTGGCGCCAAACATGGCCGCCATTTCGGCGGAGTTGTCCTGATCTACTGATAATACGGTATTAACAACCTGAACTTCATTTCTGAATCCTTCGGCAAACAAAGGCCGGATGGGACGGTCAATCAAACGGGCCGTCAATGTGGCATGCTCACTGGGACGGCCTTCCCGTCTCAGAAAACCTCCGGGAATCTTGCCTACGGCATACAGTTTCTCTTCGAAACTGACTGTCAGCGGAAAGAAATCCTGATCCTTGGCTTCCTTGCTGGCAGTAGCCGTTGACAAGGTAACCGTGTCACCATAGCGGACTAATATTGAGCCGCCGGCCTGTTTGGCTAATTCCCCGGTTTCAACGGTCAGACTGCGGCCGTCGAAATCCATACTGAATACTTCTTTAGCCATTTTCTATTTCCTCTCTGTTATCGCAGATACTATAACACAATAAAGTAAGCCGCGCTATCGATATTATCGGCCAGCCGGCTTAAAAAAAGGCTCTTGCGGCAGCCGGAGGCCCAAGGACGGCCAACCGTGTGAAACCGGGGTGAGCCCCAGGTGAATTCCACAGTCCAGCCGTTGACGCTGTCCGGCAAATCTCTTATACTTTCACTAATTTGAAAGGCGGCGGGCAATGTTTGGCTATCTGACGATTAATCCTGAAATTATCACTCCGGAGCAGAAGCACCACTACCAGACCGCCTACTGCGGTCTTTGCCGGGTGCTGAACAGCGATTACGGGCCGGTCGGTGCCCAGACTCTTTCGTATGACCTGACTCTGGTGGCCATGATTCTGTCATCGCTGTATCCCGGCCAGAACATTGAAAGCGGCCAGCAGCGCTGTCCGTTCAAGCCGGTCAAACCGCATGATTATTACTGTGACAGCATGACCCATTATGCCGGGGCCATGAATATTTTTCTGACTTACTATAAATGTCTGGATGATTACCATGATGACGGCAGTCTCCGCCAGAAAAAACGGGCTGACAAGCTGCAGAGCTGGGTTGACGGCATTGTCAGCCGGTATGGGGAGCAGTGTGATATAATGACAAAGTGCCTTTCCGACATAGCAGTCATGGAAGAGCACAATGAACTCAACAGCGACTTACCGGCTAATTGCTTCGGAAGTTTCATGCAGCAGCTGTTCTGTCCCCCGCAGACCCAACCCAGCACCGACCTGCTGACCTTCGGTTTCCATTTAGGCAAGTTTATCTACCTGATGGACGCCTGTCTGGATCTGCATGAAGATTTGAAGAAACAGCGTTATAATCCCCTGATCAGCCTCGACATGACTGATTATCAGGATGTTCTGATGATGGTAGCGGCTGATATGACCGCGGCCTACGAAAAACTGCCCCTGACCGCTAATAAAGACATTATTGATAATGTCCTGTATTCCGGCATCTGGGGCCGTTACCAGCTGTACCAGAAAGCAAAAATGAAAGGAACCCGCCATGAGAGACCCGTATGAAGTATTAGGAATCAGCCGCAACGCTACTGACGACCAGGTCAACAAGGCCTATCGTTCCTTAGCCAAGAAATACCATCCCGATCTGCATCCCAATGATGCGGCCTGTGCCGCCAAGATGTCCGAGGTCAATGCTGCCTATAATGCCATCAAAAACGGCGAAGCCAACTACCAGCAGCAGCAGAGTTCTGGCTCCTACAGCCAGTATGGCAGCTATGGCTCGGATTATCAGGACTTCGGTCCGTTCTCAAGTTTCTATGATTTTACCGGCTTCGGCCGCCGGCAGCAGCAGAGCCGGGCCCGCTCTACCACCGATATGGATTCCGTCAGGACCTATATCTCGGCCGGGCACTATCAGGAAGCCCTTTATGTTCTGTCAACCATCAATACCCATTCGGCTGAATGGTTCTACTACAGCGCTCTGGCCAATTACGGCCTGAACAACCGGGTAACCGCCCTGGAGCATGCCCAGAAAGCCGTGTCAATGGACCCGGGCAACAGCGCCTATCAGGATCTGCTGAGCAGCATTCAGAACAACCAGCGGGTCTATCGCAGCCGCAATGCCCAGTTTGGCATGCCCTACGGCAATACCTCGCGCATCTGCATCTCTATCATACTGATGAATCTGCTGTGCAGCCTGTTCGGCGGCAGCGGTATAACCTGTCTGCCCTGCTACTTATTCTGGTAATAGCCTAGAAAAG
>CAYTET010000020.1:15367-28865 GCA_964436975.1 uncultured Erysipelotrichaceae bacterium
GAAAAGAGAGTTGAAAATGAACAATTTCAAAGAAAGCTTTGCCCGTTTCAAATACAACACCAGCCGGCATATGGCCAATTTCATGAACGGCCGCTATGGCATGGACAATCTGTACCGCTTCATCGTTTTTGTTGCCATTATCTTAGCTGTTGTCAATTTATTCATCGGCAACATGTATCTGTCCATAATCAGCTATCTGCTGATTATTATCGCCCTGTGGCGCTGCTTAAGCCGCAACAAACTTAAAAGATACAAGGAAAACCAGATTTATATGGGGCTGAAGGCCAAACCGGCCGCCTGGTTTAAAATGACCGGCCGGCGGATTGCTGATTTCAAGACCCATCGCTACCGCAAATGCCCGCACTGCCACAGCATGCTGCGGCTGCCGGCGACCCGCGGAAAGCATAATGTCAACTGCCCGCGCTGCCATCAGGACTTTACAACCCATATTCTGTAAAAGCGGACCATCCGCTTTTTTTATGCCGATGTGGTAATATGGAAACAGAGATATGAGGCAACAAATGATCGCTTTCCTTCTGCCTGATGCCGTTAGCGGCATCATCAGCACAATCAGCCGGGCCGGCTATCAGGCCTACATTGTCGGGGGCTGTGTCCGTGATGCTTTTCTTGGGGTCACACCCCAGGACTACGATCTTACTACTGATGCCACTCCGGATACCATCTGCCGGCTTTTTGCGGATTGCCAGCTGGCTTTGACCGGGCTTAAGCACGGCACTGTCACGGTCATCATTGACGCCATTCCCTATGAGATAACAACTTTCCGCACCGAATCCGGCTATGCGGATCACCGCCATCCTGACAGTGTTGCCTTCAGCCGGTCTTTGACCGATGATTTAAGCCGGCGTGACTTTACCGTCAATGCCATGGCCTACAGCCCCCGGACCGGGCTGGTTGATCCCTATGACGGTCAGGCTGACCTGCAGGCCCGCCTGATCCGCTGTGTGGGCGATCCGGATAAGCGCTTCAATGAAGACGCCCTGCGTATTATCCGGGCGCTGCGCTTTGCGGCTGTCCTGGATTTTACCATTGATGATGCCACTGCGGCCGCTATCCACCGCAACCGGACCCTGCTGACAAGCATCGCTGCGGAGCGGATCAGCGCGGAGACAAACAAACTGCTGACCGGCGCCCGGCCGGCCGCCCTTCTTGACCAGTTCAAAGATGTTCTGGCCGTCTTTATTCCGGAAATAGAAGTCATGTTTGATTATGACCAGCATAATATCCATCACTGCTATGACCTGTGGCATCATACCCTGGCCGTTGTCGATAATACTGAACCCGATCTGGCGCTGCGCTGGGCGGGTCTGCTGCATGATGCCGGCAAGCCGGCCTGTCAGTTTACTGACGCCAAAGGATACAGCCATTTCCCCGGTCATCCCCGAATCAGTGAACATATTGCCCGGACGGTGCTGACCAGGCTGCATAATGCCAATTGGCTGATCAGTCAGGTCGGCATGCTGATCCGCTATCATGACTGCCTGCTCAAGCCGCTGCCGCAGGCTGACCTTGCCGCCGTGCTTTCCGGTCTGGGCAGCCGGCCGATGTTTGAAAAACTGCTCCAGCTGGCGGCGGCTGACAACTTAGCCCAGCAGCCCGCCTTTTATCATCCGGCTGCCTATTGGGAGCAGCTGAAGCAAAGCGCTGACCAGCTTTACAGCCAGAACCTGCCTTTTACCGTCAATGATCTGGACATCGACGGCACCCAGCTGCAGCAATTGGGCTATCAGGGCCGCCAGATCGGCTTGAAGATGAAAGAATTGCTGCAGGCAGTATTAAGCGGTCAGACCGCCAATGAAAACAAGGCCCTGCTCAGCTGGCTGGCCTGTCACAAATAAACTAACACAAAAGCACAAAAAAACGGAACCGCGTTCCGCTTTTTTAGTCCGTATCAAACCATAACCAATCTAATCAGTGCAAACTGGCGTATTCCTGCTCATCAACCGGCTGACACCATTCGGTGGCTGTTCCTTCGCCCGGCACTTCAATGGCCAGATGGGCAAACCAGCTGTCGGCCGCGGCGCCATGACAGTGCTTGACATTGGCCGGAATGACAACTGCATCGCCGGGCTGTAATAACCGGGCCGGCTGGCCCTCCTGCTGATACCATCCTTTTCCGGCTGTGCACAGCAGAATCTGGCCGCCGCCGGTAACGGCATGATGAATATGCCAGTTGTTGCGGCAGCCCGGTTCAAATGTAACATTGAATATGCCAAGCCCTTCGGTAGTCACGGCATTAAGATAGCTGTTGCCGCAAAAGTAGCGGGCATAGGCGGTATTGGGCTGACCCAGGCCGAAAAGCCCGGCTTTTTCTAATTCGTCTTTCATTATTTCTCCTTTTACTGCTGCCGATCAGCAGCTTTACTGATACAGGCCAGCGCATTCAGACTGCGCGGATAGCCGATATAAGGCAGACACTGTGATACAACTTTGATCAAGAACGCTTTATCGTTGCCGATTCTGATGTTGCCGGCGGCATGGGAAACCAGCTGGGGCTCACAGCCGCCCTGGGCGGCCAGAAAACAGAAGGTAATCATTTCCCGCTGCTTATAGTCAAGCCCGTTACGGGTGTAATAATCGCCGAAGCAGTTAGCCGCCAGCCACTTATTGATGTGCCGGCGGTCAGCCGGGCCTGACTTATAAAAGTCTTTCATGGCGGGACCAAAAATAGCGATTTGGGCTTCCGTTCCCCGCTGGCGGCGGTTGGTGCGGGATGTCGTGGCCTGATCAGCCAGCGGCAGTTTGATTCCGGCAGCGGTAAAACATTCGTTCATGGCCGTTATAAACGGCAGGGTGCGGCCGATGCCCAGATAAGCCGTGGCCTGGTAGACAATCTCCCTTATCGTAACCGGTGTCAGGCCGATATTGAGGGCTGCTTGAACCATGCCGGAAAACGCCTGGCAGCCCTGACAGCCCAGTAAAGCCGCCAGAATGGCCGTAAAGCGTGTTTTGTCATCCAGATCATCATTACTGACGACCTCGTCACAGGCAAAATCAGCCATAATTTCCCATAGCTCCGGATCCGTCTGCTTAAGCAGCGGCTCTTTGGCGCCGCCTATTTTGCCCCAGTAGGCTTTGGCTTTGGCCGAGATGGTCATTGCTGCGGCTTCCTTTCAAATTCAGCGGCGACATCAGCCAGCAGCTGGCGGATCGGCAGATGCTGCGGGCAGGCTTTCTCACACTGGCCGCATTTCAGACAGTCGGAAGCTTTCCGGCCCTGGCTGGTATGAACAACATTGTAATAATAATCGGCATTCCAGTCATGGTAGATCTGCTTGGTGTTCATTACCGCAAACAGATCCGGAATGGCGATATGGGCCGGACAGCCGTCAGTGCAGTAGTGACAGGCCGTGCAGGGAATCAGGTTCATGCCCCTGAAAATGGTCCGCACCTTCTCAACAGCGGCTTTCTCCTCATCATTCAGCGGTTTGAAATCTTTCATAAACGAGATGTTATCCCGCATCTGCTCAAGACTGCTCATGCCGGACAGCACCATCATGATGCCCTCATAGCCAGCCGCATAGTGGATGGCGTAACTGGCCGGACTGCCGCCCTGCAGCTCGTCAAAAACGGCTTTAGCGCTATCCGGCAGCCGGACCAGATTGCCGCCTTTAACCGGCTCCATGACAATGACCGGCTTACCGAACTTGCGGCAGACTTCATAGCAGCGGCCACTCTGAATAGCCGGATCATCATAATCCATGTAATTGAACTGAATCTGGACGACTTCAATCTGGGGATACTCCGTCAGAATCTGCTCCAGCACTTCCGGCCGGTCATGGAAGGATATGCCGAAATGCCTGAATTTGCCTTCTTTCTGCAGCTGCAGGGCAATTTCATAAGCCTGACACTTCTTGAAATAGGCAAAGCTTTCCGCACCCTGGGCATGCATGAGATAATAGTCAAAATAATCAACCCCGCAGGCCTGCAGCTGGCTTTCAAACAGCGGCCGGATGTCTTCCGGCTTCTTGAAGAAAAAATTAGTCAGCTTATCGGTAAGGATAAATTCACTGCGGTCATGCCGGCGGCTCAGACATTCCCCGATGGCTTTTTCACTCTGTCCTTTGAGATAGCCGTGAGCCGTGTCAAAGTAATTGAAGCCGGCCTGCAGAAACTCATCAACCATCTGACTGGTCTGTTCAATATCAACCTGGTCACCCTCACTCGGCAGCCGCATACAGCCAAACCCAAAATTCCGTTTTATTTCACTCATTGGTATCAACACCCCTTTCAAAGTGAAGCTCCGGCCTGAAATGCTTCTTCCAGAACCGGTAATTTCATTATTTCACCCTTCTCCCAGGCTCCGGTGCCATAAAGAACGCCCTGTTCAGTCGCCCCGGGCAGACAGGATAGAAAGCCCCGCATTCCGGCTAAAGTCGCGCTGGCCGCCTCCTTATCGGAATCAGCCGCCGTAACAACAAGCCAGAACTTCTTATCGGCCAGCTGGGTGTAAAATGGCAGACAGCGGTCAATCATTACTTTCAGCTGCCCGGCCATGCAGTAGAAATAAACCGGACTGGCCAGAACGATCACATCGGCAGCAATCAGTTTAGCCCGCACCATCTCCATGTCATCGGCAATGGCACACTGCTTGGTTTTGGCACAGGCATAGCAGGCCTGACACGGCGAAATACTCAGCCGGGCCAGGCTGATTTTTTCAGTTTCATGGCCCTTCTGCCGGGCCCCCTGTAAAAACCGGTCGCACAGAATATCAGAATTGCCGCCCTCCCGCGGGCTGGCACAGATCGCCAGTACTTTCACTATTCGACCCTCCTTATTTATAAAACCACTATAAAACAGCCGGACCGGACCGGACAATTTCAATTTTATATATCCATGATAAGTTTTACTTATGAAAGCCGGATGTCCGGGCCGTCTTACTGACCGGCAAAACTGCGGCGCAGGATATCCGCAAAGCGCTGGCAGTTCGGGTCGGCGTTCTCCTTGGGCCAGTAAGCGTAGTAGTTTTTCTGCAGCGGCCGGCCGCTTTCATAAAGCGGCAGCCGCTTAATGGTAATACCAACCTGGGGCAGATCCTTAGGACCTTCCAGCAACAGAAAACCGCGGTTGGCCGAAACCTGCATCCGGCCGTCCTGCCGGTTATCAGCCAGCCGGAAAAGGCCTTTGAAATGCAGATAATTGCGGTAGTAATCTTCTTCCTGCTTCTGCCGGCTGGCATCTGAGATCAGAATGCATGGTGTATCAGCCAGATCCGCCATGGTCAGATATTCTTTTGCGGCCAGCGCGTTTTTGGCTGCCAGTTCAATATGCACATAAGCCGAAAAGATGAAAAAATTATTAAAGGCATCCGAAAAAGCCCGCCGCTGGTCGCTGAAGGTCAAATCAGCGCTTTTGGCGACATGCATATCATAAAGCTCTTCGTGGGTCCCGCTGACCACCTCGATATCGATATCAGGATGGGCCTCGGAAAACTCGGCAACGGCCTGGTGAAACTGAATGCCGGTATAGCCGCTCAGATAGCCGATTCGCAGTTTCTGCCGGCCGGTCTTTTCAATCTGACGGGTTATAGCGCAGATTTTATCAAAGTCATTCAGCAGAATCTGACTCTGCTGGTAAAAGAAAGCCCCGGCTTCCGTAAGATGAAACCGGCGGTTTTCTCTTTCAATCAGCCGGACGCCGAGTTCGGCTTCCAGACTCTGAATCTGCTGGGAAATGGCCGACTGGGAAATATAACATTCCGCAGCCGCTTTGGTAAAGCTGCCGTTAGCGGCAACTGATACGAAGTATTTAATCTGCTTCAGCAGCATATCTGCCACCTCATTTCCCAATCAGCACCTGTTATTTGCCTTTTTTATCGAGAATCAAGGGCTTGATGGTCTTGTAAAGCTGACCGCCCTTAGTGCTTTCATATTCCTTGACCAAAGCATTGTTGAGACCCTGCTTGGTCTTATACTTCAGGATGCAGTCCGTCACAAAGCGGGCTTCCGTATCATCGGTAATAAGGGCTTTGACTTTCGTCAGCAGGTTTTCCTCTATCTGGCTCTGCTTGGTGCGGGTCAGATTGGCTACCATTTCAATTTTAACGCCGCGTTTCTTCCAGAAGGTCACGACGCTTTTAAAGCCGTTATCGTTGGTGACGATGACATAGCTGCTGTCATTGTTGCGGGCAATCAGCCAGCCGATATAGGTCACCAGCTGGAAATCGAGGGAATTCTTCGTGCCCACGTCCGCCTTCAGATATTCGATCCGGGCCTTTGACTCCAAAAGCTTTTCATGCAGGTCAAAGGTCAGCTTGTTGGCGTTCTCGCTGTAAAACAGATACAGCGCATCGCTTTCGCTTAAGCTGCCGATGCCCAGCAGGCCGTCGGTCTTGACGTTTTCATAATCTACTAAATACACTGCCATAAATAAATCTCCTTATATATTAATTCTAGGCAGACTGATCTACCCGTCTGCCGGGGTTTAAGTCCTTTGTTATATTTTGAAAATAGTAATAAAGCACTGTGCTAATTATACAATACTTAGCCGTTGTTTTGCCAGTTTATTACAACAGTCTGGTATACCTGCGGCTGATTGACAAGGCCCTGGTAGGCCGTATCAATTTCGGACGGGCTGATGATATGGCTGATCAGCTTTGACCCGTCAATTCTTTTATCCAGCAGATACTGGCAGAACACGGCACAGTCCCGCTGGCCGCTGAGCCGGCTGCCTTCCGCAGGCGCAACGGTTTCCAGATTATTGAAAGCGCCGGTAACGGTTATATTCTTCATGTGAATGCCGCTGAGCAGGGCGGTTAGATCCCCGGTGCACGCCGCCCGGGGCGAGCCGAGCAGTATCAGCTGGCTGTAGCGGCCGGCCGCTGCAACGGCAGTGGCAATAACGGCTGCCAGACCGGTGGCATCGACAACGATGTCAGCTCCTTTGCACCCGGTAAACTCTGCCACAGCCGCTGCCTGGTCAGCCTGGCTGCTGATATGCTTCAGGCCCATCTGCTCACCCAAAGCACAGCGGTGAACAACCGGATCCAGGCCTAATACCGCGGCTCCGTTGAGCTGCAGCAGCAGGGCGGTCAGCAGGCCGATGGTGCCTAAGCCGAAAACAACGGCTTTGTCACCCAGTTTGACTGTGCAGGCATTGACTCCGGACATGGCAATCATGCCCAGATTGGCCAGAGCGGCCTCGGTGTCGCTGAGGGCCGACGGCAGCGCAAAGATATGGCTGCCCTGCTTGCGGTTCTGCTGGGTCAATAGACAGTACTGTTGGTGGGCACCGGAATAAAAGACCCGCTGGCCGATCGCAAAATCGTCCAGCCCTTCCCCTTTGGCAATGATGGTGCCGACGGCTGAATAGCCCGGCCGGACCGGATATGTGAACCCTTTTTTGGTGGCGCAGTAGCGGGAAAGCTCGGTGCCGGTGGATATCAGCGAGCAGCGGCATTTAAGCAGGGCCTGCTGGCAGCCGGCTGTTTCAGCAATTTCTTCATTTAAGACCTCAGCCTTCTGCAGGCCGGTAATCGCAATATAACTGTTATTCATTAAATCGCCTCCCCTTGTTTTCAGTATATCTTGCAAAAGCAGGCCGGTAAAGTATTAAAACCGGCCAAAACCAGCCAATTTAAGCGCTTTTAACCTTATCAATAAAAGCGAAAGGTGTTATTATATTGGCGTATCAAGAAATAAAATAAAAAAGGAGAGATCTTGATGAACGAAAAACAGTTAGCGCGTATGACCAATGATCCGGGCTTCATTGCAGCCCTTGACCAAAGCGGCGGATCAACACCGAAGGCTTTAAAGCTGTATGGTATCGATGAAGCGGCCTTCACAAATGCCGATGGCTCCAAGGATGAAGAAAAGATGTATGACCTGGTCCATCAGATGCGGACCCGTATTATCAAGTCCCCGGCTTTCACCAAAGACCACATCCTGGCTGCCATTCTGTTCAAGCAGACCATGGACCGTCAGATTGACGGCAAGTACACCGCTGATTATCTGTGGGATGTCAAGGGCATTGTCCCCATCCTGAAAATCGACAGCGGCCTGGCCGAAGAAAAAGACAACTGCCAGCTGATGAAACCGATGCCGGAACTGGATACCCTGCTTGAGCACGGTGTCAAGGACCGCCATATCTTCGGAACCAAAGAGCGTTCCGTCATCAAGGATTACAACGAAGCCGGAATTCAGGCCGTCGTAGCCCAGCAGTTCGAAATTGCCAAGCAGGTCATTTCCCACGGCATGGTTCCGATCATTGAACCGGAAGTTGACATCCACAATCCCAACAAGGATAAGTGCGAAAAGTACATGCATGAGCTGTTCAAGCAGCATTTAGCCACTTTAGGCTCTGATGACAAGGTCATGTTCAAGGTAACCATCCCGACAACCGAGAATCTGTATGCCGATATCATGAAGGACAGCCATGTCGTTCGTGTTGTCGCTCTGTCCGGCGGTTATACCCGTGACGAAGCCAATGCCCTGCTGGCCAAAAACCATGGTCTTATTGCCAGCTTCAGCCGGGCCTTATCCCAGGGCTTAAGTGCCAATCAGTCCGATGCTGAATTCAACGCCACCATGAAAGAATCAGTTGATTCAATCTATGCGGCTTCCATCAAGTAAGCTGTAAACCTATTATCAAACAAGAAGCCGGATCACTTGATCCGGCTTTTCTTTGCTTCAATTAAGATGGCGGATCATTTCCGGCCGGATATCAGCCAGACAGCCGGCCCCGCAGCTTAGCATGGTATCCTGCAGCTCTTCGGCCAGCTTGGCCGTCAGAATGCTGATGCCCTCCTGCTGGCCGCCGTAGACGGCTGTTACAAAGGGCCGGACCATCATTACGCCGTCGGCTCCCATGGCCAGGGCTTTGAAAATATCTGTGCCGCTGCGGATACCGCCGTCAACAAGAATGGTCAGCCCGCTGCCCTTCAAAGCGGCGGCAATCTCTTCCAGCACATCAGCGGTGGCCATCATATCCGGCTGAATCCGGCCGCCATGGTTGGAAACAACAATTCCGGCGGCGCCGGCCTCAGCGGCCTTCAGCGCGGATTTTACCGTCATTATTCCCTTGATGATAAACGGTTTCTGACACCAGTGCGCAATCTGGGCCAGTTCGGCAGCGGTTTTAGGACCGGCCGCCGGCTGGCGGCCCTTCAGAAACGGCAGACCGGACCCGTCGATATCCATCGCCATGGCCAGACAGCCGCTTTCCCTGGCCAGGGCCGCTTTGCGCTGCACCGTGTCCATGTCCCACGGCTTGATTGTCGGGATGCCGGTGCCGTCATGGCGGCTGATAGCCTGACAGGCCGCTGTAAAGACGGAAGGATCAAAGCCGTCGCCGGTAAAGGCGGCCAGGCCGTTGGCGGCACAGCCGGATACCAGCATTTCATTGTACTGGATATCATCATAGCTTGTGCCGTAATGCATTTTAACCGCCCCGACCGGTCCGGCAAACAGCGGCAGTTTAAAATGACGGCCGAACAGCTGGCAGCCGGTATCCACCGGCCGGCTTTCATGAATAAAATCCGTATTGACGGCGATGTTCTGCCAGCCCTGGTAATTGCGGACGGCGCCCATACCGTTGCCCTTGGCGCCCGGGCCCGGCATGCGGCTGCCACAGGCCCGGCCGTCACAGATCGGACAGGCCAGACAGTTCGGGGAAGTCAGTTTGCGGGCTTGTGCCAGTATTTCTTCATAGGTCATTCCGTGCCCTCCTTTTTGTTATCGAGCATCCATTTTACACCGTTGGCCAGCCGCTGCTGGGTCTGGTTAAAATGATTGCCCTTTTCCTTGAGATATATACAGTGGCCGCCTTTTTTACGGGAGGCATAAAAAGCATAGGTTTTCTGGGTAGCCGGACCGACCTGCCTTAGAATCGCCGGACCGGCGGCATCTTCCCTGTCCCCCAGGGACAGATAGACATTCATTCCGGCAGGCGGCTGGTGATGCTGCAAAAAATCAAACCATTTGGGATACCACAGTGATCCGGAGCAGCTGGCGGCGGCGCTGTAGGCATGGCTGCTGTGGGCCTGCCACAGGGCAAAAAGGCCGGCCAGCGAGTATCCGGCAATAAAACGGGTGGCCGGCATCCAGAAATGATTATATATGCGGCTGATGTCCGGCTCAAAGCGCGTCAGCAGCCAGCGGCCCAGTTCCAGGCCCTGACCGCCGAATTCCGGTCCGCCGGAAGTTACGCTTTCAGCCGGCCAGGGTGACAGTTCGTCATTCCAGTTCTGACAGTCACAGCCGGCCAATACAACGTTATAGCCTGCCAGTTTTTCCCAGATCGGCGCCACTTCTTCCTTCAGCGGTTTTACCCCGATCAGGAAAACTAATAATGTGCTGTTGTCAACGCAGCCATGTAAAGCCGTCCAGCCGGTCCGCTTACCGGTCGGGTGCATTATGAAATTAATTTGGGATTCCATTTTGCTCCTCCGCAAACTCACTACCGCCATTGTACAACAAAGCTGACTGCCACAGCGGATAATTTGCATGATTTACAAGAAAAAGAAAAGGCCTGTCATCTGACAGGCCCTGATTGGCTATTGCTGGCCGTCAGCGGTTTTTTTCACCGCGTAATGGTCAATGTGCGACCAGCCTACTTTGGCAAACAAGGCATAGAAGGTAATCGGCACATAGGTCATCATAAACAGCGGGAACAATCCGATATAGATAAGTTTCTTAAACGAAGTTGCCTCAATCCGCTTCCATTCGCTTACCACTGTCAGCAAGGCATAGGCCGACATTCCGATATAGTAGTTGAGAACAGCCAGCGACAGATATTCAATGGCCTGGGCCGCGACAAGATAGTGCAGCAGCGTCGGACTCAGTGACAGATCGACCAGTAAAAACACGTTATACAGAATGGCGATGAAGGTCAGAAAGGTAGCCGGCGCAATGGTCATGAAGAAGTCATAGCATGACATTTTGGCATTGGGACTGGTGAAGGTGCCCTTTACCAGCGGCTTCATATAATGAAGATCAACCTGGAAGAAGCCCTTGGCCCAGCGCAGCCGCTGTTTCCAGGACTGGGAAAACGAAGTCGGCTGTTCGTCATAAATCATGGCATCATCACAGTAGCCGATCTTAATGCCGTTGACAATGCAGTCGGCGGAAAACTGAATGTCTTCCGTTAACAGATGGAACGGCCAGCCGTTATTGGCCTGCACTATTTTATTGGCAACATAGAAGCCGGTGCCGCTGACGGCACAGGAATTGCCGACAACCATGCGCGGAGCATTGAGGAAGCGGGCTTCCCGCAGAAACCAGATCGAATAGGAAGCTGATATCCAGTTGGCGCCGAAATTTTTGGAGTTGCGGTAGCAGGTTATGACCTGGTAGCCCTGGGCCGCCGTGCGATTCATGGCCGCCACAAAGTTAGTATCCAAAAGATTATCCGCATCAAAAATAAAATAGCCGTCATAATAATCCGTGCCCTTATCTACACCAATCCGCTGCAGAAGATAGTCCAGAGCATAGCCCTTGCCGATTTTCTGCTTATTGGTGCGCTGATAGACAGTGGCGCCGGCTGCCGCGGCATTGACCGCCGTCAGATCCGTGCAGTTATCCGCCAGCACATAAGTGTCCAGCAGTTGGTGGGGATAGTTCTGCTGCTTAATGCTGCTGACAAGCTGGCCGATGACATCCTGCTCATTGCGGGCGCAGATTAAAGCCGCATACCGACCCAACTTGACCGGCTGGGCGGCCCGGGCCGTCATGCTCTTTCTTTTGATCAGTCCGATAACCGTGTATACAGCCTGATATAAATATGCAGCCGTCATTAAAAACAGAACGGTAATGTTAAAGTAAACAAGCCATTGATACGTGTTCATTTTCCAAACTCCTCCTTGGTATGCCCTGAATGACGTTATATTCTAAATTCACCCATTATTCAGCCGCCTGTTACCGGGCGGTCACTGCGAACTATAGTCTCTTTGTTTTGGCTTTTCAAGCCCTTTTACATTTCGCATGAAACAATTTTCATATGTTTCAGTTTAACTTCACTTTTCTATCACCTTTCCTTTCATTTTCACCCTGTACACGCTGGCTGCCGCTTAATTGTTGCACGGATTATTTTTGTAAATTGACTAATGAAAAGCGGTTGTTTAGAATGGAAGCAGTTACAGAAAGAAGGAACCATTTTGAAAGTCAAAGATATCCCCTACCAGCGGATAACAATTGAAGAAATCAGCCGCACGATGACTGATATCATCAAAGCCATTGAAGCGGCAGCTGAAACCGGCGCCGTTCTGCAGGCCCGCCAGCAGTTTGTGGCCCTGATGAAGGAGTATAACACCCAGGCCAGTTTGGCCTATACCCGCTATTCCCTCAATACCGCCGACCCCTTTTACCTCAAGGAAAAAGATTATTATGATGAAATCGGCCCGCAGGTCAGCGAGCTGAACCAGCGCTATGAACTGGCCATGCTTTCCAGTCCGCTCAAGCCGCAGCTGGAGAAGCAATTGAATCCGCTGCTGTTTAAGCATTATGAAATTGACCAGAAGGCCATTTCCTCAGCCATTGTGGCTGACCTGGTCGAAGAGAATAAAACCGTGACGGAATACAGCCAGCTGATGGCTGGCATGGAATTTGAATTCCGCGGGGAAAAGCTGCCCCGGGCCATGCTGATGAAATATGCTGCCGATGCCGACCGCAAAACCCGCCAGGAATGCTACCAGGTGCTGGGACAGGGTCTGCAGAGCCATTCAGCCCAGCTCGATGATATATTTGACCGGCTGGTGCATATCCGCACCCGGATGGCCCGCAAAATGGGCTACAAAGACTTTGTTGAACTGGGTTATTACCGGATGCAGCGGCTCTGCTACAACCAGCAGATGGTTGAAAACTTCCGGCAGAACGTACTACAGGACATTGTGCCGGTGGTAACCAGACTGCGCCAGGAAAACGCCAAGCGGCTGGGCATTGATCAGCTGATGCTTTATGACAATGAAATCATGCTGCCCCAGGGCGATCCCAAGCCCTGCGATAAAGCCGGCATCTTTGCCGGTGCCAAAGAAATGTATGAGGCCATGGGTACTAAGACCGGCCAGTTCATCAATATGATGCTGGACAATGAGGCCTTTGATGTCGATGCCCGCAAGAATAAATGGGGCGGCGGCTATGAGATTGAATTCCCCAAATACAAGCAGCCCTTCATTCTGGCCAATTTCAACGCTACTTCGGGCGATGTCAATGTCGTGACCCATGAAGCCGGCCATGCCCTGAACAGCTGGCTGTGCTTTGACAATCCATATGCCATCGATCTGACCCCGGGCATGGAGACCTGCGAGATCCATTCCATGAGCATGGAGTTCTTCTGCTGGCCCTACATGGATAAGTTCTTTGGCAGCCAGGCCGCGGCCTACCGCTATACCCATGCCTTAAGTGCTCTTTCCTTTATTCCCTATGGCACCATCGTTGATGCCTTCCAGCATATCATCTATCACAATCCGGATCTTACTCCGGCCCAGCGCAACCAGGCTTGGCAGAAGCTGGAAGCCGAATACCGGCCTTATCTGTCGGCCGCCGGC
>CAYTET010000021.1:0-4359 GCA_964436975.1 uncultured Erysipelotrichaceae bacterium
ATTCCCTTGCTCGTATGGTTCTTTATTTGGGACATTTTCCCTTGATATTGACACAAGTTGAAGATCAGGGCCGGATCAGACACTGCGGACCATAGCCGATAAGATCCGTGCGGCCGGCCAGCCTGAGGGCTTCCGCCACCAGCTTATGGTTGGCCGGATAGCTGTACTGCAGAAGGGCCCGCTGCAGTTTTTTGCGGTGGGGATTTTTCTCAATATAGACTTTCTCCATGGTCAGCGGGTTTATACCGGTATAATACATACACGTTGCCACGGTAAAAGGAGTCGGATAGAAGTCCTGGACCTGCTGGGGTGTATGGTGGATGCTTTTGAGATAGCAGGCCAGCTCGATGGCCGAATCAAGGGTGGCTCCGGGGTGGGAAGAAATAAGGTAAGGAACAAGATACTGCTTCATATGGTATTCCTTGTTGAGCTGGTCAAAGCGCTGGGCAAAGCGCAGATAGACCTGGGGGTCAGGCTTGCCCATCAGCGACAGCACCTGCGGGCAGATATGCTCCGGAGCGACTTTGAGCTGACCGGAGATATGATGCTGGACAAGCTGCCGGAAAAATGTTTCATCTTTATCGTAAAGCAGGTAATCATAGCGGATGCCGGAGCGGACAAAGACTTTTTTAACGTTAGGCAGTTCGGAAACGGCCTTAAGAATGGCGGCATAATCGGTATGGCTTATCTGCAGATTGGGGCAGGGCCGCGGAAACAGGCACTGCCGGTTGGCACAGACACCCTGGGTCAGCTGCTTGGTGCAGCTGGGATGGTAGAAATTAGCGGTCGGACCGCCAATATCATTGATATAGCCCTTGAAATCTTTGTCTTTTGTCAAAAGGACAGCTTCCTGCAGAATCGATTCCTGGGAGCGGGAGGAAATAGTGCGGCCCTGATGGTTGGTCAGTGCACAGAAGGCACAGGAGCCAAAGCAGCCGCGGTTGGCGGTAATGGAAAATTTAACTTCCTTAAACGCGGGTATATCATGATAGCTGGGATGAAAATCCCGGGTATATGGCAGGGAGTAGGTATCATCCATCTGCTGGCGGGTCAGCGGAAAAGCCGGCGGATTCTGCACAACATAGATATCATCGTATTTTTCGACCAGGATCCGGGCTGTAACAGCATCATTGTTAGTGTGCTGTATGGCAAAGCTTTCGGCATATTTTACCTTGTCGGTAGAAACAGTTTTGAAATCCGGCAGGATAATGGCATCGGCGGGCAGATCTGAGATATCGGCGGTGGCATAGACACTACCTCTGATCCAGCTGATGTCTTTGGCCGCCAAACCGCTTTCTAAAGCCTGGGCGGTCTCAACAACGGAAGTTTCGCCCATGCCATAAAGAAGAAGATCGGCTTTGCTGTCGAGCAGAATCGAGCGGCGGACCGCATCATCCCAGTAATCATAATGCCCCAGCCGGCGCAGACTGGCTTCAATGCCGCCGATTATGATAGCGCTAGTGGGAAACAGGCGGCGGACAATATTTGAGTAAACGATGGTAGCCCGGTCCGGCCGGCTGTCCATCTTGCCATTGTCACTGTAAAGGTCGGAGGTCCGTCTTCTTTTAGAGACATAGTAATGATTGACCATTGAATCGATGTTGCCGGCTGAAATCATAAAACCGAGCCGGGGGGTGCCAAACTGCTGAAAAGGGGCATCATCATGCCAGTCAGGCTGGGCCAGCATGGCCACCTTATAGCCAAACGATTCCAGCGTGCGGGTGATGATGGCAGCTCCAAAGGAAGGATGGTCGACATAGGCATCGCCGCAGATATAGACGAAATCGCATTCTGACCAGCCGCGGCTTGTCATATCCGCCCGGTTTACGGGGAGAAACTGCGTATTTATTTCCATGGCTTAATTATAGAGATTAACCTTTTTGATATCAATGTGCATATTTTTGGTCAGGGGCGGTATATAATTAAAACAGCAGTTTTGAAGAAAAGGAGAATCAACACAATATGGCTTCCTACATAATGGCAATTGACCAGGGCACAACCAGTTCCCGGGCTATCATATTTGATGAAAACCTGAATATTGTAACAACCAGCCAGCAGGAATTTCCCAATTATTTTCCCCAGTCCGGCTGGGTTGAGCAGAAAGCCCAGGATATCTGGTCTTCAGTGCAGCAGGTCATGAAAAGGGCTTTGGAAAAATCCAAATTAAACCCGGAGGATATCAAGGCCATCGGCATTACCAATCAGCGTGAAACAACCATCGTCTGGGACCGTCTGACCGGCCAGCCGGTTTATAATGCCTTAGTCTGGCAGTCCCGGCAGACTTCCGGACTGTGCGACAAGATAATCAAGCAGGGCTGGGAGCCGATTGTCAAAGCCAAAACCGGGCTTACCATTGATCCCTATTTCTCAGCTTCTAAAATCCGCTGGCTGCTGGATAAAATCGATGACGGCCAAACTAAGGCTGAATCCGGCCAACTGGCTTTCGGCACGGTTGACAGCTGGCTGGTCTATCAGCTGACCAATGGCCAATGCCATGTAACCGATGTAACAAACGCCTCCCGCACCATGCTGATGAATATTGACCGGCTGTGCTGGGACGAAGAGCTGCTGAAAATATGGCAGATTCCGGCAGCCATGCTGCCGGAGATTAAACCTTCATCCTGTATTTACGGGACTACTTCTATCCTGGGACCGCAGATCCCCATCTGCTCGCTGATGGGCGACCAGCAGGCGGCCCTGTTCGGTCAGATGTGCTTTGAATCAGGGCAGGCGAAGAATACCTATGGCACCGGCTGCTTTCTGCTGTTCAATACCGGAACAAAGAGGATAAACTCTAAATCCGGTCTGGTTACCACGGTAGCCTGGCAGATTGATGACGAAGTCAATTATGCCCTGGAGGGTTCGGTGTTTGTGGCCGGGGCGGCAATTCAGTGGCTGCGGGACGGTCTGAAGGTAATTGATAATTCTTCCCAGACCGAAGAAATAGCCCTGAGTCTGCAAGACAGCGGCGGAGTTTATGTCATCCCGGCCTTTACCGGGCTGGGGGCTCCTTACTGGCAGAAAAACTCGCGGGGAGCCATGTTCGGGCTGACCCGCAGCACCACTACTGCCCATATCATCCGGGCCACGCTGGAGTCACTGGCTTATCAGTCATACGATGTAATCAGCGCCATGACGGCCGATACCGGCGTCCGGCTGGATAATCTGCAGGTGGACGGCGGGGCCTGCCGCAATAACTATCTGATGCAGTTTCAGGCTGATCTGCTGCAGAAAAATATTCTGCGGCCGGTGGTTTTTGAGACAACTGCCATGGGGGCAGCCATGGCCGCCGGTCTGGCCTGCGGGCTGTTCAAAAATAAAGAGGAGCTGAAGCGCTGCTACAGCGTGGACCGGCTTTTCAAGCCGCAGATGGCACCGGATCAGGCAGCCGCTCTTTTAGCCGGCTGGAACCGGGCCATCAAGGCCACAATGATGTTTTAGGCTGAAGGAAACAGCATAATGAAGCCTTCCGCAATAAAACAGCTGTTAAATAAAAGCGACCGCTGGCTGGTCGCAATCATTCTTACGGCCACGCTGGCTTTGGCCGGGGTGATGTATGGCGTAATGAAATGCGGTGATTCCGGCACGGCTAAAACCGCGGTTGTCCGCTATGACAGTAAGATCATCATGCGCCTTGACATGACAAAAGACGGCACTTATACCGTTCAGGGCGCTTTGGGTGATGTGACAATTGAGATTGCCTCAGGCCGGGTCAGGGTCGAAAGTGAAACTTCACCGTATCATCTCTGCTCCATTCAGGGCTGGGTTTCCCATTCGGATACGCCGATAGTCTGTCTGCCCAATAAAATAACGGTCACTATTGAAAACGGCGGCAGCAGTGATGTGGATGTGATTGTGCAATGAAGGTCCGCCGTCTGGTCAGCCAGGCTATGCTGCTGGGACTGGCCATTGTCATCCAGCTTGTCGAGCCGCAGCTGCCGCTGCCTGTAATGGGCGTCCGGCTGGGTCTGGCTAATATAATAGGGCTTATTGCCCTTATCATATACGACGAAAAGAGCCTGGTGTTGATTAATCTTTTACGTGTGTTGTTATCTGCTCTTTTGCGTGGTACAATCTTAGGCACAGGCTTCTGGCTGAGTCTGGCGGGAACGGGGCTGTCAAGTCTGGCTGTTATCGTTGCTTACCGCCACAGCCATCTGTCATTGATTGGTCTGAGCATCCTGTCCAGTGTTACGCATTGCCTAGGTCAGATTCTGATGGTCTGCCTTCTGTACGGCAGCATCTATCTGCTGTCCTATCTGCCGCTGATGTGGCTGCTGTCACTGGTAACCGGATTTCTGACAGGCTATATCAGCCTGAAGGTTCTAAAGCTTTTGAAAAGGGAGGTCCCGCGATGAA
>CAYTET010000021.1:4369-26845 GCA_964436975.1 uncultured Erysipelotrichaceae bacterium
AATTCTCATACAACCCGCATAACACCTGCTCCACCCGTTTTGATTTTGATATTGAAGATGACACAATCAGGTCGCTGCACGTTGAAAACGGCTGCTCGGGCAATCTGCAGGGTATCGCACGGCTTTTGGAAGGAATGAATATTGATGAAGCAATCAGCAGATTGAAAGGCATCCGCTGCGGCCGGAAGGATACTTCCTGCCCCGATCAGATGGCGCTGGCTTTAGAGCAGTTTAAAGCGGCCCATAACTAAAAGCGGATACTGACAAGCTGAGTTGCATCAACTTGTTTTTTTTCAGGGGGAAATATATTTGTATGAAACATCTAAGATTTTTGCTGCGTCATATCAAACCGGTTTTAGGCCGGCAGCTGGCGGTTTTCCTGGTGGTTATTCTTTATGTATCGATGTGTCTTTTTACACCGCTGTTGTTCAGTTTTCTAATTGACAATATCATTGACAAGGAGCCCATAACCAGCGGACTGTTCATTTATATTGCCAACGTTTTGGGCGGTGTAGATTATCTGCATGACAATCTGTGGCTGGGCGGCATTGTGCTGGTGGCAGCCAATTTAATCGGCGGCGGTGCGGTCTATTTAAGAGGCCGGCTCAACAGTGAAGTGTCTGAAATCACCTGCGAGAGCATCCGCAATGAACTGTACAACCACATGCAGCTATTGCCTTACAGCTATCATGTCAAAGCCCAGTCCGGCGATCTATTGCAGCGGTGCACTTCGGATGTCGACACCATCCGCCGTTTTCTGGCGGGCCAGATGGCTGAAATGTTCTATGCCGTCGTCATCGCCATATTTGCCGGCAGCATTCTTTTTGGCATCAACACCAGGCTGGCCTGGTTTTCGATTATCTCACTGCCGCTGATTTTTGCGGTGTCCTTCTTATTCTATAAAATCATTAACAAGAGTTTTAAGCGGGTTGATGAAGCCGAAGCTGTTCTAACCAGCGACGCCCAGGAAAACATGAGCGGTCTGCGGGTTGTCCGCGCTTTTAACCGCGAGCAGTATGAAATTGATAAGTATGACAAGAACAATCAGAAGTTCACGGCTGAAAACTTCACCTGCATCCGCCATCTGGGCAGTCAGTGGGGCCTGGGCGACTTTTTATGCATGGCCCAGATCGGACTGACGGTCTTTATCGGCATTTACGAATGCGTTGCCGGCAATCTGACCATCGGTAACTTTTCTGTATTCATATCCTATGAATCAATGATTATCTACCCGATGCGCAGTCTGGCCCGCATTATTTCCGATATGGGCCGGATGAACATCGCCATTGACCGCATTCAGGAAGTGCTGGATGAACCGGTTGAAGATATGAACAGCGGACTGACCCCGCCGATAGAAGGCAATATCGATCTGCAGCATGTCAGCTTTCAATATGATGACGGCACTACCCCGGTACTGAAAGATATCTCATTCAGCATCAAGAAAGGGCAGACGGTTGCCATCATGGGTCCGACCGGTTCAGGCAAAAGTTCGCTGGTTCATCTGCTGACCAGACTGTATGACTACACCGGCGGCTCGATAAAGATCGACGGAGTGGAGCTGAACCAGATTCAGAAGCACTACCTGCGCCATAATATCGGCATCGTGCTGCAGGAGCCTTATCTTTTTTCCAAGACCATCTATGAAAATATCCGCATCGCCAACCCTACGGCCAACCGGGCCAAAGTTGAGCAGGCGGCCAAGGTGGCCGCCATCAGGGATGTCATCATGGAGTTTGACCGCGGCTATGACACGCTGATCGGGGAAAAGGGCGTTACCCTTTCCGGCGGTCAGAAACAGCGCATCGCCATTGCCCGCACCATCATCAATGACTGCCCGATTGTAATATTTGATGACTCCCTGTCAGCCGTTGATACGGAAACTGACGCCGCCATCCGGCAGGCCATCAAGTCGTTATCCGGCAGTCTTACTACCATAATTATTGCCCACCGGGTATCTTCGGCGCAGAATGCGGACCGCATCATTGTCTTAGAGGACGGTGTTGTCACCGAAAACGGCACGCATAAGCAGCTGCTGCGGCATAACGGGCTTTATAAGCGGATCTATAATATCCAGACCGCAATTGATAACGGAGGTGAGTAAAATGAGTCAGGCTGAATTTAAAGAGCAGGAATATAACACCGATTCATTGGATTTTTCCCTCTGGAAAAAGATTATCGGGATGCTCGGCACCCGCAAGAAGAACCTGTATATTCTTTTTGTCTTTAATGTTTTATTGGCGGGATGTGATGTTTTCCGGCCGGTAATGGACAAGTATGCCCTGGATTATTTTGCCACGGCCGATACGATTAACGGCAATGAAGTCATCTGGTATGGCATCGCCTATTTTCTCTTTGCGGCTTTTTCCGGAATGCTGGTCTTTCTGTTTGCCCGCCAGTCCGGCCGGATTGAGACCGGTTTTTCCTACGATATCCGCAAAAAGGCCTTTGCTCATCTGCAGCAGCTTTCCTATTCATACTATGACAAGACGCCAACCGGCTGGATAATGGCGCGCATTACCTCCGATGTTCAGAGGCTGGCCGATATTCTGGCCTGGTCGCTGATGGATTTTATATGGGGCTTCAGCACGATGATCGGCGCTACGGCCGTCATGCTTTATGTTGACTGGAAACTGGCTTTGATCGTATTGGCAGTTGTTCCGATTCTGGCTTATATCTCGGTCTGGTTTCAAATAAGAATACTGAAAAACTACCGCGAGGTCAGAAAGATCAATTCGACTATCACCTCGGCTTTCAGTGAAAGCATCTCCGGGGCTAAGACAACCAAAACACTGGTTTTGGAAGAATCTAATTTTAAAGAATTCAAGGAAAAGACCGGGAACATGCGTCACCATTCCATCCGGGCCGCTATTTTTAGTTCTACCTTCATGCCGATTGTCATCGGACTTTCTGCCATTTCAACAGCCTTTATCCTCTGGGATGGCGGCAATAAGGTCATTCTGCAGGTGATGCAGTTCGGCACGCTTCTGATGTTTACCGAATATGCCACCCAGTTTTTTGAGCCGCTCAAGCAGATTGCCCGGCTGATGGCCGAGCTCCAGCTGGCCCAGGCCAGCGCCGAGCGGATTATCTCGCTTCTGGAAACGCCGGTTGATATTGTCGATACCCCGGAAGTTATTGAACAGTATGGTACGACCCTTGAGCCGAAAACCGAAAACTATCCGCCGCTGTATGGCGATATTGAATTCAGCCATGTTGATTTTTACTACAATGAAAAAGAGCCGGTGCTGAAAAATTTCAATCTCAAGGTTAAAAAAGGGCAGACAGTTGCCCTGGTCGGCCAGACGGGCAGCGGCAAGAGTACGATTGTAAACCTGCTGTGCCGTTTCTACCAGCCGGTCAGCGGCGAGATCAAAATTGATGGTGTTGACTACCGGCAGCGCTCCTTAGGCTGGCTTCACAGCAATTTAGGCTATGTGCTGCAGGAACCGCATTTGTTCAGCGGCACTGTCAGGGAGAATATCCGCTATGGCAAACTTGATGCCACTGATGAGCAGATCATTGCCGCCGCCAAGCTTGTGGATGCCGATTCATTCATCAAAAAGCTTGATAAAGGCTATGATACCGAAGTAGGGGAAGGCGGCAGCCGTCTGTCCACCGGGGAAAAGCAGCTTATTTCCTTTGCCCGGGCGGTGGTGGCTGATCCGGCGCTGTTTATCCTTGATGAGGCGACTTCTTCAATTGATACGGAAACCGAAAAAGTCATTCAGAATGCCATTACCAGCATTCTGAAAGGCCGGACCAGCTTTGTGGTCGCCCACCGGCTTTCAACCATTGTTAATTCGGATATCATTCTGGTCATCAAAAACGGCCGGATCGTGGAGAAGGGCACTCATAAGGATCTGATGAAGAAAAAGGGCGCTTATTACCGGCTTTACACTACCCAGTTCAATGAACAGCTGCAGAATGAACTGCTCGGTATCTCCGACCGGCTTGACTGAAATCAAATCAAAAAAAGGTCATCAGTTGATGGCCTTTTTCAGCGGTCGGGTTCGTTCCGGATCAGCCGGATGGCTTCATTGAGCTCATTATCGGCCACAATCTGCAGATAATGCCGCAGCAGAGCCTCGGTATGGACGGGGATAAACTTGCGCTCGGTTGAGCGAAGATGGAAATTCAGGGCACTCTGACGGGTATAGTTATCCTTTTCATAGACCATGCAGGCCGCTATGCGGTCACAGACCATTTCCCGGATATACCGGACCGGCATCTCCCGTACGATCAGGGTGCTGGCCTGCGGGTTATCGTCGCGGTCGGTCCAGAATTCCCAGTGGTGGGGATTGCGCCCCTTGTGGTGCAGCCAGCCTAAGGAATAACCTTCGGCTTTGCGCTGGGCGCCGATCGGACTCTTATCGCCCTGATAATAGCGGACGCCGCTGCAGAACTCAACCGGACTGTACTTGGAAAGGTCATGGGAAAGACCCTGGGTGTAAAGCCCCATCTTAAAACAGAGCCGCATTACTAAAAAGCGGTGCTTGTCAATGGTATGCAGGTGATGGAAGAAGCGGTAGAGAAAAGATCGGTTTGAAGTATTTGGCATAATCTCATTTTAATCAATCGATATTTATAAAACAATCCATCTATGATAAAATCGAAACGAAGGTGTGCTATGAAAAAAAAGGAATGGCTTTTATTCTTTGGTATATTGGCTGCTGATCAGATCAGCAAGCTGGCCGTATCGTCACTGATGGAACTTGGCGACAGCATTACCATTATCAAAAACTTTTTTTATCTGACTTTTGTGACCAACAGCGGAGCTGCCTGGAGCATTTTTTCCGGCTGGCCGATGCGCTGGGTTTTTGTGCTGCTGGCGGCGGCCGTATGTGTCTATGTCTACATTTACATGAAAAAGGAGCAGACCACAGCACTGATGCGCTGGACCCTGACCATGATTATGGCCGGTTCGGTCGGCAATATGATTGACCGCATTGTCAGCGGCAAGGTCGTGGATTTTCTTAATTTCTACATTTTCGGATATGATTTCCCTGTCTTCAATATTGCTGACTGCGCCCTGACAATAGGGACAATTATACTGGTTATCGATATCCTTTTTTTGGAAGGCCGTCATAATGAGAAACATTAATGAAACAATTCCGGCTGAAATGGCCGGACAGCGGATCGACCGGGTGGCCATTGAATTCAGTCAGGTCAGCCGGACACGGATTCAGCAGCTGATCAAGCAGGGCCTGGTTGAGATCAATGACGAGGCCGTTAAAAACTCCTACCGGGTCAAGGCCGGCGATGAACTGACTGTCACTATTCCCGATGCGGTTGCCTATAATCTTAAGCCGGTGGAGATGCCGCTGGATATCCGCTATGAGGATGAAGACGTCATTGTTATCAATAAGCCGCGCGGTCTGATTGTCCATCCGACCGCTTCAACAACGGTTCCCACCCTGGTTGAAGGCGTTCTTTACTATTGCCATGATTTATCCGGCATCAACGGGGTCATGCGGCCCGGCGTTGTTCACCGGATTGATAAAGACACCACCGGCCTGATTATCATGGCCAAAAACGATAAAGCCCATCAGGCTTTAAGTGAACAGCTCAAGGACAAGACGATGAACCGGCGCTATCTGGCCATTGTCAACGGCGTGATCGGTCATGATGAGGGCACTATTGATGCTCCGATCGGCCGTGACCCGGCCGACCGGCAGAAGATGGCGGTAACGGATCAGAATTCCCGCAGCGCCGTCACCCAGTTTTTTGTCCGCAAAAGGTATCGTGAGCATACTTTGATTGAATGCCGGCTGCTGACCGGACGGACCCATCAGATCAGGGTTCATATGCAGTATATCGGCTATCCGGTGGTCAATGACCCCAAGTATACCAGCCGCAAACTAAAGGGCAGCGGGCAGATGCTGCACGCCTACCAGCTGACTTTCATTCATCCCACAACCCATCAGTCCGTCACGGTGGAATGCGACCCCCCGCAGGACTTCCAAGACTATCTTGCCAATCTTGACAGAACGGAGAGCGATTAAATGGCGCAAACCCAATACCAGATCTGGACTCTGCAGCTGATGCGTTATTTTATCAGCCAGCAGGGCTATGTTCAGATAAACATTAATACCGGGGCGCAGAGCAACGAGGTGTGGCTGATCAACCCGCAGAATGAAACTTATCTGGCGGTGCACATCAGTGTTGAAGACTGTGCGGCAGATGAGGAACAGGCGCGCCGGCTGGCAGCTGTTCAGACGACGCTGGTCAATTTTGCCAAAAAAGACGGCCGGATGCTGGATATCTGCCTCAACAGCTCTTCACCGGAAAGCCGCAGCGAAAACATTGACCACATTGCGGTCTATCCGCAGTGTCCGCTTAACGAGAAAATCAAAAGCTGCTTTCCCGGCCTTCAGCAGGCCGTCTTTGACACGGATGATCCCGGCCAGGAATCAGCCTCAATAATTGAATCGATCAAGGTCTCCCAGAAGGAGCAGATTAAGAAAAACATGCGGCCGGGCAATATCATCCGCAATAATACCGGTTTGACTTTCTGGCTGTTCTTTATTCCCTGTGTCGTGGTATGGGCAGCGGTCAATCTGATTGCCTATTTTACGGATACCCAGACGGTTTCAGCTGCTATTTTCTGCGGGGCTTATTACAAGGCCTTTGTTGTCATCTTCAATGACTGGTGGCGGCTTCTGACGGCCGGCTTTGTGCACATTGATTTTTTCCATCTATGGTGCAATATGCTGGCATTATTCAATCTGAACCTTTCCATCAAGGACCTCTATACCCGCAGACAGGCCATTATCATCATGATAGCTTCAATTATAGCCGGCAATCTGTGTGTCTTTATCGGTCAGGAAAACACGGTCACCGTCGGACTGTCCGGCGGTCTGTACGGCTGGATGGCCGCCCTGCTGGTGGGAATCTGGCAGAAAGGCGGCTTTAAGGATCCGGTGATCCGCCGGCAGGTTCTTACCACTGCCGCCATCAATATCATCATCTGCTTTATGCCCAATATCAGCCTGCTGGCGCATCTGGGCGGCTTCATCAGCGGTCTGTTTCTGGCTTTTATTTTCTCCAAGAGCGTATCGGCATCCCTGCGGCGCAATTTTGCGATTGTCAGTGTTGTTCTGGTAATGGCTTTGGGCTATATGGCTTACAGCTACCGCTCTTTTAACGACTACTATTATGGCACCGATCTTGAAGTCGCCGATATCTGCAGCCGGTTCGGAATGAAAAATCTGGCTTCCAAAGTATTTGGGAAAACAATGGATTATTATCAGAGTCATTAAAGGGGGATATATATGAAAAGGACAAATGTTATTGACTGGGATACTTATTTTATGGCCCTGGCGCATTTAAGCGCCCAGCGCTCCAAAGATCCGCATACCCAGGTCGGAGCCGTTATTGTGGATGATCTGCACCGCATTGTTTCCATTGGCTATAACGGCATGCCGCGGGGCTGCTACGATGATCAGTTTCCCTGGGGCCGGGAAGGGGCTTTTCTCGATACCAAGTATGCATATGTGGTCCATGCCGAGCTGAACGCCATTCTCAATGCCCGCACTTCGGTTAACGAGTGCACAATCTATGTCTCGGAGTTTCCCTGCAACGAATGCGCCAAAGCCATCATCCAGTCCGGCATCCGCCACATTGTCTATGAATGCGACCATTATCCGACCAAAGACACCACCAATGCTTCCCGGAAAATGCTGAAAAACGCCGGCGTTTCCCTGCGCCAGCTGGATTACACCCTGGATATAACCATCAGCCAGGGACCTAAATTTGTTAACGAACCCGAAAAATAAGGCTTATCTTATATCATCCAAGATATGACTTATATCAACCTGCTGATAATCCCGGCGGCCGGTCTGCAGATAGCTGACAACGTTATCGACCAGACAGCCCGGTGTTGAAGCGCCGGCGGTAATAGCCAGCCGGCGGCTGGCAAACACCCGGGGATAATCATCAAGCTGGCGGGCTGATTCAACCTTTATGACATTTTCAATGCCGCCAAGCTGACCCTGCTGAGCCAGTTTGGCGGTATTATTTGAGGTCGGATCGCCGACAACAATCAAAGTATCGCAGTCTTTTATTTCAGCCACCGCCTGCTGGCGCAGCCTTGTCGCCGCACAGATCTCCTGGCTTACGGCAGCCTGGGGATATTTTTCCTTAAGAAAGGATATGATGCTTTCCAGCTGAACAACGGACATTGTAGTCTGGTTGGTAATCATTATCCTGTCATTGGCAAGATTAAGAGCAGCGGCATCTTCCAAAGATGTTATAAGATGCAGCCGGGGGCCCAGAGCCGCCACGGCATTGGCCTCCGGATGATTGGCGACACCCAGGTAGATGATGTCAAAGCCGGCGGCCAGATGTTTCTGAATAAGCTGCATGTTGGCCCTGACATCAGGGCAGGTGGCATCAATTACCGTCAAGCCTTTGGCCGTGGCGGCCTGCAGCAGGGCCGGATCAGTGCCGTGGGCGGTAAAGATGACGATGCCGTTATCAATTTTATGCAGCCATTGGCTGCGGGTATACTTCTTTTCATTAAGGGTGACTGCTCCCAGCAGGGAAAAGGCATCGACCACAAAATGGTTGTGAACAATCATACCCATGATATAAACAGGCCTGTCACCGGCATTTTTGACAGCCTGATAAGTTTTGCGCAAAGCCATAATCACCCCGACACAGTAGCCGCTGGGTTTAATCCGGATAATTTCCATATTCTAAGTATATAGCATGTTTTTGAGATTTACGGCTAAATAAAGTATAATAGCCTCTGAAAGTGATGATGCAAATATGAAAGATAACAGTATGCCTGAATGGCGTAGTGAAGTACAGCAGCTTATTGATTACGATGGCTTTAAAGAATACACGGCGATTCAGAAGCAGGCTATTCCTTTAATCATGAAAGGGAAGGATCTAATCGGCATTGCCCCCACCGGCACCGGCAAGACCC
This sequence comes from uncultured Erysipelotrichaceae bacterium, assembly GCA_964436975.1. Classification (GTDB taxonomy): domain Bacteria; phylum Bacillota_I; class Bacilli_A; order Erysipelotrichales; family Erysipelotrichaceae; genus CAYTET01. The sequence goes on from CAYTET010000021.1 coordinate 13,299, forward strand.
ACGCCTATCTGCTGCCGATACTGCAGAATATTAATGCTTCCGTTAACAATGTGCAGGCCGTGATCATGGCTCCGACCCGCGAACTGGCCCGCCAGATCTATCAGCGGGCTGCCGAAATGGTCCGTTTTGAGCCTAATATCCGGATTAAGCTGATCAGCTCGGGAATGGACAAGGACCGGATGGTTGCTTCCCTTAAGGTTCAGCCCCAGCTGGTAATCGGAACCGTCGGCCGGCTGAAGGATCTTTTCATTGATGAAGCCGTTCTGCGGCTGAACAGTGCCAAAGTAATGGTAGTCGATGAAGCCGATATGCTGCTGGAGATGGGCTTTCTGCCCCAGGTTGATGAAATCTGTTCACGGATGGGCTCTGATCTGCAGATGCTGGTCTTTTCGGCAACCATTCCGCCGCAGATGCAGCCGTTTCTGAAAAAATACATGCATCAGCCCCAGACGGTTGATGTAACCACGGAAAAAACCGAAAAGCCGCAGATTGAGCATATTCTGATCAACTGCCGGCATATGACATATCAGCAGCGGCTGCTGAAGATACTGCCCGGATTCAAGCCGTATACCTGTTTAATTTTTGCTAAATCGAAGCAGGAAGCGGCCCTGACGGCCCAGATGATGAAAGAAAACGGCTATGAACTGGTCGAAATGCGGGGCGATATGCAGCCGCGCCAGCGCCGGCAGTCGCTGAAAGCCATCGGCAATGAATCGGCTGCCTATATTGTTGCCACAGACATTATGGCCCGCGGCATTGATATTCCTTCCGTCAGCCATGTAATTTCTTTGGGTCTGCCGGTTCAGCTGGATTACTTTATGCACCGGGCCGGCCGGACGGGCCGGGCGGGCCGGAAGGGTGTCTGCTATACCCTGTTTACCGATAAAGATATCAGCGGGCTAAAGACTTTGCGCGATACCGATAAAATCGCTTTTGAATATAAGGATTTCAGAATGGGCCAGTGGGTGGATGTTAAACCCTTTGACTACCGGCGGCCCAAGCCGCAGACGGCCGCCGACGCCAAGATCAAGCAGATTGCCAATACCCCGGTAAAGAAAATAAAACCTGGCTATAAGAAAAAAAGACAGGCTGAAATTGATAAGATCAGACGCAAGCAGCGCCGCGACAAGATTAAAGGCTACATTAAGCAGGAGCAGCAGGAGCGGGCTAAGCAGAAGCAGCGTCAGAAAGGCGGCTACTAATGCTGAAACTAGGCTCGCATGTTGCCATGGCCGCGCCCGATTATCTGCTGGGCTCGGTCAAAGAGGCTCTCAGTTATAAAGCCAGTGCTCTGATGTTTTATACCGGGGCGCCGCAGAACAGCGTCCGGGTGCCGGTCAGCCGGCTGCAGGCAGAACCGGCCTGCCGGCTGTGGGTTGAAAGCGGCTATGATCTGGCCAGCATGGTGGTCCATGCACCTTATATTATTAATCTGGCCAATACGGTTAGCCCGGATACCTATCAGCTGGGTGTCAACACCCTTAAAAGCGAAATAAAACGGACCGCCGCCATCGGTGCCCGCTATTTAGTGCTGCATCCCGGAGCCTTTCTTTCGGCCACGGCTGACCAGGGTGTCAGTTCGATAGCCAAAGGTCTGGATGAAGTTTTGGCCGAGGGTGCTGAAGAAGTAACTGTCTGTCTGGAAACTATGGCCGGAAAAGGCAGTGAAGTAGGCCGCACTTTTGAGCAATTGGCCCAGATAATAGCCCAGTGCCATCATAAAGAGCGTCTGGGCGTCTGTCTGGATACCTGCCATATCAGTGATGCCGGCTATGATTTAACCGATTCAGACCAGCTTATTGATGATTTCAGCCGGGTTATTCCGCTGGACAGACTAAAGGTCATCCACGTCAATGATTCCAAAAATGAAAACGGCAGCCATAAGGACCGCCATGCCAATATCGGCTATGGCACTATCGGCTTTGCCAAGCTGAACGGATTGGTTCACAACAGCCGGCTGGCGGATAAGATCTTTATTCTGGAAACGCCTAAAATCGGCGGCCAAGCGCCGTATGGCTATGAAATCGATATGCTGCGGAAGGGCACATTTGAGCCGATTCCGCTTTCCGAGAAATAATTATTTGGAATTAACCAGGGCCATGATTTCTTTTTCCAGTTCTTCCACTATGCTGGCCTGGGGAATTTTGCGGATTATCTGACCGTGACGGAACAGCAGGGCCTCATCCTTGCCGCCGGCAATACCGATATCAGCATCTCTGGCTTCGCCCGGACCGTTGACGGCACAGCCCATAACGGCCACTTTAATGTCCGCTGACACTGTATCCAGAAACTCGTCAATCTGCTTTATTATGGGCAGCATGTCATACTGGGTCCGGCCGCAGGTCGGACATCCGACCAGGTCCGGCACATTATCAATAAGGCTAAAACAGCGCAGCAGTTTTTTGGCGGCCTTTATTTCTTCGATGGGGTCGGCGGATATTGAAATGCGGATGGTATCGCCAATGCCGTCATACAGCAGCGGGCCTAAAGCCGCCGCTGATTTTATCAGGCTGTAATCAGCCGTTCCGGCTTCCGTAACCCCAAGATGGAGCGGATAGTCCCAGCGCTGGCTGGCCAGCCGGTACGTTTCAATAGTCATGGGAACATCACTGGATTTAAATGAAAGACAGATGTCGTTGAAATTCATCTCTTTGAGAATGTCGATATGGCTCTGGGCGCTTTCCAGCATGGCCTGGGGGCAGCAATGACCGTATTTAAGCAGATATTTCTTTTCCAGTGAACCGGAGTTGATGCCGATGCGGATGGGAATGTGCTTTTTCTGACAGGCGGTCACCACTTTTTCAATATTTTCCGCACTGCCGATATTGCCGGGATTCAGCCTTATCTTGTCAGCGCCGGCTTCAATGGCGGCTAGGGCCAGCTTATAGTCAAAATGAATATCGGCCACCAGGGGGATTGAAATTGCTTCTTTAATCGTCTTAATGGCGGCCGCATCTTCAAAATCCATTACGGAAACCCGGATTATCGCACAGCCGGCCGCTGTCAGCGCTCTGATCTGCGCAATAGTGGCAGCGGTATCTTTGGTATGGGTGTTGCACATCGACTGGATGATGACGCGGGACTGATGCCCCATAACAAGATTGCCCACCGTCAGCTGGCGGGTCTGATTTCGTAAAGTCATGTCGTAATTCCTCCATTGCCATTATATACTGCTTTGGACCGGTTGAAAAAAGTAAAAACTATTGATAATAAAGGAACAAATGTGCTATTATGGCAAGGCGATACGGTAGGAGGAAAAATAGAAATGCCCAGAGACAACATTATGTATAAATGCAGCGAATGCGGCGAAGAAAACTATTTAGGGACCCGTAACAAGAAAAAGCATCCCGAAAAAATGGAAATCAATAAGTATTGCCCTCGCTGCAAGAAGGTCACTGTTCATAAGGAGAAAAAGTAAAAAGGGCCCGGCCCTTTTTCTTTATTCCCGCTATGATCAGCATTCAACGAATAGTTACCGCTGTCTATGAGGAAAACTGCTATCTGGTAAATGACGGAGTCCAGACCGTGATAGTTGATCCCGGCTCTTCATTCCGCCATATCAGTGCCACGCTGGCCAATCCCGGTCAGCCGGAAGTAAAGGCAATCATACTGACCCATGGCCATTTTGACCATATCGGAGCCGTGGATAAGCTTGTCAAATTATACGGCTGTCCGGTTTATGCCTGCCGCCAGGACCAGGATATAATGACTGATCCCGCCCTGAATCAATTCGCTGATGCCACTGCTACCATTCATTCACCCCTCAGTTGGATTGAAGAAAGTCCGCTGGTAATCGGATCTATGACTTTTACAGTCTATTTTACGCCGGGCCATACCCCCGGATCGGTAATGTTTGAAATCGAAAACAATCTCTTTACCGGCGATACGCTGTTTTGCGGTGATGTCGGCAGAACTGATCTGTACCGCGGAAGTGAAACCCAGCTCAACCAGTCACTTAAAATGATTCGCAACCTGAATCCGGATCTGGTCATCTGGCCGGGCCATGGCGATTCATCAACGCTGTGGCAGCAGCTGAAAATAAATCCCTATCTGCAGTAATGACACTCGGTTAACAGCCGGGTGTTTTAGTTTTTTTGGGAAAAAAGGCGGCTGAACGCAAATAGATAGCAGGGGGTGATGTCATGGAGCAGCGTTTTGTGCAGCTTCTGGAAAAGGCCATCCATAATAAAGCGACTGACATTCATTTTCAGATTGACCACAGCGGATCGCTGACGCTGGCCCTGCGGACTGCGGAAGGGCTGGTTCCTCTGAAAAGCCAGAGCGATGACATAAAGCTGTTCAATTATCTTCTGTACCAGGCCCATCTTGATATTACCGGCGGCAACCAGCCCCAGACGGGCAGCTTTTCATATTTCTACCATGGCCATTACTATGACTTCCGCTTTGCGGTGATCCGGACAGCCACCATGTCAAGCGGTGTTCTGCGCATTCTTAATAACCACCGGCCCCTTACCATTTCCAGTCTGAGTCAGCAGGAGCATATTCAAAAGGAGTTCAGAAACTGGCAGCAGGCCGATCACGGTCTGGTCATCCTGTCCGGACCGACCGGCTCGGGCAAGACTACAACGCTGTATACCATTCTTGGTGAAATGAGCCATAAGTCGGTTTATACATTGGAAGACCCCATTGAGGTATATCAGAGCGGTCTGATCCAGCTGGAGATAAATGAGGCCATCGGTTTAAGCTATGCCAATGGCATCAGACAGATTCTCCGGCATGATCCCGATGTTATCATGATTGGAGAAATCAGGGATGAAACGGCTGCCGCCATGGCCGTCAGGGCCGCTTTGACCGGCTGTCTGGTTTTCACCACAATTCATGCCTTCAGTCTGCAGGGAGCGGTTGACCGGATGTGCGAACTTAATGTCAGCCGGCATGATCTGTTTGCAACCCTGCTGGCTGTCAGCAATCAGCGGCTGCTGCAGACCGCCCGGCGGCTGGTTAGACAGTGTGTCTACGATATTGCCGATTATGACACCATTCAAAATGCAGAACGCTGCGGCCGGCCGCTGCCTGAGAATATTGGCAGCCTGGTTGAAAAACAGCGTCAGCATGAAGATGAACTGGATTAAACGGCCTAAAAGCGGCAGTCTGACGGAAAACCAATGGCATATCATCGCTTCTTTCGTCCGAAACGGCCGCAATATAAAGGATGTCCTGCTTTATCTGCAGCAGACCAGTCCCCTGGATGAAAACATCAGCCGGCTTATTTCCGGCTTAAACAGGGGATTGCCGCTTTATGACCTGCTGGGCTGTTCGGTTTATGAAAAGCAGCTGGCGGTTTATCTGCCTTATCTGGCTATTCCCCAGGCCGTAGCCGTCTGTGACAAAATGGCTAAAAACCGGCAGCGGCTGACGGATGAACTGCTGAAAAGAAATGTCTATCCCTTTGTTCTGCTGGTAGGCGGAATAGTCCTTCTTTTTGTTTTCAGCCGGCTGGTTATGCCTTCAATGACGGCTCTGTTGGACAGTTCCGACGCTAAAGGACGCACTCTTTCCTTAATGCTGGCCGGCATTGAAGTGTCCCGCAATGTTATTGCCGTTCTACTGGTGACGGCCTTAATTCTAATGGCCGCAATCGGGGCCGGCCACAAGGAAATGTATGTCTGGATGCTGCTGCACCGGTTTAAGGCCGACCGGCTGATTAAGTCCTATGCCACCTACCGTTTTGTGCAGTATCTGCAGATTCTATTGAATCAGAAGACATCCTTTTACGACGCCCTTCAGCTGATTCGCCATAATAAGCATGATTCCTATTCGGCCCTGCTGGCTTTTCAGCTTGATGATGCATTATCCCGGGGCCTCAGTCTGAAAGGCGGTGTCGGCAATGATTTCTTTGATGAAGAGTTTATCATCATGTGCCGCTTCAGTCTGCAGACCGCTGATTTTGACGGCATGCTGAATGATTACCTGCAGACAGCCCTGGCCAATTACCAGAAACTGCTGAAACGGGTGACCATCGGCTTTCAGGCCGGCATCTATGGCTTTATAGCGCTTATCATCATTGTGGCTTATCAGATCCTGCTGCTGCCACTGGAGATGCTTAATCAGTTATGAAGAAGAAAGGAGCCGGAATGGTCCAAACTAAAAAAGGCTTTACGGTAATAGAAATGATGCTTGTGCTTTTGGTTATCTCCGTTATCCTGCTGATTACTCTGCCCAACATCGCCCAGAAAAAGCAGATAATCAATAATATCGGCTGTCAGTCCCTTATTGAAGTCGTTAATTCACAGGTGCTGATGTTTAATCTGGAAAACGGCCGGCAGCCGGATTCATTAAGCGAACTGGTGGAAGAAGGCTATCTGAAAGAGGACCAGCTCAGATGCCCCAATGATAAAGCCATTGAACTGGATGAAGCGGGGCAGGCGGTTGTCCGCTAAAGGCTATTCGCTTGTTGAAGCCATGCTGGTTCTGATAATCATTGCCGTCTGCTATCTGCTGGTTCTGCCCGCCGTCTTCAAAACGGAAGCTGAAGACCAGCCTGTTGAAGAGCTGACAAACAAACTGCTGAAATGCCAGCTGCAGGCTATCATGGAGGATGATACTGTCGAATTTGAAGATGAGCAGTACGATGACTATGATATTTCGTTCAACCGCCGCGGCAATGTCAATATGGCCAGGCGGATTATGCTCAACGGCAATGATCTGATCATTTCCCTGGGCACAGGAAGGATATATGAAGATGATGAATAAGAAAAGGGGCGGCATGCTGACAGACGCTCTGCTGGGTCTGCTGGTTATGTCGGTAGTGACGGCGGCGGTATACGGCTACTGTCAGATCAGTTTGCATCATGATGACTGGCGTGATGATGATCTGCAGATGGATATATGGAGCCAATATGAAAGGTGTGATCTGTATTGTCCCGAAGATGCTTTGCCGGATTCACTCTTTTAGAAACCCTGCTGGCATTGGCGCTGCTGGCTTTTATTACAGCCCTCAGCGTACCGCTGCTGGGAGCCATGAGCCGGCTGAAAGAGCAGGTGCAGTATAACTACCAGGATGATATCGGGGTATACCAACTGCAGATCAGGCTGGCCACTGCCAATATTGATCAGATAGATCTTGATGAAATCCAGTTTCACAATCCTGATCATGACTATCAGCTCCACATTGTCAATGAAAATCTCATTGTCCAGCCGGGAACACTGATTTTTCTGCATGATATCGACAGTGTCGACTTTTCCCTGGAAGACGATATTGTCGTAATGGAATACTGCCGGCAGGAGGGCTGCTGGCGTCAGCCGATAGCCTATTATGCCCCCTTGGATTCTGATCAGGATGGCCAGCATGAAATTAAACTGCCGTAGAAAAGGATTTGTGACCCTGTGGGCACTGGGTTTATTGCTGCTGACGGCTTCTATCGGCTCTGATATAGCAGCCGTTTTGGAAATGGACCGGCTTTTTCATGCTGATGATGACCTTTTTTACCGGGCCAACTGGGTTGAAGTGCTGACCATCGGATATGTCAGAACTTGTCTGAGAGACTATAGCGAGGCTGATGAAGTTATTTTCTTTGACGGTTTCATTATTGATATCTCATATGATGACCTGCAGGCAGCTTTTACGATAACTCAAGGAAATTTTGTTAGGGAGCGGGTTTTGGTGTATGATGATATCGATGATTCGGTCACATCGTATTATTGAAAGCACACTGCTGTTTTTTGTTTTGTTATAGTTTGATTTCGTTTATTTGTGGGTTTATAAATACATCAAAGTTTGATATAATATCCCTTGCGTAAAACAAAATTAGTTTGTTTGTGACCAAAAATTAGAAAGAGAAGGTGTTTTTAATGTTAATCGCTAATGAATTGAGACCGGGAACAACTTTTGAGTATGAAGGTGGAATTTATACTTCATTGGGAATTGCTCTGAACAAGACCGCGATGCGGCAGATGGTAGTTAAGGTAAAATCAAAGGATTTGAGAACCGGTGTAATCAAGGATATCGTCTTCACAGGCGGTGACAAGGTCGAGCAGGCCCGTATTGATAAAAGAGAAATGCAGTATCTGTATGATTCCGGTGATTCATTAGTGTTCATGGATAAAACCAATTATGAGCAGATTGAAATTCCGCGTGACAAACTGTCATGGGAGCTTAACTTTCTGAAACCCGAATCCGATATCAACATCTCAATGTATGAAGGGGAGGTCCTGGGCATCATTCTGCCGGATAAGGTCGCTCTCAAGATCGTTGAGACTGAGCCGGCTGTTGCCGGCAATACCGCTACGTCAGCCCAGAAAAATGCAACATTGGAAACAGGCTGGCAGATTAAAGTGCCGTTATTCATTAGTCAGGATGAAATAGTTTTAGTGTCTACTATTGATGGTAAGTATTCAGGGAGAGCTTAATCCGCCAACGGAGGATTCATATGTATAATAAAAGTCGGTTGAGCAAGTACTCAGACTTGCGGCAAAATGCAGGGACTAACAATGAGACGACAGAAGTAGATTCTGATCGTTTATCTGATTATGCTTCCCGTATTGAAAGAATAACAAATCAAAAGGCAGCTGATAACATGGCTTTTCGTGGTGAAAACAATTACACACCGAATCGTTCAAGATCATCTTCAGCCGACGGTTATGCCGGTTTCAATGGCAGCAATGCCAATGCATCCTCAGCCAATTATTTCAGTGCGGAGCCGGATTATGACAAGCTGGTCAAAGAACAGGAAGACTTCCTAAAGAGAATTGATAATGATTTTTCAGCGGCCACTAGCCGCAGCGGGACGGCTTCCTATAACCAGCAGCCCGCCGGTTCCGGCAGTCAGTCTGTCAGCAGCAGCCCTAATTATAACTATGGATCCAACAACTCTTATCAGCCGGTTAATAATGGCTATGGCAATGCGGCCGGACGCTATGAAAATCCGACAGCAGCCAATCAAGCGCCTTCTTACCGGCCGGATGGCACTCCGGTCTTTTCGCAGCCGTCTTACAGCCAGGCTGCCAGCCAGCAAACATCGTATTATAATCAGCCTAATTATCAGTCCGGCTACCAGCCGCAGCCTAATGGCAGTAGCGCAATAAATTATAAGAACGCTGCCTATAATCAGGGCCAGACTTATAATCCGGGTTATTCTAATCAGATGGCTGGCCAGAATAATGCTGCCAACACCGCGGCAATGCCGGCCAATCCGACTGTTCCCAATCAATACAGTCAAACAGCTTCGATTCCTAATTACAATAATCAGCCGGCGGTCAATAATACGGCAAATGTCTATCAGGGCGGTTTTATGCAGCCCCAGACAGCCCAGCCGACCGCTTCTGTTAGTTCTTATAGCCAGTCTTCCGTTAAAACGAATCAGCCGTATATCCAGCCGACTGCACCATTGAGCCAGCCTGTTTATCAGCAGTCTGCTCCGGTTATTGAGCAGCCTGTCTACCAGCAGCCCGTCGCAGTTCAGCCGGTGGAAGCACCGGTTCAGCAGTCAGCTCCGGTTATTGAGCAGCCGGCCGCAGTGCAGCCGGTGGAAGTGCCGGTACAAAAACCTGAAGTTGCTCCGGTTAAGCCGATTTTTGCTGAAGATGCCGCCGTTAGCATGGCCGGCAATTCTCAGGGACTGACGGCCGCCGGACCTATTAAAACAGCAGCTGTTCAGCCTAAGCCGATTACGGCGGTTTCTGCTGATGCCGAAAAAATCATCGGAAATGTAGTTCCGGATTTTAATACCGTGGTTGTGGCCCCGGATGTCAACGTTACAAAACCGGTGGCCCCTGTTGAAATTGAGAAAGTTAAAACAACTGAAGCCCAGATCAGCGGCCAGGAGAGTCCGGCGGCTGATTATAAGAGTGTTATTGTTCCGGTTGTCGGTGTTAAGCCGGTTGCCCCGGTGGCTCCTGTGCAGACTCCGGCTGCGGCTGAAATCAAAGAAGCAGACAATTTACAGTCGGCTTCTGATTCCGGCATTGTCATAACTGAGGTTTTAAAAGCTGCCCCGGCCGCCCCGGAAGCCGCTGCGCCTTCTTTTGTTATCGAAGATGAGAACCCGGTGGCTGATCAGCCGGCTGGTTTTGAAACAGTTAATGATGCTGAAACTACCGAATCAGTCAAAACGGCAGAAGAATCAGAAGAAATCGATGATATGTCGAAGGTGTTCAACCCGGCTAATGTGGATAACACCACCGACGAATATATCAACTTTGTCCTTAATGATGTTAAAAAGCATAATGTCGACAGCGGCATTCGCTCCGATCTGAATACCAGTGCCAATATCTTCGAGGCCATGGGCATCAGTGTTGACAGCAGTGAAAAAGATGACGCCGGTAAGACTGGGGAAGAGGAGACCGCCCCGACTGAAATGGCGGCTGATTCTGAAGATAGTGATACCAGTAACTACTCCGTTGACGATATTTCCAATGAACTGTCTAAAATGTTCAGTGAAAATGAAGAAAAGCCCGATAAGCCGCTGCAGAATTCCAGCGTGCTGTCACCGTTCGGACCCAATAACAGTTATGCGGACAAACCAGTCCAGCCCCAGCCGGCGGCAGTTGAAGAAACAGCCGAACCGGAACAGCCGGCTGCTGCGCCGGCCCCTCTTAAAGAAGTGGATGATCTTACCGGCAAGCATAACATCGTTTATGATGACAATGATTCCAGCGTCACCACTGACATCAATCATCTTAATCATGTGATTGATAATGAAAGAGCGCTGCGTCAGGATATGCTGGAACAGACCAAGCAGCTGAAACTGCGGGTTTCCGAATATGAAAATGAAGTAACAGACATGAATTCGTCCATGTCAAGGACCAACCGTGTACTGAACTTCGTTTTGACTCTGCTGATCATCACTTTGTTTGTAATTCTGTTCATTATTGCCTATTGGTTTGCCCAGGAACGCGGGTTGATCTAAATAATGGCTATCAATATTGCGATTGACGGACCTAGCGCCGCCGGTAAAAGCACTATTGCCGAGATTATCAGCAAGAAGCTTAATTACGTTCACCTTGATACCGGCGCCATGTACCGCTGCGTTGCTTTGGCCGTTATGCGCCAGGGGTTTTCATATGATGATGAGCAAGCAGTTATATCGGTTCTGCAGAAAACAGACATTCAGATGAAACAGGATGGCTCGGTTTTCCTGAATGGTGAAGATGTCTCTGATTTAATCCGGACTGATGCCATATCAATGGGAGCCTCCGATGTTTCTAAACTGCCTTCTGTGCGGACGTTTTTAGTTGAACTGCAGCAGAAAATGGCTGAATCCGGCGGCTATATCATGGACGGACGGGATATCGGCACTGTTGTCTTAAAGGATGCCGCCGTCAAGATTTATCTGACCGCTACAATCGAAGCCCGCGCCATGCGCCGCTATCTTGAGAATCAGAAAAGGGGCTTGAATTCTGATTTGAAGTCTTTGGAAAAAGAAATTGCCCAGCGGGATTATCAGGATACCCACCGTCAGTATTCGCCGCTGACCAAAGCTGATGATGCTGTTGAGATTGATACCTCTGATATGACCATTGATGAGGTTGTGACGGCGATTATGAAAATTGTTGAGCCCTGTTTAAAGGAGCAGTAAAAGATGTCGATAGGAACAGTTGCGATCGTTGGCCGCCCGAATGTCGGAAAATCAACGGTCTTTAACAGACTGATAGGAGAAAGACTTTCAATTGTTGATGAAACGCCCGGGGTAACCCGGGATCGTCTTTATGGCAGCGCCGAATGGCTGACCAAGACCTTCAATGTAATTGATACCGGCGGCATTCAAATCGCCGACCAGCCTTATCAGGTTGAAATCAAGGCACAGGTAGACATTGCCATTGAACAGGCTGATGTCATTTTAATGCTGACAAACGGCCAGCAGGGCTGCACGGATGATGATATGTATATTGCCCGAATGCTGCAGCGCTGTCAGAAAAAGGTGATACTGGCGGTCAATAAAATTGATGATGTCAGTTTCCGTGACAACATTTTTGATTTCTACAAGCTGGGTCTGGGCGATCCGGTGGCCATTAGCGGCGTTCACGGCATCGGCATCGGCGATCTGTGCGATGCCATCATTGCCGCTCTGCCCCCGGAATCCGGCACTCCGGCAGAAAGTGCTGTCCGTTTTGCGGTAATCGGCCGGCCTAATGTCGGCAAAAGCAGTCTTGTCAATGCCATACTAAACCAGCAGCGGGCTATTGTAAGTGATGTGCAGGGCACTACCCGTGATGCCGTTGATACGCCTTTTGAAAGAAACGGCCGGAAATATGTGGTAGTAGATACCGCCGGAATCCGCAAAAGAGGCCGTATTTATGAAAACATTGAGAAGTATGCGGTTTTAAGAGCGATGACGGCTATTGAAAAATGCGATATCGTCCTGTTTGTAATCGATGCCTCGGTTGAACTGAGCGAACAGGATAAGCATGTGGCCGGCTATGCTGTTGACGCCGGCAAGGGTGTTATTATTGTGGCCAATAAATGGGATCTTGTCGATAAGGATGACAAGACGATGGATGAGAAGACCAAGCTGATACACCAGCAGATGGCTTATCTTGATTACGCCCCGATTGCCTTTGTTTCCGCCCTGACCAAAAGCCGGGTCAATACCCTGTTTGACCTGATTGATAATGTCTATGAAATGCGCAACAAGAAAATATCTACCAATGTCTTAAATGAAGTGATCGCTGATGCCCAGGTTGCCACTCCGCCGCCGACCCATAAAGGGAAAAGGCTGCGCATCGGGTATTGCCTGCAGGTATCGACAGCGCCGCCGACTTTTGTCTTTTTTGTCAATGATCCGGATTTGATGCATTTTTCATATAAGCGCTTTTTAGAAAACCAGCTCCGCGTATCTTTTGGCTTTGACGGCAATCCGATCCGTATCATTGCCCGGGCCAAATAATTATTTCCTTTTTGCAGGCTGTCATAGAATAATAATCGTTGAATAATTGCTGAAATAAGAGAAATTATGCTTAAAATCGAATAAATAATACGGTCTGAACCGCAATTTGCCACGATGGTAATGTGTGCCTATTATTGTTGAAAAACATGTTCAATATGTTAAAATTAGTTATGTGGAGGAAAATAACACATGAATGATACTGTTAACAGAAAAGCATTAGTAGAGAAATTATCTGAAAAAACGGATATTACTAAAAAAGAAGGCACTGAAATCGTTGATGTAATCGTCAATGAAATGATTGAAGCTTTAAAAGCCGGCAACAAGGTTGACATCAGCGGGTTCGGCAAGTTTGAAGTAAAAGAAAAGGCCGCCCATCAGGCCAATAACCCGGCCACCGGCGAAAAAGTCATGGTCGAGGCCAAGAAGGTTGTCAAGTTCAAGCCGGCCAAAGTCCTGAAAGAAACAATTAAGTAAATATAAGAATCAAGGCCATCGTCATGATGGTCTTTTTTACACATTAAGGGATATGTTATGATATAGTCTGAAAGCCGGAAGTGCTTTCAGTTTAGGCAGGCTTATAAAAAGAGGAATTGCAATGCATATATCCGATCTGCGGCGTTTTCAGAGATGCCCGCGCCTGTACATGCTTTCCAAGCAGGATGCCCAGCACAGTTTTCCCTATCTGAATATCTGCTGTGATAT
>CAYTET010000022.1:0-11250 GCA_964436975.1 uncultured Erysipelotrichaceae bacterium
CAGGGTAATGACATTTTCGGCTCAGTTTTTACCCACAGGTATGCATGAAGATCCTTTTATTATTGACTTATATTCGAATATCAATTTTCTCGTTATAACTTACATTCCATAACAGACCAATAAATAGAACTGAGCAGTCTACGATGATAAAACTATTAACTTTTGGCGCAGTATACCCATTAGTAGCAGATTGATTAACTTTTTTGTGCACAGTATAATTCGAGTAGATAAGCAATAATAATTGCAAAATAGAAGTTTTTGTTACTGTGCATATTGACATCACGAAAGCGCCGTATAATGACTATTGCTTAGGCAGAGAACAGCGATGAAAGGAACGAATCGATATGAATAGTGAAAATTTCATGTTAAAACCCATCAAAGAATTATTTGGAATGAATTTTTTCATTCCAGACTATCAGCGCGGGTATCGTTGGGAAAAGCAGCAAGCCATTGATTTGCTGGATGATATTGCATCTTTTTCGCAGAAAGATCATGTCTCTGTAATATACTGTATTCAACCGCTCGTGGTGCAGCAACGCAAAGATGAGGCAGCAGTACTTAGAAAAATTAAGACGGCTACCTCAATGGAAGAGGTTAAAAAGTATATGCAGGGGTCATGGAATGTTGTCGATGGACAGCAAAGGCTTACCACAATATACCTGATCCTTTCAAAGCTTAACACGGATGGATGCTATTCGATTGAGTACCAAACAAGAGAAGACAGCAAAGTGTTTTTAAAGGGACTAAAAGAGGAAGAGATATTCGGAAATACCGATAAGCAAGGATTTGTAAATATTGACTACTATCACCTTTATAAGGTACAAGAAGCAATTAACGAATGGTTTGGAAATAAAGATGATTATTATAAAAAAGAATTCATGAAAACGCTATTGGATAAAGTTTGCTTTATTTGGTATCAAATAGACAATAAAGAGAACGCTATTTCAGTATTCACACGATTAAATATTGGAAAGATTCCGCTTACAGATTCGGAATTAATCAAAGCTTTATTTCTTAACAGATCCAATTTTGGCAGCAACGATTATGGCTTGGAAATGAAACAGCAGCAAATTGCAACGGAGTGGGACAGAATTGAATATGCTCTTCAGAATGACGAGTTCTGGTTGTTTCTGCATGAAAAAAGCTATTCAAAACCGACCAGAATCGATTTCATACTTGATATGATAGCGTCATCGGATAAGCTGGGACTATTTGATGACAAAAAAAGTAAAAGGAAGACAAAAAAAGCAACAATTAATAACGAAAACGCTAGATTAAAGAATATGATTGACAGCGGCGAGCACAACACTTTTCGCTATTTTTATGGATGTTTTAACAAAAAGCGACTTGATAACGATGAGTGCACGAACGCCAAGTGGGTAAACCAATATTGGGATGTAATTAAAAATCATTTTCAAATATTTGATGAATGGTATCGTGATTATAAACTGTATCATTATATCGGCTATCTAACTACAGTATCAAAAGACAAAGACCTAATCAATAATCTTTTAACCAAGTGGAAGAAAACAACGAAAAAGGATTTTGTAAATTATTTAGTTTCATGCATATCCGAAACACTAAAGCAAAAAAAATGGATTTCCGAATGGAAAACCCATATTTTTGAAGCAGAAGGAAATAATGGGAAGCGAGATTGCATCGATTTATTGCTGCTTCATAATATAGAAACTATCGTAAAACAGAATGAAAAACTTGTATCCGATAATAAATATGATTTGCCTAATTTTACTAAATTTCCTTTCCATCTCTATAAGAGTGAAAATTGGCAGGTGGAACATATACGCCCGAACGCAGGTGATAATTTCAAAGATGAAGAAACAAGAAAGGCCTATCTGCTTCTGGCAAAGAACTATTTGGTCGACAAGGATAGTTTATATAATGATATCGACAAATATGTTCGAGAGAGCACAGACAGAAAACCGTTCGAAGACATTATTGAAACCATAAATGAGCAGGGATCTCCGCTTTCCGGAGAAGATGTAAATAAAATATGGAATTATACTTTACTAGATGAATCAACAAATAAAGAGTACGGGAATGCCATATTTCCAATTAAGCGAGCTTTCATTTCGCAAAAGGAAAGTGGTTTCAAGGCTAAATATACGATTAAGGATAATAAACTAGCAAAAAGCGAAGGAAGTCAGGAGATTGCCTTTATTCCACCATGTACAAAGAATGTTTTCTCGAAATTTTATACAGAGTTTCCCGATAACATGATCGCGTGGACGGAAAAAGATGCAAATGCATATTTGCACGATATTGAAGACATAATCGGGAGTTTTTTTTCGGAGGATGAACGATGAGCAGCAAGACCACGCTTTACAAATTGTTGAAAGAAACTAAAGTGAGTATTCCAATAATTCAACGGGATTATGCGCAAGGGCGGAAGGGAAAGGCATTCATCCGAAAAGCATTTTTGAGTGAAATAAAGAATCATCTCGAAAACGCAGAAAGCATAACGCTCGATTTTGTTTATGGAAATAATGAACATGGGTGCTTCAGCCCTTTGGATGGACAGCAGAGACTAACGACACTGTGGTTGATTCATTGGTATTTGTCGTGGAGAACCAAAAATCTTGTATATGATAAAGAGTGGCTACAAAATTTCTCATATGAAACGAGAATCTCATCAAGTGAGTTTTGCAAAGCGCTCTGTACCGAATCACTAACCGTCAACAAATTGGATATTGCAGATCATATCAAAGCCCAGACATGGTTCTATTCCGCTTGGCTTCAAGATCCGACAATAAGTTCGATGCTTCGAACGATAAGTGGAGAGTTTGATGATACTATAGGAAAAAAAGACGACTGTATTGAGGGCGTTTTCTCTGAGATAACTGATAATAAGCTACTCGAGTTTTGGGATGGACTAATTAACAAAGATCTAGTGTCCTTTGAACAAATGATAATTGGTTCGGAGAAACTTCCAATATCCGATGATCTTTACATTAAGATGAACGCTCGGGGAAAAGAACTGACAGACCTTGAAAATTTCAAGGCAGACCTCATCTCATGGATTCAAAGTGACGAAAATCCGGAGCACGATAAATTTAATAACAAGATAAGCAAAATAGAGAACAATAAATACATTCAGTACTATCCGATTCAAATCGACAACGCATGGACAGATGTGTTTTGGCACTTTACGCAAAAAAGTTTGGGCGAAAAATTCGACGGAAAAATTGACGAGGTGTTTTTCTCATTTATAAATAGATATGTTTTAAATAAAATATGCTTAAGTGATAAAAAGACACCTGCCGACTTTGCCCCAAGTAAAGATGATGAAACTTGCAATAAAAATAGTGACTTCAACAAACTATTCGGGTTGGAAGCAGCCGGAACTTCCGCTGATGACTCACTGATTGCTTACAGCGATTTCAAATATTATAAAGACTATTTGAAGTTTTCAAATCTTGAGGAGTTGGATAAAATATTTACTGCTTTAAAAGAAAAAGAATACCAATTGCTTGATTGTATTAATTCTGTATTAATCATAAATGACAATGATGCGGATGGAGTATTCGAAGACACAAATATTAAGCAGAACGGCTATACCTATATTCCTCAATATGAAACTTAAGACGGTGGGAAACGGGGAAAACTTCGTGCAACGAGTCAGAAGGAGCGTGTCTATTTTCATGCCATATGCCTTTTTATAACAAAAACTGTAAGTTTTCCTTTATTTGCGGAAGAGGAGCGCAGTTTCAAAAAATGGATGCGAGTTGTGAAAAACCTAACGGAAAATGCGGCGATAGACAATATTCCTTCAATGGTGACCTGCTTAAGGACAATCAACAACCTAGGAGAAGAACTGATCAAGCCTGGTTCGGATATATATGGTCTTCTCGCCAAACTCAAAACAAATTCTGACGAAAGTCAACTCGAGCGTCAACTGAAAGAAGAAATTGAAAAAGCGAAGAAGATCAATGAAGACGAATGTTTCGATAACAATATAATTGAAGCCGAACAATACATGTTTTTTAACGGTTCTATTCGGTTCCTTTTCAGAGATGAAAATGGGAACACCACATGGAATGATTTTGACAATAAATTCAAAGCAGCAAAAGAACTCTTTAAAAACAGCAATAAACAGAATTTGGTAGAAACTTCTACGATTAAGAGTTTTTTAAAACTGTTTGACAATTTTGATCAAATAAAAGATAAGTATCTTTTTACAAATGTCGGGTATCATGCGCGCCATAAATGTTGGAAAAGGGATATTTTGTGCAGTGACGATAATAATATGATTGCCAAAGTCCATCAGTTGTTAATTGGAAAAGAGGCACGGCCTCAAGATGCCGATAATCACCAGTACAATGAGTACGATGATTTTTTGAATAGTGGTCTAATTGAGTATATCGTGGGGAAGAGTGAAAACTACAGATACAGGTATCATGGGTATCACGGCAGTCTGCTAATTCACAAGGACAATAGCTCCAGAGAAGGTGTTTACTTAGGCACTCATCGTAAAAGCAAGTGCGAAAAAATCAAAGACCAGGTTAAAAAAGGGAGTATTACACTCGTTGACACGAATCATAACCAGTTCTGCGAAGGATACTATTGGGGAACGCATGTGGATTTCGAATACAACGGAAAAAAGTATGGATGGTATGTTGAAACGGAGACCCAAGATTTCATCAGACTACTTGATGAAAATGGGAAACCACAAGAGGGGGTAGAATGGAATCCTGAGTTAGAGTTTTCCAACCTTCTTAAAGAGATTGATAAAAATACAAACTTAGATTGACAGCGCTAAGTATTGTATGTCATTAGTTCCGGCTCACATGCATAGTGAACCACCTGCAATGACTCGGATAAACAAGGCTAGGAGTCTCTGATAACTGTAATTTGAAGCAACACATAAAGACACCTGTTTTATGGCTGACTTGTATCTGCATGCAAACAAATAATTGAACTCAGTGAGTGCTCTGTAAAGCGATACTTTGTGTTATTTAGGGATATTGATCTGGGAAACGTTAAGCAGGGAAGAAGTATGCCGGCGCATCTGGGAAAGGGAAATAGCCTTGCTGTGGCGGATGGGCGTCCAGGTTACTTTGACAAAAAGGGCCGCAATGGCAATCGGCAGATTACTCATCATGTACAGCGGGAAGGTGAATGTATAGAGAATCTTTTTACCGGGGGAGGCTTCGATGCGGCGCCATTCGCTGACAGTGGTGATGAAGCCGCACAGCCACATGGTGGCATAGCCCAGAATCAGGCCGTTCAGCAGGCCCACCATGACATCGCTGACATCATTGCCGCTGGAAATATCCAGCACAATGGTCAGCACGTTTACCCCAACGCCGGCGACAGCCAGAAAATAGGCGGCCAGATTGTTCGAGAGCATGTCAAAGCAGGAAAAATCGCCTTTCAGCATTTTCCGGAAGGCCGGGATGCCGTATTTGGCAAAGACCTGCAGCGCGCCCTTTGACCAGCGCAGCCGCTGCTTGAAGCTGACCGCAAAGCTGGTCGGCTGCTCATCGTAGAAGACGGCCCTCTCGCAGAAGGCCACCGGCCGGCCGCTGACAATGTTGTGCATGGTAAACTCGATATCTTCGGTCAGCCGGAAAAAGTGCCAGCCGCCGCATTCCTTAAGGACTTCATAACTGAAAAGATAGCCGGTGCCGGAGACAGCACAGCTGAGATGCAGCTTATAGCGCGGGCGGTTGAGATACTGCGCTTCCCGGATGAACCACAGGCCATGGCTGGCGCTGACCCAGTTGTCAGCGTAGTTTTTGGTGTTGCGGTAGGAAGTGATGATCTGGGCGCCGCTGTCGAATACCTTATTCATTTCACAGATATAGTTTTCGTCCAGCAGATTGTCGGCGTCGAAAACCATAAAGGCATCAAAACAGGAAAGGCCGTAGTCAGCATCAATCTGGTCAAGCAGAAAGTGCAGGGCATAGCCTTTGCCAACCTGGCTGCTGAAGCGCTCATAAACGACGGCTCCCTTGCTTCGGGCCTGCTGGGCGGTCTTGTCAGTGCAGTTGTCGGCGGCCACAAAAAAAGAAACCAGACCGGCCGGATAGTGCTGGGCCTTGATGGAATCCAGCAGCTGGCCGATTACATTTTCCTCATTGCGGGCGGCAATGAGGATGGCGTATCTGTGGCTGGCACAGTCCGGCTTTAAGGCCGGGCTGGCCTTGAGAAGGGCAACGGGAACATAGACGGTCTGGTAGGCATAGCTGACAACAAACAAAATCGCTATCAGCAAGTCAGCAGTCTGAATTAAAGTCATCAGGAAAAGTCCTCCTTATAAATCAGAACTGTCATCCTGTGTCTGGCACAGTTAATCCATTATAGCAGTTATTTGTGTAATGCCAACTAGTCATTCAGCCGACCCGCTGCTGATCATAACCGGCCCGCCGGATGAAAACACCGTAAAATCAAGGGGCTGGGTGCCGGTGGTCATTTGCTAAACGGTTTAGGTTTATCTTTGTTAAATATTTGTTATAATTATAAGCGTATTCAGAGGTGGTCATTATGGGCAATCTGCAGCCAAAGAAAACGAAAGATATTATTGAGCCGACCTGGCAGGAACCTTCAATGGAATGCCTGCGTATCGCGGCCCGCTGGAATCTCAGCCATGTTCAGAGACTTCTGGATGTCGGCTGCGGCAAAGGACGTCACACTTTGATGTTCGCCCAGCTGAAGATGGATGTTTCGGCTTTTGATTCTTCGGCCCAGCAGGTCAGCCAGACAAAGGCCCTGCTGGCCAGCCAGCAGCTGAACGCCGATGTCCGGGTAGCCGATATGAATGAAATCCCCTACGATGACCAGACCTTTGAAGCGGTGCTGGCCTATCATGTTCTGGATGATGTCTGTGCGGCCGTTATCGGCCGGACGCTTTCGGAAATCGAAAGGGTGCTCAAACCGGACGGTGAGCTGTTCATGACACTGGTTTCGGCCCCGCCGGTTGAACCGGATGCCGCCAGCAATCTGCATATCGTCATTGGCCAGACGGACATTGCTCCGCTGCTTTCACAGAAATTTGAGATTGTGCAGAACAAGCATATTGAATCGTTTCATCCCCAGCCGGATCAGTCAACCGAAGTGTACTGGCATTACTATCTGCTGCTGCGCAAGCGCTTCTGAGCCGGCCGGATAAACTGTAATATAGGGATTCTTTGAGAAATCACGGAAAGCAGGAAGGGTTATGAGTAAATATCTGATAGCGTATTTTTCCCGCCGCGGCAGCAATATTGTCGACGGCCGGATAGCTGATTTAAAAGTAGGCAACACGGAAAAGCTGGCCGGCATGATTAAGAAGCTGACCGGGGCGGACCTGTTTGAAATAAAGGCCGCCAAGCCGTATCCGGCTGATTACCGGCAGACGACCGAGCAGGCCACCGCCGAGCGGACCGCCAACCTGCGGCCGGCTTTAGCCAGCCGTCTTGAATCGGATGAAGAGTATGACACGCTGTTTCTGGGCTATCCCAACTGGTGCGGCACCATGCCGATGCCGGTCTTCACCTTTATGGAAGAGCACGGCTGGGCCGGCAAGATAATCCTGCCATTCTGCACCAATGAGGGCAGCGGACTGGGCAGCAGCGAAGATGATCTGAAGAAGCTGTGCCCGTATGCGACGGTCGCTGACGGCTTTGAAGTTTTGGGCCATCTGGTGGACCAGGCGGAAGCCGATGTTGTTAAATGGCTGACGGCTAATGGCATTGAAATCATTAAATAAGCAGCGGGTTTGAATTCAGGCCCGCTGTCGCCCTTTAATGGGCTGACGACTGGATAAACAGAAAAGGAAAAGGTGATATATGGTATGAAAACAATGGGCTTAATCGTGGCGGTGGTCATCGTGGCGGCGGAAACATATGCGCTGGGCGATAACTGCAGGCTGTTTACGGGCCGGTACTGCTCCGACTTTCATAATTACTACACCAACCTGTCCAATGTGCTGGTCTGGCTGTATTTTCTGCTTCTGCTGATAGGGTGGTTTTTCATCCCGGGCCTGTATCACTGGCTCAGTCTGCCGGTTGTCGCCATGACCGTCATGCTGTCAATTCTGGTGACCAATCTTATCTACCATTTTCTGCTCAGCGGCGAAATAGTGCGCAACTATAAAAAGGGAACCGGCACTAACCCGGTTAACTTTACCAACATCGCGCTGCATTACGGCGCTCCCTGGCTGACCGCTGTCTACTGGGTCTTCTGGGCGGATAAGGCCGGACTGGTCTATACTGATGCTTTGATCTGGCTGCTGTTTCCGCTGGTCTTTGTCATCTATTCACTTCTGCACGGCTATTACGGCCACTATTCATTTGCCGGCGGCCAGCATTATCCCTATTCCTTCATGGATATAGATAAACTGGGCGTTAAGACGGCCCTGCGCAATGTGGCGCTGGTAGCGGTCTGCTTCTATCTATTGGGTGTTGCGGCCGTCTTTATCGGCCATCTGCTGGCCTGATCCAGCAAGGACGGATTAAATCATGCTGAAAAAAATCGATTATAACGCTCCGGTGACGCTGACTTTTGCCCTGGTGGCCCTGGCCGCCTATCTGCTGAATATCATAACTAACGGAGCTTCCAATGAACTGCTGTTTATGACCTACCGGCCGGCCAGCTGGTTTGACCCGCTGGCTTTGGTAAGGATGTTTACCTATGTCCTGGGCCATGCTTCCTGGTCGCACTATCTCAACAATATGCTGTATCTGCTGATGCTGGGGCCGATGATTGAAGAGAAGTACGGTTCCCGCAATCTTCTGTACATGATGATTATAACGGCCGGCATCGGCGGACTGATCAACAATATCTTTTTGCCGAATACGGCTCTGCTGGGCGCCAGCGGCATTGATTTCATGCTGATTATCCTGGCTTCCATTACTTCGGTCAAGCAGGGCACCATTCCGCTGACCCTGATTCTGGTTTTCGGCATTTATATCGGCAATGAGATTTACAGTGCGGTTACCGTGGTTGACAATGTGGCCCAGTTTGCCCATATTGCCGGGGGCATCTGCGGGGCGGTGTTTGGCATGCGGCTGGCCAACCACCAGACGGTAATTCTGGATAAACCCGGGGAAAACTGATGGATACCGTCATTATTAACGGCCATGTCTATGTTCAGAAGGACTGCTTTGTAACCGGCCTGCTGATACGAGACGGCCGGATAGTCAGAAGCGGCTCCAGCCAGGCGGTTTTGGCGGCGGCCCGGGACGGCTACAAAACCATTGATGCTAAAGGCCGGGCTGTTCTGCCCGGCTTTAACGACGCCCATCTGCATCTGCTTAATTATTCCCGCTACTATGTCAAAGCCCGGCTTAATGAGTGCGGCAGCATTGCTGAAATCATCAGCTACTGCCGGCAGTTCATCAGCCGGCATCCTGACCTGGTCAGTCAGGGGTTGTCCGGCCGCGGCTGGAACGAGACCGGCTATCCGGAATCCCGGCTGCCCAGCCGTTTTGACCTTGACCAGATCAGCACGCAGATTCCGGTAGTGCTCTACCGGGTTGACGGCCATATGTGTGTTACCAACACCAAGGCTCTGCAGATGCTGGATCTGCAGGATGACCCCAAGTATGACCAGGGCATCTTTACCGAGTTTGACTGTGACCGGCCGGCTAATCTGATCGATGATCTGAGCATGGCTACGCTGCAGAACGTCTGGCAGCAGGCCCTGAATCAGGCCGCCAGCGTCGGCCTTACCGCAGTTGCCAGCAATGACATCAATGACTTTGAAGACGAGCAGCCCTATCTGGAAATGATGGCTGACGTCTACCGGCAGAAGAAAGGCCCGATCCGCTACCGGCAGCAGTGCTGCTTTGCCAGTACGGCCTCTTTTGAGCAGACCCTGGCTAATCACCGCTACCGGCTGCCTTATCAGGATGAACTGATGACGCTGGGCCCGCTGAAACTGTACAAGGACGGATCACTGGGAGCCCGGACGGCCCTGCTGTACCATCCGTATGCCGACGATCCGGCTAACAGCGGGGAAATGGTGACCGACCGGCCGACCATGGATGAGTACATGCGGATTGCCGCTCAATACGGCATCCAGGTAATCACCCATGCCATCGGCGATAAAGCCATCGAGCAGACATGTGACAGCTATCTGACGGTCAGCGGAACGGACAATCCGTTGCGCCACGGCATCAACCACTGTCAGATTACGACCTTTTCACTGCTTAAAAAACTGGCGGACAGCCATATCCTGATCTGGTATCAGCCGGTCTTTCTGGAATATGACCTGCATATTGTTCAGGACCGCGTCGGAGCTGAGTTGGCCCGGCAGTCCTACGCCTATAAGACGGCTGAAAAACTGGGCGCCCGGATCAGCTTTTCTTCGGACTGTCCGGTGGAAAGTTTCAATCCGTTTGACAATCTGCACTGTGCAGTCAATCGCCAGGACTATCACAACCAGCCCGCCGGCGGCTTTGAGCCGGCTGAGAAAATGACGGTCAGTGAAGCCATTGACGCCTATACGGCCGGGTCGGCATACATGGAATTTGCCGAACAGCGCCGCGGCCGGCTTAAAGAGGGGTATGATGCGGATCTGATCATTACGGATAAGGATCCCTTTGTCATTGATCCGGAAAACCTGCGTCAGATTAAGCCGGTTCTGACCATGGTGGGCGGCCAAACGGTGTTTGAAATTAAAGACTGAAAAAGCTGCGGCCGGTCCAAGCCCGAAAATAAGGACCGCCGCGGTCTTTTTTTAGCAGTGTTTATTGAGTACAGTGGGTATTTGGACTATAATAAGGAGTGCTTAAGAGTAAATAAATAAAGGGAGGTTTGTGAATGGCAAAGAAGTTCATTTCTATGGACGGCAACCAGGCGGCGGCATATGTCGCATATGACTTTACCGAAGTGGCTGCCATCTATCCCATCACTCCGTCATCACCGATGGCGGAACATGTGGATGAAGACGCTACCAAAGGCCGTCTGAATCTGTTTGGCACCAAAGTCAAGGTTGCCGAACTGCAGGCGGAAGGCGGAGCGGCCGGGGCAGTCCACGGTGCTTTGCAGGCCGGGGCTTTAGCCACGACGTTTACCGCTTCGCAGGGCTTGCTGCTGATGATTCCGAATCTGTACAAGTGGGCCGGCGAACTGCTGCCCGCTGTCATCCATGTTGCCGCACGGTCACTGGCTGTCCGGTCACTGTCTATCTTTGGCGATCACCAGGACATTTATGCCTGCCGGCAGACCGGCGTGGCCATGATTGCCTCTGATTCGGTTCAGGAAGCCATGGATCTGGGCGGAGTCGCCCATCTAACAGCCATCAAG
>CAYTET010000022.1:11260-26760 GCA_964436975.1 uncultured Erysipelotrichaceae bacterium
CATTTCTTTGATGGTTTCAGAACTTCACATGAAATCCAGAAGATCGAAGTGATGGATGATGAATTCTTGAAGAGCCAGCTGGACATGGAGGCGGTTGAAGCCTTCAGAGCCCGGGCGCTGGATCCTCACGGCAATGCTGTTACCCGCGGCGGCGCTGAAAATGATGATATTTATTTCCAGGGCCGCGAAGCGCAGAACGAGCACTATGCGGCTATTCCGGATATCGCCAACGGCTATATGGAAGCTGTTTCGCAGCACACCGGCCGTCAGTACAAGCCGTTTGTCTATTATGGCGCCCCTGATGCCCAGCGCATTATCATCGCCATGGGTTCAGTCAACCAGTGCATCGAGGAAACTGTTGATGCCCTGACCGCTGCCGGTGAAAAAGTCGGCATGATTAAGGTTCATCTGTACCGTCCTTTCTCTGCCAAGTATCTCAAGGCTGTTCTGCCGGCTTCCGTTAAAAAGATTGCCGTGTTAGACCGGACCAAGGAAATGGGCACCCGCGAACCGCTGTATCTGGATGTCCTGTCAGTCCTGAAAGACGAGAATCTGACCATTGTCGGCGGCCGTTACGGCTTATCCAGCCGTGATACCCAGCCCAACCAGATCAAGGCTGTCTTTGATGAACTGGGCAAGGATGCTCCGGCAGAAGAATTCACCATCGGCATCAATGATGATGTGACCCATCTGTCACTGACTGCTGATCCGGCTTTCGCTGTCAAGGGCGATTATACGTCCTGTCTGTTCTGGGGCTTAGGCTCTGACGGCACTGTCTCGGCCAACAAGTCTTCCATCAAGATCATCGGCGACAATACCGATCAGTATGCCCAGGCTTATTTCCAGTATGATTCCAAGAAGTCCGGCGGCGTCACCCGTTCGCATCTGCGTTTCGGTCCGACCCCTATCCGGTCAACTTATTACATTACCAACGCCGACTTTGTATCCTGCTCGCTGGACCAGTATGTTGTCAAATATGACATGCTGAAAGCCCTGAAAGACGGCGGAACCTTCCTGCTGAATACCATGCTGCCGGCTGACGAAATCGTTAATTTCATGCCTAACCGCATGAAGGTGCAGTTAGCTAAGAAGCATGCCAAATTCTATATCATCAACGCAACAGCCATTGCCCAGAAACTGGGCCTCGGCTCCCATACCAATACGATTCTGCAGAGTTCCTTCTTTGCCCTCAACGAGCAGATCATGCCTTATGAGAAGGCCGTTGAGCTGATGAAGGGCGCCGCCAAGAAGTCTTACGGCTCCAAGGGCGATGATCTGGTTCAGAAGAACTATGATGCCATTGATTCCGGCAAGAGCGGCTTAGTCCAGGTTGATGTCAAGGCCGAATGGGCTGATCTGCCGTCCAAGTTTGAACATGCCAAGACCGGTGATGCCTACTTTGACGAGCAGGTTGCTGTCATCAATGATCTGGAAGGCTATGATATGCCGGTTTCCGCCTTTACCAAGCACAATCTGCTTGACGGCTCAATCCGCAACAACGTCTCCTATCAGGAACGGCGTACGATTGCTTCGTTTGTCCCGCAGTGGGATGCTGCCAAGTGCATCCAGTGCGGTCTGTGCTCGTTTGTCTGCCCGCATGCCACAATCCGCGGCTTCCTGCTGACGGATGAAGAAGTGGAAAAAGCCCCGATGAAGGTAGCCTTTGCGGATGCCAAGCCGGCCGGCTCCACCGATCCGGAAGCTGTCGGCAAGCTGAAATACCGCGTGCAGGTATCTCCGGATAACTGTGTCGGCTGCGGTGTCTGCGCTTCCAAGTGCCCGGTCAAGGCTTTGACCATGACTCCGGTCAAGGAAACCCTGGATGAAGTACCGATGGCTGACTATATGTACCGTGAGCTGCCGGCCAAGAGCGAGTACTTCTCAACGGATACTCCCAAGGGCATGCAGTTTGTCAGACCTTATTTTGAAATTTCCGGTTCCTGCCCGGGCTGCGGCGAAGCGCCGTACTACCGGCTGGTTTCCCAGCTGTTCGGCAAGGATATGCTTGTTTCCAACGCCACCGGCTGTTCAATGATTTACTGCTCATCCACTCCGTCAACGCCGTTTACCAACGATGCTGACGGCAACGGTGTGGCCTGGGCCAACAGTCTGTTTGAAGATAATGCGGAATTCGGCTACGGCATGGCTTTAGCCAAGAGCTATCAGCGGGCCAATATGCTGAAGGTTCTGGAAGATGAACAGGCTAATGTCAGTGACGGGCTGAAAGATGCTATTTCCAGCTATCTGGCGGTCAACGGCAACAGAGAAGAAGAGCGCAAGGTTGCTCCGCAGCTGATTGAAAAGATCAAAGCCAGCGACAATGCCAATCTGAAAACCCTGCTGAAGAATGCCCGTGACTTTGTGTCGGCATCCGTCTGGATTGTCGGCGGCGACGGCTGGGCCTATGATATCGGCTACGGCGGACTCGATCATGTCATGGCCAACAATCTGAATGTCAACGTCCTGGTATTGGATACAGAAGTTTATTCCAACACCGGCGGCCAGTCTTCCAAGAGTTCGCAGCGGGCTTCCATTGCCCAGTTTGCGGCCGGCGGCAAGACCGTTGCCAAGAAGGATATGGCGTCCATCATGATGAGCTACGGTCACATTTATGTTGCCGGCATCTGCCTGGGCTCCAACCCGACACAGGCGATCAAGGCTTTGAAAGAAGCCGAAAACTACAATGGTCCTTCCATTGTCATGGCTTACTGCCCGTGCATCGAGCACCATATCAAAGGCGGCATGGTCAATGCCCAGAAAGTCGAACAGGCCGCGGTGGCCTGCGGCTACTTCAACCTGTTCCGGTTTGATCCGCGCAAGGAAAAGCCGCTTACCATCGACCAGGCTGCGCCAGACTTTACCAAGTTCCATGATTTCCTGATGAATGAAGCCCGTTATTCCCAGCTGCTGAAGATTAATCCCCAGCATGCCGAAGATTTATATCAGGGCGCTCAGGATGATGCCAAGAAGCGTTACGAAAAGCTGGTCAAAAGAGCAGCCGAGTAAGCTTTGAGTTAATGATTGCCAAACCCTTTCTGCCCTTTGCGGCCGGAAGGGTTTTTGTTTGGTCGGTCTCGATTTTCTTTACCAATGAAACATCAAAGCGAAAATCTGCTAAGATGGTTTAAGAAATTGAACGAAAGGAGCTGAAATGATTCAGAAAGAGGATATTGCGCAGCTGGCCGGTCAGTTCAAGGGCGTACGCAATGTACTGATTGCCCTGGGCGATGAAAACCGGCAGCATCTGATTCTGGAAATGATGCAGATGGGATCATGCCAGGGAGTCAGGGTTAATGAGATAACCGCCCGGACCCATCTGTCCCGGCCCGCCGTTTCCCATCACCTGCAGATACTCAAGGCGGCCGGGCTGATCCAGTGCCGGCGGCAGGGGACGAAAAACTACTATTCGTTTGCTTCCGACCCTAAGGCCATGGATGATGTCATCGCCATGCTTTACAGGGCTAAAGCCTTAATAGCGCAGCTGCCCGAAAAACCGGCGGAAGAATAGAAGACGGTTCTGCGGCCAGCAATCAAGGCCGCAAAGAATATTTGTATCACAAATGAGTTTACAGAACTGCCAGGGGCAGAGAAAAGGAGATTATGAAAATGGATATCAAAGAAGCTATGGTTCAGCGTCATGCCGTCAGGGCCTTTACCGAAGAGGCCATTGAGGAAAAGGCGGCCGTCCAGCTGAAAGAAAAAATCGAGCAGCTGAATAAGGAAAGCGGCCTGCATATGCAGCTGTGCCTTGATGAACCGGAGGCTTTTGCGGCCAACCAGCCCCATTACGGCAGCTTTGTCAACTGCCGCAATTACATCGCCCTGGTCGGACCGAAAGATGCCGATGAGGCCTGCGGCTATTATGGCCAGCAGGCGGTTCTGACAGCCCAGATGCTGGGAATCAATTCCTGCTGGGTGGTTCTGACTTTTAAAAAGGGCAAAACGGTTTATGAATGCGGCCCGAATGAAAAACTGCACGGCGTAGTAGCCCTGGGCTATGGCCAGAGTCAGGGAACCGCCCACAAATCAAAGCCGCTGGAAGAATTGGGCCAGTGTGAGTCAACGATGCCGGAATGGTTTAAAGCCGGCATGCAGGCTGCCATGCTGGCGCCTACCGCCGTCAACCAGCAGAAATTCTTGCTGACGTACAAAGACGGCAAAGTCTATGCCAAGACCCTGTTCTCTTTAGCCGGATACACCAAAATGGATTTAGGCATTGTTAAATGCCAGTTTGAAATCGGGGCCGGCCGTTCTAACGTTGTCTGGGGCTGAGCCGGGCTGGCTGTGCTATAATCAATGGCAGAGAGACAAAGGAGTTGTTAAGCAATGACAGATCGTTTTACCATTGAAAATGAGCAGTGTGCTGTTGAAATCAGCCGGCAGGCCGGTGAGGTCAGTCAGTATCTGGATAAGGAAAATAAAATTGATTATTGCTGGTGCGGCAATCCCGGTTTCTGGGCCAACCGCAATCCGGTGCTGTTCCCGCTGCTGGGCGGAGTTGAAAACGGCCAGTATGAATATGAGGGCCACAGTTATCACATTGGCAATCACGGTGTTTTGCGCTATGCCCTTTTTGATTTTGTCAGCCAGAGTGACGATACCGTCATTCTGGAAAAGACAGCCGATGAAAAGACCCTGACGGCTTACCCGTTTAATTTCCGGCTGCAGGTTACTTACAGACTGACCGGCAAAAAGCTTGATATCAGCTACCTTATTGAAAATAAAGACAGCAAGCCGCTGCCCTTTGAAGTGGGGTTCCATCCGGCTTTCAATATTCCGTTTACGGCGGATAAGTCCTTTGCCGACTACCAGCTGCATTTTGCGGCTAAAGAGCAGATGACTTCAACTAACAGCTTTGTCACCGTTGCTGACACCGATACCATCAGTTTAAGCGATCCGTTGCTGTTTGACCGTTCGCTGTCATTCTTCTTTGACGGCTTTAAGTCAGAATATGTTGATCTGACTGACGGTGTTCACAGCCTGCGGGTCGGCACCGCCGGCTTTGGCCAGCTGGGCATCTGGCATAAGTCGCCGTCAACGCCGTTTATCTGCATTGAGCCCTGGATGCCCAAACTGCCGCTGGAACAGAAACCCTTTTTCCCTCACGAGAAAAAGGCCAACGTACTGCCGGCCGGCAGTCAGGTCAGTTTCGGCTATTACTTTGCCATTGTTAAATAAGCATCCCAGGAATAATCAAAAACGCCGCTGCCGGCGTTTTTTTTACAGAACAATCAATTATATCCAACTACCGCAATCAGATGAACGTAGGGGTAGACGATTGTGCTTAAGGGCACATTGATGTAGTTGTTGGTATTGGATGCCAGCAACAGATCAATGGTGTTGCCGTCTTGGTCGGTTACCAGATCGTAGACTAAAGTGGCATGATCATTTTTGGATTTGCGCTGGCTGACCTGGATGACATCGCCGCCCTGGGCCAGATAGATATTATCAGTAATCTGGCTGACTAAGCCGGCTCCGGTATTGCCGGCCGCATAGCGGTAGAAGTAGTTGACCGCTGTCCAGCTGTAGACATAGCCCTTGGCCGTCTGGTCGGCATTATAGGAGCCGCTGTAGTATTTCCACTGGTAGGTAACCGCTCCGGAGTAATCGTAGGGGATGCCGCCGGCATGCAGACACTGGGAAACAAAATTCTGGCAGTTTGATGACCAGGAGTTCATATAGCTCTTGTTGCGGGCTTTGACATAAGAAGCGGCATAGGCGGTGGCCGCCTGCCGGTCATAACTGTTGGGGGCTGTTTTGGTAATGGTGTCGGTTTTATCGATGGCCGCCTGCCGGTAGGTATTCTGGCTGGCAATCCGCTTGTCAAAGGCGGTCACATCATTATTGTAGATGGTGTCGATAGCCGTTTTATAGTCGGCTGTGGCGGTATAGTGTTCGGTAAACATCAGATCAAAATCCTGGTGGCGGGTTACTTTGACCAGCTTGAGGCCGCCGGAGGCCTGGGTATAGGTAAAGTCAGTCTGCAGGGTATACAGATTGGTTGTCAGGGCCGCAATGCCGTTGTAGTTGATAATGATGTCCTCATAGCAGACAATGGTATGGTTGCCGTCTTCAAGAGTTGTGTCCTTGGAGACGATAAAGGAATAGGACAGCTGGGACATCTTCAGGTCAATGGTGCTCTGGCCGGCGGCATAATTGTAATAGGAAACGGCTTTGGTATGCAGGTAGAGCTGATCGGCGCTGGCCGAATCAAACAGGCCGGCAAAGTCGGCCTCCGTCTGATTGGCCATGGCATAATACTGCTGGTTATAGTAGTTTTTGATCAGGTCGATAACCGTCTGGCTGACCTTGGCGGTATTGGTAACATTGGTGCAGTACTGCTTCTGGTCTTCCACCACCGCAACTTCTCTTTCAAAGCTGGAAGTATTGCCGGCGCTGTCAGTGACGGTGTAGGTAACTGTCTGGCTGCCCAGCCGGCTGCTGTCAAAGCCGGTGACGGTCACTTTAGAACTGATGTCGCCGTCAACGTCATCAACCGCCGTATATCCGGCATCGACGTAGGCGTGATTCTGCCAGTAGGTGGCAATGGCGGTCTCGTTGACCGTCAGCTGGGGAGGGGTCAGATCGACAACTTCGACCTGCCGGCTGCGGGTAACAAAAAACCAGCGGTAGGTGATGTAATAGGTCCCGCATTTAGAAGTATCAACGCTGCCTTCGGTTTCAACGGCTCCGATATTCAGCCGGGACGAAGCGCCGGCATCCTGGTATTCACTGCCATAAGCCACGGTTACTTTATCATCCCCGTTAATGCTGATATTCATCGGGCAGATGAAGACCAGAAAGGCGGTGATGATAAGAATTGTCAAAATGGAGATAAGCAGAATCTTTTTAAGCTGGCTCTTTGACTGAGCCGGCTTTGTTTCTTTGTTATTGCTCATTGGTGACAAGCTCCTTTAGAGGAAATAAAAGCCATGGTTTTACTTCCGGAGGCAAAGCGGTAAATGACATATTCTGGCGGCTGACCGGATGAACCAGATCCAGCCGGTAAGACCACAAGGCGATCTGCTGGCCGCTGACGGCCTGGCTGTTATAGCGCTGGTCGCCCCACAAAGGATAGCCGCGGCTGGCAAACTGCACCCTGATCTGATGCGAGCGGCCGGTATGCAGGTCAACCTTCATCAGGGAAAGATCTTTAGCGCAAGCCAGCAGCTGGTAATCCAAAACAGCTTTTTTGCCCTTTTCAGGGGTGCTGACAGAGACCGTATTGGTCGCACCGTCTTTGACTAGATAATCAGTCCAGCTGCCGCTATTGTCAGGGCGACCGCAGCAGACGGCCAGATATGACTTGCAAAGATGCTGGGTCTGCAGGGCGGCGCTCAGCCGGCTGGCCGCCTTGGAAGTCTTGGCCAGCACCATGACGCCGCCGACCGGCCGGTCCAGCCGCTGGACCAGGCCCAGGTAGGCCTGATTGGGCTTATGATATTTTTCTTTCAGATAGGCTTTCATCAGTGAAAGCACATCGGAATCATTGCTGCTGTCAGCCTGAACCGGGATGTTGACCGGCTTGACGATAACCAGCAGGTGATTGTCCTCATAGAGTATCCGGATGTCAGTTTTCATAGCGTCCGAATAAGCCGCAGGGCAGCAGAAACGGGCCGTCTGTCTGCGGCAGAGCCAGCTCCTGACAGTCCAGTTTACCCTTGGGGAAATGGCTGTCCAGCTGCTGATGCATGATATTGGCTAAAACCAGCGGTGAAAAGCCGGTGGTATAGGCATTGATTAGAAAGAACAGGGGCTCATCTTCCAGAAGCACGGCACACTGGCTGATCAGATCGGTCAACTGGTCTTCCAGTTTCCACAGTTCATTATTGGGACCGCGGCCATAGGATGGCGGATCCATGATAATAGCGGAGTATTTGGTGCCGCGGCGCTGCTGGCGGGCGACAAATTTTGTGACATCATCAACAATGTAGTGGATTGATTTATCCTGCAGGCCGCATAATTCCATGTTTTCCTTGGCCCAGCCGACCATGCCTTTGGCGGCATCAACATGAACGATATTAGCCGCTCCGGCTTTGGCACAGGCCATAGTGGCGGCCCCGGTATAGGCAAACAGGTTCAATACGCTGACCGGCCGGCCGGCATTTTTGATCTTGTCCATCATCCAGTCCCAGTTGACAGCCTGTTCGGGGAACAGGCCGGTATGCTTGAAATTGGTCGGAGCCACCTTAAAAGTCAGACCATGGTAGCTGACCGTCCAGAAGGGCGGCAGGGCCCGGTTGGTCTGCCAGCGGCCGCCGCCGGAACTGGCGCGGTGATAGATGGCGTCGGCCTTGGCCCAGCGGCGGTCATCATGCTTGAGCCACAGCGCCTGGGGGTCAGGCCGCACTAAGACAAACTCGCCCCATTTTTCCAGTTTTTCCTTATCTCCGGTGTCAATCAATTGATAATCCTGCCAGCCAGTCGCTATTGCCGTCATATGTCCTACTTCCTAACTAAACGGAATTATACACTATCGCTACCTGTTATAAAAGAGAAGGCGGGCTGATCTGCTGACAAAAAGCCGGCATCCGGCCGGTTTGACAAAAAGAACAAGACAGCACCGATAACGGGGAAAGACAATGGTATAATAAGCAAGGTGATAAAACAAATGAGCAGCTACTTAGACGGCCTTAATGAACAGCAGAAGCAGGCTGTGACTACTAAAAGCAAATATGTCAGGGTTGTTGCCGGAGCCGGCAGCGGCAAGACCAGGGTTTTGACGACCCGGGTTTTATATCTGGTCAACGACTGGGGCATCGACCCGCGCAAGATTCTGGCGCTGACTTTCACCAATAAAGCTACCAATGAAATGAAAAAGCGGATCACCCAGACCATGCCCCAGGCCGGTCTGGTCAATATCAGCACCATCCATTCGCTGGGCGTCCGCATCTTAAGGGAAGATATCAATGCCCTGGGGCTGCCCCGCAATTTTGCGATAATGGATCAGGAAGACCAGAAAGCCGTGGTCAAAGAGGCCTACAAGCAGTTGGGCCTGGATGCCAAGGAATACCCTTACGGCTCAACTCTGGAATACATCAGCAACAATAAAACGGCTCTGCTTAACGCCGAGGCGGCCAAAAAGATGGCCTATACCCCCTACGAGGACAACCGGGCGCTGGTTTATGAATACTATCTGACCCGCCAGCAGGAGCTGGGCGCTCTCGATTTTGACGACCTGCTGCTGCAGACCGTCCGGCTGTTTAAGACCCAGGCGGCCATCCGGGCGAAATGGCAGCGCCGCTTCCAGTTCATTCTGGTAGATGAGTTTCAGGATATCGACAATACCCAGTACGAGATGATCAATCTGCTGACCACCGAAGATACTTTCCTTTATGTTGTCGGCGACCCTGACCAGACCATTTATACCTGGCGGGGGGCGGACATCAATATCATCATCAACTTTGAAAAGAAATACCAGCCCTGCCAGACCATCACCCTGACGAAGAATTACCGCTCCAGCCAGATGATCCTTGATGCGGCCAACAGTGTTATCCAGCATAATAAAAACCGCCTTAAAAAGGATCTCTTCACGGACAACCAGCCCGGCAGCCGGGTGGTCCACATGACCGCCGTCAGCGAGGAAAGCGAGGCTGTGTTTGTCGGCCAGAAGATTATCCAGCTGCATCATCAGGGCGATGAATACAGCGATTTTGCGGTTCTCTACCGTTCCAACTATCTGTCCCGGCCTTTAGAAAAGGCTTTTATCGATATGAGCATACCTTATGTCATCTACGGGGGCATCCGCTTCTATGAGCGGGCCGAAATAAAAGACATGCTGTCATATCTGCGGATGCTTGTCAGCCGGGATGACCTTTCCTATAAGCGGATTATCAATACCCCGAAAAGAGGCATCGGACCCAAGAGTGTGGACAGCCTTCTGCTGTACAGCCGGGAGCATAAGATGACAATGTACCAGGCGGTCGGATCAGCCCAACTTAGCGCCAAGGCGCTTAGTACGCTGACGGCTTTTAACCAGCAGATTGAAGACTGGACCAGCCGCAGCGCCGATATGGAGCTGGAGCAGATTTTGCAGATGGTGATGAGCGAAAGCGGCTATAAGGCCATGCTGCAGGCTTCCAGCGATCCCTTTGATGCCGAGCGGCTGGAAAACATCAAGGAGCTGATCGGTGATATCAAAGAATTCAGCCAGACCAGCCCGCAGGCCAAACTAGAAGATTATCTGGCGATGGTCGCCCTGTATACGGATCTGCAGAATGACGATGCCAGCCAGCATGTGCAGATGATGACGGTCCATGCGGCCAAGGGGCTGGAGTTTAAAAATGTGTTTGTCATCGGTCTTTCCGACGGCATTTTCCCATCGGAAAGGACCATGAGCGAAGGCATCAAGGGTTTGGAAGAAGAAAGAAGACTGGTTTACGTGGCTTTTACCCGGGCCCGCCAGCGGCTGTTTCTGACAGAAAGCCGCGGCTACAGTTACGCTAATTCCTGTTCCAAGACTCCCAGCCGCTTCATCAATGAGATTGATGAGGAATATGTTGAAAACATCGGCGCCATGGCGGCGGTCCGGCCGTCGGGCGGTTATAATCCCAATGAGCATATGGCTGATCTGACCCAGGCGGGCTTTGAGCCGCGCAAAAACAGCACGGTCTATAAGCCGGGTGATCAGGTGACCCATGATGAATTTGGCGACGGGGTGGTCATTTCCGTCAATGGCAATTTCGGCACAATTGCCTTTGCCTATCCCACCCGCACCAAGACCATATCTTTAAGCTTTCCCAAACTGCATAAGAAGGAGGCGGCATGATGAGTGATGATGTTTACAGCCGCATAATCGAACTGCGCCGGCTTTTGGAACTGTATAATCTGCAGTATTACCGGGATGACAAGCCAACCGTTCCGGACAGCGAGTATGATGCCCGCTTAAACGAGCTTAAAAAGCTGGAAGCGGAATATCCGCAGTATGCCGATGCCAATTCCCCGACAGTCAGGGTAGGGGGCACGGCGGCCACCGGTTTTACTAAAATCGTGCACAAGCGCAGCATGCTTTCCTTAGGCAATGTCTACAATTATGAGGAGATCAAGGCTTTTAACCAGCGGATCGTCGATGAAGTCGGACCGGTGGAATACGTGGTCGAACTTAAGATGGACGGTCTGGCCATGGCCATCCTCTACCAGCATAATGAGTTTGTCCAGGCGGTGACGCGCGGTGACGGAGTCACCGGAGAAGATGTAACGGCTAATGTGCGTACTATCAAAACCATTCCCATGCACATTGATTTTGCCGATGAACTGGATATCCGCGGGGAAGTCTACATGCCCAAGGCCAGCTTTGACAAGCTGAACCGGCAAAGAGAGCTCGACGGCGAAGAGCTGTTTGCCAACTGCCGCAATGCGGCCGCCGGCTCTATCCGCCAGCTTGA
Source organism: uncultured Erysipelotrichaceae bacterium (assembly GCA_964436975.1). Taxonomy (GTDB): domain Bacteria; phylum Bacillota_I; class Bacilli_A; order Erysipelotrichales; family Erysipelotrichaceae; genus CAYTET01. The sequence goes on from CAYTET010000022.1 coordinate 22,645, forward strand.
TCCTAAAATTGCCGCTTCCCGCGGCCTGAATGCCTACTGGTATCATGTTCCGCAGGCGGACCGGTGGGTCAAAACCCACAGCGAGGCACTGGATATGCTGGACCGGCTGGGCTTCAGAACCAATCCTAAAAGAAGACTGTGCCACAGCGTTGAAGAGATCTGGGCCTTTATTGAGCAGACCGCGGCCGAAAGGGAAAGCTTGGGCTATCCCATTGACGGCATGGTTCTGAAGGTAAACAGTCTGGCTCTGCAGAAGCAGCTTGGCTTTACTACTAAGTATCCCAAATGGGCCGTGGCATATAAGTTTCCGGCGGAAGAGGTCATGACTAAGGTTGAAGATATCTTCTGCACGGTCGGACGTACCGGCCGGGTGACTCCCAATGCCCACTTCGCCCCGGTTACGATTGCCCAGACCGAGGTTGAATATGCCACTCTGCACAATGAAGACTACATCCGGGCCAAGGATGTAAGGATCGGTGATTATGTCGTGGTTCACAAGGCCGGCGACATCATTCCGGAAGTGGTCAATGTGGTTCTGTCCAAGCGCAGTGATGCGGCTGTTCCTTATGTCTTTCCCCAGACCTGTCCGGTCTGCGGAATGCCGCTGCACCGGTTTGCCGATGAGGCTGACCACTACTGTCTTAACAGCGAATGTCAGGCCCGCATTGTTGAAAGCATCACCCACTATGCCAGCCGGGATGCCATGAACATCGACGGCCTGGGCGAGAAAAAGGTCGAATTGCTGCATGTCAGCGGTCTGCTGAAACGGATTGAAGACATTTACCAACTCAAATACCACCAGAATGAGATGCTGCAGCTTGATAAGATGGGTCTTAAATCATATGACAATCTGATGCAGGCCATTGAGAATTCCAAGCACAATGAACTGGACCGGCTGCTGTTTGGCATCGGCATCAAGCATGTCGGCGCCAAGGCGGCCCGGATATTGGCCCAGCATTATCCCAGCATGGATCTGCTGAGCCAAGCCGGCATGGCCGAGCTTACCAGCATTGCCGATATCGGCGAGGTTATTGCCGACAGTGTCGTAAATTTCTTTAAGGATGAGTCTAACCAGCAGCTTATCGCGGCCCTGCGGCAGGCTGACGTCAATATGACTTACCAGTCCAAGGCCCAGTTTGCATCAGTCTTTTCCAATAAGACCGTCGTGCTGACCGGCGGATTGAGCCGGCTGAGCCGCAGTCAGGCCACTGATCTGCTCAGCCAGCTGCAGGCCAAGGTCACTTCTTCGGTTTCCCGGGCTACTGATATTGTGGTTTTCGGCAGTGATCCGGGCTCAAAGTATGATAAAGCTGTTTCCCTGGGCATCCAGCTGATGGATGAGGATAGTTTTGTCAGCGAGCTGATCCGCGTCGGATTAATGCCTTCAGAGCAGTGACAGTGGCATAAAATGCCAGTTTAAGGTACAATATAGCCGAGGTGAGGATATGTCTGAAGAAAAGAATGTTCCCAGCCAGTCTGCATCATCAGGTCAAAATGATCAAAACAAGGAAAATGATGAGTTGTTCAATATGCCCTCATTCAGCATTGACAGCCCTGATTCATCAGCCGGTGACAGTCAGTCCCGGCCGGATGATGATGATACCATTGTTCTGACAAAAGCATCTGAAATAAATACATTGAAGGAAACTATGCCCGCAACCAACAACAAAAATACAACCCGTCTGCGCCGTGTCAAGCGCAAAAAGAAAGCCGGCCGCAGCCGCAGCGATGAAGATTTAGGATTCAACTGGTTTTTCTGGATCAGTTTTGTCATCATTGCCATTCCGGTCAGTGTTTTTCTGTACCTGCTGCTGACAGCATCTAAAGGCACGGGAACCCCGATTCTGGGCAACCGGCTGGACAATGATCTGAAAGGCTATACGGAATCTGATTCCACTTATCTGATAACAACTGAGCAGATCAGCGATGTCCAGAGCCAGATTGCGGCAATGAGCGGTGTTGACAGCGTTAAAGTCAACCTGACGGTTGAAACCCTGCGGGTGACCGTTGATGCCGACGACAGTTATACCAATGAGCAGATGCAGGCTAAAACGGAAGAAATCTATAATGTGATTACAGCCACTCTGCCGGTCGATAAGTATTTTGCCCAGATTGGTGATTATAAGCAGTATGATCTGGATATCTCCGTCTACAATTCATTGGAGGCCGCCGATTTCATCTGCTGCAACCTGATAAAGAATTCCAGCATGACAACTTACACACTGAGTGTTGAGACAACGCCTAAGAACGCCGAACTGGCTGACAACCTGCATAACCCGGTTGATACCAGCGGTGACGGTACCACGGAAGGGCCGGGCGCCAGTGATACTGACGACGGAACTAATGACAATATCAACTGATGATGAATAAGAACGAGCATATCAGCGGCATCTGTGTCGATTATACTTATGATGGTTTAGGCCTGGTTCGCAGTGAATCGGGCTTTTGTGTATTTGTCAAAGACATGCTTGTCGGGGAGGCCGGTGATATAATCATCACCAAAAGCCGCAAAAACTATGCTTATGGCCGGCTGCTGACCCGCACGGCCACCAGTGAACAGCGCGTCAAGCCGGTCTGTCCGCTGTATAAGCAATGCGGCGGCTGCCAGCTGCAGCACATGTCCGCTGCCGAACAGGCTGAATTCAAGCAGCGCCACGTTCAGCAGAACCTGGATACAATTGCCTCAACGAAAATTACGGCCGAACCGGTCATCACCATGGCTGAGCCCTATCATTACCGCAATAAAATGCAGATGCCTGCCCAAACAGATGAAAACGGCCATCTGCAGGCGGGCTTCTACCGCTATAACAGCCATGAGATAATACCGGTCGATGCCTGTCTTCTGCAGAATGAAGTGACCAATGCCATTCTGCATGATCTGCGGAATCTTATTGACCAGTATCACATCGCTTCCTTAATCCGCCACATTCTGATCAAGACTATGCCTAACACCAGCCAGGCCATGGTGGCTTTAGTGCTATGGAAACAGCCTGATATTGATCTTCTTCCTCTGGCTGAACAGCTGGCTGAAGCCCAGCCCTGGGTGGTCAGTGTAATCAGCTGCATTAATGATAAAGAAACCAATGTCATCTGGGGCCATGATGAAAAAACTGTTTATGGCCGAAATAGGATTACTGACGAGCTGATGCAATGCCGTTTTCTGATCTCCGCTCATTCCTTCTATCAGGTCAATTCATCCCAGACGGCTGTTCTGTATCAGACCGCTCTTGACGCTGCCGGATTGAAAGAAAGCGATACACTGATTGATCTGTACTGCGGGGTGGGAACCATCGGCATTCTGGCCGCCGGCAGGGTAAAGAAAGTAATCGGTGTTGAAATTGTGCCGGAGGCTGTCAATGATGCTGTGCAGAATGCCCGGCTTAATAATCTGACCAATGTCGAATACATCTGTGCTGATGCCAGTCAGGCTGTAATACAGCTTGAAAAGAGAAAAATCAAACCGGATGTTGTTATTGTTGATCCTCCCCGCAAAGGCTGTTCAGAAGATGTGTTGCAGGCTGTCAGCAAGATGAGTCCGGATCGCCTGGTTTATGTCTCATGCAATCCGGCTACTCTGGCCCGTGATCTGGCTATTCTGATCAAACTAGGCTTCAAGGTGGAAAAGGTTATTCCTGTTGATATGTTTCCCCAGACAATGCACGTTGAGACCGTGGTTCTGATGGAGTTACATAAATAAAAAAGCTTCAAAATAGCGCTTAACAAAGGGATTTCTGCAATTTGCCAGTTGATGAGAATCAGCTCGTTGGATGTGGGAATCCTTTCTTTTTTTTGCTCCTGGGACGTAGTGAGACGATAAGAATGTTGGTTTTAGGATTGAGACTATAGAACTACTGATAGGCATAAAAAAGGAGTAGCCGGTCGACTCGGCTGCTCCTGGATGCAACATCACTTCCAGTCTTTCAGTTTATTTCTTAACAGCTTGAGGATAGTCTTTTCCCGATAGGACACAGTGGATTGTGGCATATGAACCTTTTTTGCAATCTCACGTGTACCCACTTTGTTGGCGTAGAGGATGATAATCTCGCGGTCTATCTGAGAAAGCTCATCAACTGCATTGTGAAGTGCTTCGCTCAGCATGTGGTGGATGACTTCATC
>CAYTET010000023.1:0-26380 GCA_964436975.1 uncultured Erysipelotrichaceae bacterium
GGCGGTCTATCTCTTGTTTTCGGTTGCTTGCTTCCTTACCGTACATGAGCATTATCAGCAGGGCTATAACTGTGCGGAGGCCATGATCAGAGCCGCTAATCAGGAATACGGCTTAAACATCAATGACGACGATATAAAGCTGTTTGCCGGCTATGGCTTAGGCATGGGCAGCATGCTTACATGCGGTCTGGCCACCGTCGGAGTGGCTATTTACAGCCGGCTGGCGGTAAAGACAAAAGCCCATGAGACGCCTGATTTCATTCAGGGGGCCCATCGCTATATGGAAGGCTTTGCCAAGGCTGTCGGCAGCAGCAGCTGTGCCCAGCTGCGGCAGACCAGCTATGATAAGGTGACTAAATGCCAGAGCAGCGTGCAGGCTGCCTGCCGCTATACCCAGAGTTTTCTAACCGAAATGCATCTGATAAAAAAATGATATCATCGTGAGATGATACCATTTTTTATATTTTCAAAATAATCAGTTAGAAGATTTCGGACCGGTTGTCTGAACCAGATAGTTGGAATAATCGGTCTGAATCTGATTGTAAACCGTGATGTCATAGATGGTGAAGTTATGCTTAGTGAAGTAATAGTTGTATACGGTATCACTGAAATCACTCAGATCCTGAAGATAGCTTACAAAATCAGATTTGAACTGCGAAGCGTTGATGTTGGTCAGCTGGACAATGTAATAGCCGGTGACATCTTCGTTAGCAATAACTGTTGAAAGGGTCGGGGTTGTGGCAGTTGTCATAAACTGCAGCACATTGTAATCAAGACTGTCACTTTCTCTGGTGTAGAGCTGTTCGGTTGCCAGGGAACTGGTTGAGCCGTACTTGGCAGCCACTGTGGCAAAGTCAGCCCCATCCTTGATTTCCTGCAGGGCGGCTGTAGCAGCGTCATAGGCGCCATTGGAAGTTGAATAACTGGAAGCGGCCAGATAGATCATCTTAGCCTTAACCGGGGTGTATTTTGTAAGCAGGGTGTCCCAGTTTTCATCAATATACTTTTCCTGCAGAGCCGTCATGCGCTCATTATTGACCAGATTGTCATACAGTTCGTTTTCGTCTTTATAACCCATATAGGACAGATACAGCGTGAAGTTATCGCCAAACTGCGTCTTATACTTGTCAACGGTCGCCTGCGCGCTGGCTTTCTGCTCATCGGTAGTTTCGACTTCACTGTCCAGAATGGCCACCGTGGCATTAGTCAGAACAATGGAGGCATCATCAGCCGTAAGCATCTGGGTGTAGATGTCACCCTTGGTTACCTTTGTTTTGCCGACCGTTATCAGAGCTGAATTCTTATCGGAAACAGTAGCCTTGGCATCACCGCAGCCTGTCAAAGCAGTCAGAACCAGCAGACAGGCAGCCAGTAAAGTAATGTTGCGTTTCATGGTTAGTTAGCGCTCCCTTCAGTATTGCTGCCATCAGTACCGGTTGAATCATCAGTCGAGTCATCGGTAATTCCCAGAGTAGTCTTGATGGAATTTTCGATATCGGTATCCGCAAATTTAACATTGGCATCCTGGGCCGCCTGCCAGACAATCCGGCCGGCCAGACCGCTGTTATTCTCAACTATCGAAGTGATGAAGCTGGCGTTGTCCTTGAAATCTTCCACATCTTCGGAAGTGCAGGAAATAATGAAATAGCCATAAGTGCTGTCATAGATCCAGTCGCTGACTTCACCCTGATGCAGGGCCAGAGCCGCTTTCAGGAAAGTATCGGTCAGACTTGATTCGGAATCGACATAGCCCAGTACGCCGCCGTCATTAGCCGTTGATGAATCATCAGAGTATTCTTTGGCAAAATCGGCGAAGTTGTCATATGAATAATCGCCGCTGGCCCATGCCTGCTGGGCCTGTGCTAACCGCTGGCTTTCTTCAGCTGTCGGTGAGGACGGATCATCCATTTTTACCAGTACATAGCTGATCATGCGGGGCTGATACTTGGTCTTGAATTCATCCGTATAATAAGTGTCAAGATCGGCATCAATGTATTCAGCTTTCAGTTTGTCGAGCTTATTGTTATAAAGCACATAGTCATAGAAAGAATCGTAGCCCTGTGACGTTACCTGGGAATTCAGGTAATCCAGACCGTAGCTGGAACCATAATTGGTTGTGTAATAACTAACAGTGGTGTCAACCGTGCTCTGGGCGGAAGTCGCCATGTCATCGGTTGTCTCATATTTGTTATCCAGAACAGCTTTCAGAAACTTAGTGTAAAGCATGTTGTCACCGTATGTGGTGAAAAGGTCATTGTAAAGATCATCGGCCGAAACGTTATTGTCGTCTACGGAATAAACAATCTGCTTCCCATCGGCAGACTTGCCGGGCAGATTGTCCTTATTGGTATCGTAGACATAATAAACAGCTATGCTGACGAAGAAAACGGCGACGACCAGTACAAACCAGTTTTCTTTTAGCAATTTGAGCATAATTTCCTCCTGTCGTAAATCCTTGTCATTATAAGTTGTTTAAGGGGAATATGCAATAAAAGGCAGGTGAACAGAACGTGAACTTTTGCTGAAAAACACAGAGCTGCCGACAGCGGGGCAATAATATGCCGGCAGGGGCTATATTAATGTCAAAACAGGACAGGCGTGGTATAATTTGAAACGGAAAACAGAAAAAGAACGGAAGGTAGCGCAATGCCAACATTAAAAATAAACAATCTTCATGTCAGTGTTGATGACAAGGAAATATTAAAAGGCGTTGATCTGACGGTCGGCCCGGATGAGATTCATGCTCTGATGGGGCCTAACGGCAATGGCAAATCAACCCTGCTGATGACCATCATGGGTCATCCCCGCTATAAAGTGACTCAGGGCAGCATCCTGTGGGATGATGCCGATGTTTTAGCGATGAGTGTTGACCAGCGGTCCAGAGCCGGGCTGTTTCTGGCCATGCAGTATCCGGTCGAGATTCCCGGAGTGACCAATTCTGACTTTATGAAAGCCGCCGTCAATGCCCAAAGAGAGACGCCGATTCCGCTGTTTACTTTTATAAGGCAGCTGGACGGTGCCATCAGCCAGTTAAATATGAAATCGGAAATGGCCCACCGCTTTCTGAATGAGGGTTTTTCCGGCGGTGAGAAAAAACGCAATGAGATTGTCCAGATGAAACTGCTCAATCCGAAGTTTGCGATGCTGGATGAGATTGATTCAGGCCTGGATGTCGACGCCTTGAAAGTTGTGGCTGACAATATCATGGCCCAGCAGCAGCAAAGCCATATGAGCATGATTGTTGTTTCGCATTATGAGCGTTTCTATGATCTGGTAAAGCCGACGCATGCCCATGTCATTGTTGACGGCCGGATCGTTGAAAGCGGTGATTACCAGCTGGTTAAAAGAATTGATACCGAAGGCTATGAATGGCTGCTGGCCAAGCACGGCCTGGTTCTGAATGAATCAAAACCGGCCCGGATTTCTCTGGAATCGTGCGCCGCCAATCCGCAGGTGCGCAATCATGAGTGAGCATGTTCTGCAGGGCGGCCAGCATCATTTTACTGTCTGCAGCAATGATGAGCCGCAGGCCGAACTGGTTATTGACTGCCGGCCGGATACGGTAAATGAAGCCGTCATCGAAATTACCGGCCGCCAGCCGCTGCAGCTGAAGATTACCGACACCATCGGCAATGATGCGGCCCTGACTATTCTGACCATCAATCACTGTGAAGGCAAAGTTGACTGGGCGGAAAGCCACACTCTCAACCGCAACAGCAAGGCGGTCATCGCCTATGCCCAGCTGCAGGACGGGGATTTGACCTTTGCGGATGATTTTGCCTTAAACGGCCCGGGTGCCGAACTGACGGTCAAGGGCGCCAGCCTTACGGCCGGCCGCAAGCAGATGCATCTGCGCTGTGTGCACAATGCCGGCCAGACGACTGCCCATATTGACAATTATGGCATTGTCATGGCTAAGGGCCGCTGTGAGATAGTAGTTGAAAACACGATTAAAAAGGGCTGCCACAAAGCTTCGACCCATCAGTCCAGCCGGCTGCTGTCCTATGACAAGACGGCCTATGGCCGGATTCTGCCGATCCTTTACATTGATGATGATGATGTGGCGGCCAGCCATGCGGCTTCCCTGGGCCAGCCGGATGAAAACCAGCTGTATTACATGGAATCCCGCGGCCTGACCCGCCAGCAGGCGCTGAATCTGCTGACCATCGGCTATCTGATGCCGGTTACCCAGGCCATAAGCGATGATAAAGTCAACCAGACCCTTAAGCAGGAGATAGAAACGAAGGTGGCGAAGCAATGTTTGAAATAGATAAAATACGGGCGGATTTCCCCATGCTGGATAACCGGATGATGCATGGCCATCCGCTGGTCTATCTGGATAATTCCGCCACGACTTTCAAACCCCAGTGTGTCATCGATGCAGTCAACCATTACTATACCCAAATCAATGCCAATTATGACCGGGGCGATTATGATATCTCCGTGGAGGTGGACCGGCTTTTTGATCACAGCCGGCAGACAGTGGCCGGACTGTTAAACTGTCAGAGCCGGGAGGTTGTCTTTACTTCCGGGGCCAGCTACGGACTTAACCTGGTGGCTTACGGCTACGGCCTGAGTCATCTTAAGCCGGGCGACACGGTTCTTTCCGCCGAAAGCGAGCATGCCTCAAACATATTGCCGTGGTTTAAAGTCTGCCAGCTGACCGGGGCCAATGTAAAATTCATCCCGCTGGACAGTGCGGGCCGCATAACTGTTGAAAACTTCAAAAAGATGCTGACGCCGGCTGTTAAAATTGTGGCGCTGGCGGCCGTATCCAATGTGCTGGGCTATAATGTGCCGGTCAAGCAGATCTGCCAGCTGGCCCATCAGCAGAAGGCGGTTGTCATCATTGACGGGGCGCAGGCCGTGCCGCACCAGAAGATTGACGTGGCGGACTGGGACTGTGATTTTCTGGCCTTTTCAGCCCACAAGTGCTGCGGGCCGACCGGGGTGGGCGTTCTTTACGGCAAGTATGATCTGCTCAGGCAGACCGATGCCTACTTTATGGGCGGCGGTGCCAATGCCCGCTTTGATGCCTCCGGCTGCATCATCCTGCGCGATCCGCCGTACTGCTTTGAAGTCGGCACTCCCAATATAGAAGGGGTTTTGGGCATGGATGCGGCTGTCCAGTATATTCAGAAGATCGGTCTGGATAACATCAGCGCCTATGAAGGCCAGCTGCGTGACTATCTGATTGAAAAAATGCTGAAACTGGACAACGTTACCGTCTATAACCCGCACTGCGATACCGGAATCATTACCTTCAATGTTAAAGACGTTTTTGCCCAGGATGCGGCCGGTTATTTAAACGCCAACGGCATTGCCGTGCGCAGCGGTCTGCACTGTGCCAAGATGCTGCCTGATTTTCTGGGGGTTCCCGCTACTATCCGGGCCTCCCTGTATTTCTACAATACAAAAGAAGAGATCGACCGCTTCATTGAAGTGGTCGGCCAAACAACGCTGGCCAGCGCTGTTGATGTAGTTATTTGAGCAAAGGAGGGCTATCATGTCAGATGAAACAAAACTGCTGAAGGATCCCCAGGTGGTCAGGGAAGTCATTCTGGACAATTACCAGTATCCCCATAACCACGGCCTGGTGGATGATCCGCAGTATAACAGTGTTCATATGGCTTCGGACTCCTGCATCGATGATATTCATGTCCAGGCCAAGATAAAAGACGGAATTATTGAAGATATTGTTTTTGACGGCACCGCCTGCGCCATTTCAACGGCCTCCACGTCGATAATGACGGACCTGGTCAAAGGAAAGACGGTTGAACAGGCCCGGCTGATCCTGAAAAACTACATGGCCATGATTAACATGCAGCCTTATGACGAAGAACTGCTGGCTGAAGCCGGTGCTTTCAGCGGGGTTTCCAAGCAGGCCAACCGGATTAAATGCGCGACAATCGGCTGGCACGGGCTACAGCAGCTGCTGGATGAAAGCGAGTCGGAAAAACATGACGGAAAATAACAATAACGAGCAGCTGTTTAAGAACCGGGATGAATACCAGTACGGTTTTCATGACCAGGACACCGCGCTGTATTCAACCGGCAAAGGGCTGAGTGAACAGGTTGTCCGCCAGATTTCAGCGGCCAAAGGGGAGCCCGACTGGTGTCTGCAGTACCGGCTGAAGGCCTATCAGGCTTTCATCAAGATGCCAATGCCTTCGTGGGGCCCGGATCTGAGCAGCCTTGATTTTTCAGATTATACATATTTTATCCGGTCGGCCGACAAGACGGTTGATACCTGGGCCGAGGTTCCGGCCACTATAAAGAATACCTTTGACCGCCTCGGCATTCCCGAAGCCGAGCAGAAGTATCTGGCCGGGGTGTCGACCCAGTATGAATCAGAAGTTGTCTACCATAACATGCTGGATGAAGTCCAGTCCAAAGGGGTCATCTTTCTGGACACTGACAGTGCCATCAAGTACTGTCCTGATTTGGTAAAAAAGTATTTCGGTACGATTGTGCCCTATACGGACAACAAGTTTGCGGCTTTGAATTCGTGTGTCTTTTCCGGCGGCTCGTTTATTTATGTCCCGCCTCATGTCACCCTGGACAAGCCGCTGCAGTCTTATTTCCGGATCAATTCCGAGGCCATGGGCCAGTTTGAAAGAACGCTGATCATAGTTGATGAGGGAGCTAATCTGCATTATGTCGAAGGCTGCACGGCTCCGGTCTACTCCAAGGATTCCCTGCATGCCGCTGTTGTCGAAATCTTCGTTCATAAAGATGCCAAATGCCGCTACTCAACGGTTCAGAACTGGTCGGTCAATATTCTCAATCTGACCACCAAGCGGGCCAAGGTCTATGAAAACGGTCTGATGGAATGGGTCGACGGCAACATCGGCTCCCACATCACCATGAAGTATCCGGCCTGCATTCTGGCTGAACCTTATGCCAAGGGAATGACGATTACCGTCGCTGTTGCTTCGGCCGGCCAGATTCAGGACACCGGGGCCAAGATGATTCATCTGGCGCCGCATACGGTTTCTTCGATTGTGTCCAAATCAATTGCCCGCAACGGCGGTATTGCCAATTACCGCGGCTGGGTCTATCACAGCCCGCAGGCCTCTGATGCCAAGACCAAAGTAGAATGCGATACCCTGATTCTGGATGAGCAGTCGGCCTCCGATACCGTGCCCTCCAACATCCTGAATAACGATAACTCGTCAATTGAACATGAGGCCACGGTTTCAAAGATTGATGAAGAGCAGCTGTTTTACCTGATGTCGCGCGGTCTGACCGAAAACCAGGCCACCCAGATGATTGTCATGGGCTTTCTGGAGCCTTTCACCAAGGAGCTGCCGGTCGAATATGCCGTCGAGCTTAACCAGCTGATGAAGATTCAGATGGATGGGGCCATCGGCTGAGCCTAAATATAAAAATAAGCTTATCCGTCAGAGCAGGCGGATAAGCTTTTTTAGCGGCTCATCTTATCGATAAGGGCAATAATTTCATCAATTTTAGCCTGCCGGTCAGCGGCATCTGCCGCATTGGCCAGACAGTTCTTCAGATGGGCGGCGATGATCTTCTGATTGGCCGTTGACAGAATGGCCTGGGCCGCCAGCAGTTGGTTGGAAATATCAATGCAGTAGCGGTCCTGTTCAATCATATTGAGAATGCCGTCAAGCTGACCGCGGGCCGTTTTAACCAGCCGGCTGATTTCCTTATGATCAGCCTGCATCAGATAATACCGGTAACATCATAGCCGGCATCCGTAACCGCTTTGGTCAGTTCGGCATCACTGACCGGCTTGCTGAGGGTCACGGCTGCCTGGCCGGCACCCAGATCGACTTTGACATCGGCAACCCCGTCAAGGCTGCTTAAGGCCTTTTCAACCCGCATCTGGCAGTGGGCACACATCATTCCTTCAATTTTCAGTGTTTTCGTATTCATTTTCTTTTGTTCCTTTCTGACCGGTTGGGTCATTTCTTTTTTATCTGAAGTCAGTTCCAGCGGCTTGAAGGCATTAAGCCTCAGCGCATTGCTGACAACAAAAACCGAGGAGAAACTCATCGCCGCCGCCCCCAGCATCGGGCTGAATGACAGGTGCAGCCAGCCGGAGAATACGCCGGCGGCCAGCGGGATCATAATGACATTATAGAAAAAGGCCCAGAACAGATTCTGTTTGATGTTGGTCATGACCGCCTTGCTGAGGCGGAAGGCATTGACAGCATCCAAAAGATCGCTTTTGGTAAGAACTACTTCAGCGGCCTCGATAGCCGCATTGGTACCGGACCCGATGGCCATGCCGACATCAGCTGCCGCTAAAGCCGGGGCATCATTGATGCCGTCGCCGATCATGACTACGGTATGGCCCTGGCGCTGCAGCTGCCTGATGATGTCATGCTTGTCCTTGGGCAGCACCCGGGCTCTGAATTGGTCTATGCCGCACTGCTTCTGCACGGCGGCGGCCGCGGCCGGACTGTCGCCGGTCAGCATGATGGTGGTCAGCCTCATCTTTTTAAACAGGGCCACCGCTTCGCTGCTGGAGGGCTTGGGTGTATCCGCCAGGGCCAGCAGACCGATCAGCTGATGGTCAGCCGCGGCCAGAACCGCCGTCTGGCCGTTTTCACCGGTCTTATCCAAATCGGTGCGGGCGGGGGAAATATCAATTGAATTCTGCATCATAAAGGCTTCATTGCCGATAATTACTTCCTTGGCGCCGATCCGTCCGGTCAGACCGAATCCGTCGGCAGTCTGAATGACGGCAGCCGCTGCCGCGGCCACCTGATTCTGGGCCGCATAGCGGCAGATGGCGGCGGCTAAAGGATGGCTGGAAGAAGCTTCCAGGCCGGCTGTCAGTTGCAGCAGATAATCCGCCGAGCAGCCATAGGGATAAACACCGCTGACCTGCAGCATGCCGCTGGTCAGTGTTCCGGTCTTATCCATAATCACCGTGTCAGCCTTAGCCAGGGTTTCCAGGCCGGCCGCTGAATGAAACAGCAGGCCGTTTTTGGCTCCGACGCCGGTTCCTACCATAATGGCTGTCGGGGTAGCCAGACCCAGGGCACAGGGACACGATACTACCAGAACAGTAACCGCCTTAATCATGGCGGCGGTGAAATTGTGATCTAGCAGCATCCAGACCGTAAAGGTTACAACCGCAATGGCAATAACAATGGGCACGAATACTCCGGCAATCCGGTCGGCCAGCCGGCTGATGGGGGCTTTGGAAGAAGAGGCTTCATAGACCAGCTTGATTATCTTGCTGATGGCGGTATCGGAGCCGATACTGTCAACTTGAAAGCGGAAATAACCGGCCGTATTGATTGTCGCCGCACTGACCCGGTCGCCGACTGTTTTTTCAGCCGGAAAACTTTCACCGGTCAGAGCCTGCTCATCCAGACTGCCGCTGCCGAAAATTATGGGGCCGTCGGCCGGAACAGCCATGCCGGCTTTGACACTGACAATGTCCCCGCTTTTCAGCTGGGAGGCCAGAACGGTTGTTTCATTGCCATCCTGCCAGAGCAGGGCTGTCTGCGGCAGCAGTTTGACGAGTTCGGCAATGGCCCGGGTGGTCTTATGCTTGCTTAAAGCTTCAAAGTATTTGCCCAGGGAAATAAGGGTCAGAATGGATCCGGCTGATTCATAATACAGATCAGCCGAACCGCTGTTAAGGCCGGCGGTCAGCTGGTAGGCCAGGATGAAAGTGACCGCCAGACTGTAGGTGAAGCAGGCGGAGGCCCCGATGGCAATCAAAGAATTCATATTGGCGGCTTTTTTAAAGAGCATCTTAAAGCCGTTGGTGAAATAAAAACGGTTGAGAAACATGATGGGAATTACCAGGACTAACTGGCTGAGGGCTCTGACCATTACCGAATCGGCCATGAAATAGGGCAGCGGCAGATGCAGCATCGGCCCCATGCTTATATACATCAGCGGAATCAGAAAACCGACCGACCATAAAAGCCGCTGGCGGGCCTGCTGGGTCTGGCGGCGGCTTTCATCCGCCGCCGGTACCGGCAGACTGTCCGTTTGGCCGGCTACTGAAGCCGCATAGCCGGCTTTCTGCACGGCCGCCATAATGGTATTTTCATCTGTTTTAGAATCGTCATATTCCAGCTGCATGCTGTTTTCCAGAAGATTGACATTGACCCGGGTCGTTCCGTTAAGGTTTTCAACTGCTTTTTGAACATGTGCGGCACAGGCGGCACAGGACATGCCGCTGATATTAAAATGTTGTTCCTTTAACATTTAGCTGTCTCCCACACCCCGTGGGGGTGTACTAAAATAATATACCTTTACATTTTCTGCGTCAAAAACAATGCCCGCGTATATAATGAATAAGACTTGAAAGGCGGCGGCTTATGAAAGACATCTATATCGCTGTGACTACCCGGCATGAAGACGGGAACAATTTTAATCCGGATAACTATTATAAAAGGCTTTCGGAACGTAATCTGGGGATAATTCCGCTGGTCAGTCAGAATGAAAACTGCTTTGATAAACTGCTTGAGCAGAGCAGCGGTCTATTGGTCACCGGCGGCAATGACATTGATCCGGGGCTTTATCATCAGACGACTCTGCCGGTCTGCGGCAAAGTTAATCCGGAAAATGACCTGATTGATGTTGCCGCCATCAAATACGCTTTAAACTGTCATATGCCGGTTCTGGGCATCTGCCGGGGCATTCAGGTGCTGAATGCGGTTCTGGGCGGCACCTTATACCAGGATCTGCCGACCCAAAGACCTCAGAACGGTCAGCACTGGCTTTTAGACAGCCGCTATGACGGCACCCAGATAGTAAATATTGAAAAAGAAAGCTGGCTGGCCAGAATCATGCCGGTCAGCCAGATAAAAGTTAATTCGACCCATCATCAGGCGGTCTGCCAGTGCGGAACGGGCGTTAAGGTTGCGGCCTATTGTGATGACGGGGTAATTGAAGCCATTGAGTACGGTGATAATGTGCTGGGGGTGCAGTGGCATCCCGAGCGGCTGACGGATCAGACCGATTCACATTATATTTTTGATTATTTCACCCAGCTGTGCCGCCGCTTCAGCGCTTCTCGATAGAAAAGACGGCCGGAGCCGCCGGCTGGCGGTAGGTCTGGTAGGAAACAATCAGTGCCTGGCCGGCCAGACTGTCAAACCAGACCAGTCCGTTTTTCAGTTCAGCCAGCCCGTTTTCATGACCGGGATAAAAGGTTACAACCAGGCCGCCATGGGGCTTTAACAGCGTCCAGGCCTGCTTAAAAGCGGCCAGGGTGGAAGAGGCTTCGGTGGTAATGGCCTTGCGGCCGCCGGGCAGCCAGCCCAGATTAAAGATGATCAGGTCGGCCTGACCAATATCATACCGGGCCATATTGGCATGACTGTCATTGATAAAGGTAACATTGTCATAGCCTGCCAAAGTCTGGCGGGCTTTATTGAGGGCTTCCGGCTGGATATCAAAGCTGTAGACATGAGCCACCAGCGGGGCCAGAAAAAGGGTGTCAAGGCCATTGCCGGCTGTAGCGTCGACTGCCACACTTGTTCTATCGATAAAAGGCTGCATCAGCACATGAGAAAGGGAGACAGCATCAATTGTCTTATAATCGCGCATAGTTTTTACCCTGCCAGCTGTTTTCAGCGGCCATTTTTTTATCAATGCTGTCAATCACGGCAATTTTCTTTCGGGTCCACAGCGGGGCAACCAGGTCAGCAGCCATGCCGTCGCCCGTCAGTCTTTCGATTACCATTTCCGCCGGCAGCACTTCAAGCTGCCGGATCACAATATCCGTATATTCATCCAAACTCAGCAGATTGAACGGGCGGCTGGTGTAGGCGGCGGCTAAAGGAGTATCTTTCAGGACATGAAGCATATGGATTTTCACTGCTTTGACCGGCAGTTGGGCAATAAAGCGGGCGGTATCCATCATCATTGCCGCCGTTTCACTTGGCCAGCCGTCAATTATATGAACGCTGACCCACAGCCCGGCTCGGTCTAGCTGCTTGACGGCCGCGGCAAACTGGGCCGCATTATGGCCGCGGTTCATTTCTTTCAGCGTGGCATCACAGCTGCTCTGCAGGCCCAGCTCCAGCCAGATGGTTTTCTTATTGGCACACTGGGCCAGCCATTCAATTTTTGCCTCGTCAAGGCAGTCACAGCGGGTGGCAATAACCAGGCCGGCAATGCTGTCATCAGCCAGAAAGGGCTGGTAGAAGGCCTTAAGCTGGCTGAGGGGGGCATAGGTATTGGAATAGGATTGAAAATAGGCAAAAGGCAGTCCGTCAGGCCACTTGCGCTGATAAACGGCCTGGCGCTGCCGGTACTGGCTTAACAGATTATCATCCGCTGCCAGCGGAAAACCGCTGCTGCCGTTTTGGCAGAACAGACAGCCGGTAGTGGAAACGGTCCCGTCCCGGTTGGGACAGGAAAAGGGTGTCTGCAGGGGTACTTTATAAATCCGCCGGCCGAAGTGGCGCCGGCAGTAATAGACAAAGGTCTGGTAGCGCTTGTTATCCGCTGAATAAGGGAAAGGGTTATCCATTTTTGCCTTCCTTTTGCTTAATGATAGCACAGCCGGCCGCTTTAATTAAAATTGGCATTGCGGAGCGGTTTGGTATAAGATGAAAATGTTTGTTTTATAAAGGGAAGGAAGACAGAATCATGACTGAAACAAAACCGCAGGATAAAAACGCTGAAATCAAAAGAATGGGTAAATACATCTTATGCATGGCCTCAGCCGGTGTTATCGAGACAATTTCGTATCTTTTACTGTTCAATGTCCTGAAGATGCAGGAGTGGGTGGCCTATCTGATTTCGGTAATTCTTTCCGTTATCTGGAATTTTACCGTCAACCGCAAGTTTACTTTCCGTTCGGCCAACAACGTGGCTGTTGCCATGGCAAAAACAGCTTTGTACAACCTTATTTTTATCCCGCTGTCAACCTGGTGGACGGCCGCACTGTGTTCGGCTTCTTTCTGGGGCGGGCTGGCCAATACGGCCTGGCCGGGAGATATTGTCTATGTCTTCACCCTGTTAATGAATTTATTGACCGAGTGGCCTTATGACCGCTACATTGTCTTTGGCGGCAGCATCGATACTGCGGCTAAATAAATTATTTAAAAAATTTCAATGCCGATTTTACGCTGGACCTGATCCAGCTTGACTTTGGCAATAGCCTCGGCCTTGGCGGCACCATCGCTTAAAACCTGCCGGGCCAGCCCGGATTCGTCAATTTCATGATAGCGCTTCTGAATATCGGTCAGAGTGGCGCAGACAACTTCAGCGACCGCCTTTTTAAAAGTGCCGTAGCCGCTGGAGTGATAGCTGGCCACAATATCATCGATAGAGCGGTTGGAAAGGGAAGCCATTATCTCAATCAGATTGGATATGCCCGGCTGGTTGATTTTGTCGTAATTGACACTGGCCAGATTATCCGTGACCGCCGACATTATTTTTTTGTGGGCAACCTGCGGGTCATCCAGAAGATAGATGCAGCCTTTATTAGATTCATCCGACTTGGACATCTTTTTGGTAGGATCGGACAATGACATGATGCGGGCTCCGACTTTCTGCACCAGCGGTTCAGGCAGTACAAAGGTAGTGCCGTAGCGGTTGTTGAAACGGGTGGCAATGTCCCGGGTAAGCTCAACGTGCTGCTTCTGGTCTTCGCCGACCGGCACGTAATTGGCATCATACATCAGAATATCAGCCGCCATCAGCGGGGGATAGACAAACAGACCGGCCGAGATGCCTTCTTCCTTCTGGTTGGCACTTTTTTCTTTGAACTGGGTCATGCGGGAAAGCTCGCCCATATAGGAATTGCAGGTCATGATGAAACCCAGCTGGGCGTGCTCCTTGACATCAGACTGCAGAAAAATCGTGGCTTTTTCAGGATTAAGACCGCAGGCCAGATAAAGGATGACGGCATCATGAAGGGCCTTGCGCAGTTCGTCCGGCTGCTGGTAGATGGTAATACAGTGCAGATTGGCAATGAAGACAATCATTTCATAATCATTCTGATAGCTGACAAAATTTTTCAGGGCGCCGATGTAATTGCCTAAGGTCAGCTGGCCGGTCGGCTTGATGCCGCTGAGCATTCTTTTTTGCGAAGTCATGGTAATTGTTCTCCTTTACACAAAAAAAGTACCATTCTGGGACGCCGAAGCGCGGTACCACCCGTCTTATTCCATACAATTAACAGAATCACCTCACGGATAACGGCCGCTGCCGGCTTAACGCAACTGCTGAAGGTCCAACTGTCACAATCTGCATACCGTCTTGCACCATCCGCGGCTCGCTGAAGGCAGGTTTTTATGCCAGCATATCCTTCGTCATCGTCATTACCGTTATTGTAGTCTGCCCGCCGGCTTAATGCAAGAAAAACAATGAAGGCCCCGGCCCGCCGCAATGCATAAAAAAGGCCCGGCTCGGTTCGGTTGCCGATAGGGCAAAGAAAAAAAGCCTCAGCGGCTTTTTGATTACAAAATGGTGCGCCCAGCAGAAATCGAATCCGCAACCTTTTGGTTCGTAGCCAAACGCTCTATCCAATTGAGCTATAGGCGCATTTTTATGCCCACTTATACTAGCAGATATTTGAGGGGAATGCAATAACAAGACATTTTATATGCTATAATCTTAGCGGTGATAAAAAATGATTGTTATCTACACTTCACCGGGCTGTGCATCCTGCCGCAAAGCCAAGGCCTGGCTTAAGGATCACAATAAAAACTACTCGGAAAAGAACATTTTCACAACTATTTTAAATGAGAAGGAGCTGCGCTTCCTTTTAACGCGGTCTGAAAACGGCACGGATGATTTAATCTCCCGCCGCTCCAAGATCATCAGGGAATCCAACGTTAATCTTGATGCCATGAATCTGAATGAACTGATTCACTTTGTCCAGTGCAACCCCTCGGTGCTGCGCCGGCCGATCATTCTGGATGAAGACCGGATGCTGATCGGCTATGATGATGACGAAATTGAGATTTTTGAGAGTGATGACCTGCAGACCGTGGCGAATATCATGAAGAAGAACTGCAACAGCAATTGCCCCAATTATCCTTTATGCGGGCGGCTGCGGCAGATTGAGCCGGTAAGGGATTGAAGCAATGAAAATTATGGTAGGTCTCAGCGGCGGTGTCGACTCGGCAGTCGCCGCCTATTTGTTAAAAGAGCAGGGCCACCAGGTGGCGGCTGCTTTCATGCGCAACTGGGACAGTGCGGTCAACGATGATATTAAAGGCAATCCGACTTTGAATGATGAAATATGTCCGCAGGAGCAGGATTATCTTGATGCCAAGGCCGTGGCTGCTAAAATTGGCATTCCCTTGTACCGGATTGATTTCATCAGGGAATACTGGGATGAGGTCTTCGCGACTTTTCTGGAAGAGTACAAGAAAGGGCGGACCCCCAATCCTGATATTCTGTGCAATAAATACATAAAATTTGATGCCTTCTTTGATTTTGCCCGCCAGCAGGGGTTTGACTGGGTGGCGACAGGTCATTACGGCCGGATTGTCACTGAAAACGGTCAGACGGCCCTGTATAAGGCGTTCGACCGGAATAAGGACCAGACTTATTTTCTGGACCAGGTCGGCTACAGCGCCCTGCAGAAGACAATTCTGCCGCTGGGTGAGATTGACAAGCCCAAGGTGCGGGCCATCGCGGCCGATCTGCAGCTGTCTATTGCCGGCAAAAAAGATTCAACCGGCGTTTGTTTTATCGGCGAGCGGGATTTCAAGGCCTTTCTGACTAATTATCTGCCGGCCCGCCGGGGCATCATGATTGATGTCGCCACCGGGGATACGGTCGGGGAGCATGACGGTGTTTTATACTATACCATCGGCCAGCGGCGCGGTCTGGGCATCGGCGGGGATCAGGGCAAATGGTATGTTGTAGGCAAAGATGTCACTAAAAACCATCTTTATGTAGCCAGCAGCCGGCAGCGGCAGTGGCTGATGTCCGATTCCTGTCTGGTCAGCCGGCTTAACTGGCTGCCGGATGATCTTGATTTAAGCCAGCCTTATGCCTGTGCGGCCAAGTTCCGCTACCGCCAGCCCGATAATCCGGTCAGTATCCGGCTGATTGGTCCTGACCAACTGCTTGTCTGTTATCCCCAGCAGATCAGCGCCGTCAGCTGCGGTCAGGAAGCCGTCTTCTATCAGAATGACCGCTGTCTGGGCGGCGGGCGCATCGAAGAAACCTATCTGAACGGCATCAATACCCAGCTGCGGCTGAAGGAGCAGGTAAATGACTGAAAGAAAAGCCTTTACTGATGTATTGCCCCTGAAGAATATCATTATTATTCTGGTGCGCTATATTGTCGGATATAACTATCTGTATCCTAAATTGCTGAGCCGGCTGTACCATCTGTTTCCCCAGCTGCCGGCTGAATTTTATGAATGGAGCTTTTATATTGTCTATTTTGTCATCACAATTATTCTGGCCTGGCCGCTATTGGCTGACAGCAGCCGCCGCTTCGGCAAAAAGTTCTTTTCGATCCTGCTGGCCGTTGTCCTGGGTTTTGTGCTGATGTCAATATGTGCCGGTCAGTGCTCGCAGATTGCTGAAATACTCAGCGGCAGCACGGACAGCCAGAATCAGACGGAGATCAGTCTGGCTTTGGAATCCAGCCCGGCTTTAATCTGCTTTGCGGTACTGTTTTTTTCGCCCCTGGTTGAAGAGATCACTTTTCGCGGCTGCCTGTTCCGGCCGCTGCAGAGCAGGGGCCGGTTCAATCTCGGCTTGATTTTGTCGGCTCTTCTGTTTGGCTTTCTGCATGTCTATGAAGCCATGTTTGCCGGCAATCTGAGCGACGGCTGGTTTGCGCTGACTTATGGCTGCATGGGGCTGTTTTTAGGCGGCGTCTATTACATCACGGATAATTTCTGGGCTCCGGTGCTGCTGCATCTGCTGAATAATGCCGTCTCGCTGTATTTTATGCTGCGCTGATGCGGAGGCTGAAATGGTAATAAGCGGTCAGTTTGTCAAATGGATCTACCGGCGCGAGGACAACGGCTATACCGTGGCCGTTTTTGAAGTGGCCGGCGAGAAAAAAGACAATGACGAAGTAACCGTCATCGGCTATCTGCCCAAGCTGAACCGGGATATCGGCTATCAGCTGACCGGAGAGTATGTCGAACATCCCCGCTATGGCATGCAGTTTAAAATAAGTTCACTGTGTGTCATGCCGGTCAGTGACCGGGCCCAGCTGGTCAGTCTGCTGGCCGGACCTAAGTTTAAAGGCATCGGCCGCAAAACGGCGGAACTGATTGCCGATACCTTTGGAAACGAGGCTCTGACCGTCATCCGCAATAATCCGGACTGTCTGAAGGCGCTGCCCCAGCTCAATCCCAAGCGACGGCAGGTCATCATTGAAGGGGCGGCCAGCCAGGATGATGACAAGTATGCCTATCTGACAAGCCATCATCTGACCATGAAGCAGATCATGCAGCTTCAGCATTTTTACGGGGACAATATGATGAACGCCCTCAGCCAGAACCCTTATGATATGGCCCTGCGGGTTGACGGCATCGGCTTTGCGACGGCGGATAAGTTTGCTCTTTCCACCGGCGGATCGCTGAACAGCGTTCAGCGGCTGACGGCCCTGGCCGGATCAATGCTGATGGAATGGTGCATGCGCAGCGGCGACAGCTATATGATGCTGGCCGAATTTGAAGATAAAATCGTTAAGCTTTTGCCCGATATAGATTTTGACATGGCTGAAGTGGTGGACATGCTGCAGAAAAGTGAAACGGCGGTGGTTGAAGAAGACCGTATTTATACCATCAGCCAGTACAAAGCTGAAAAGTACATTGCCCAGTATTTAAGTCTTTTTCCCAGTCAGGGCTTTGCCCCGGTCGACAGCGGTATCATCGATAAGAAAATCGAAGAAGTCGAAGAGGAACTGGGCATTGTGTACCAGGAAAAGCAGAAAGAAGCCATTGAGGCTTTCTTTGCCAACGACCTGCTGATTCTGACCGGCGGCCCGGGCACCGGCAAGACCACTATCGTCAGGGGCATGGTCAAACTGTGTCATTACCTTTATCCCCAGTACAACGTCACCCTGGGCGCTCCGACCGGCCGGGCGGCCAAAAGACTGTCACAGCTGACCGGCGGGGAGGCTAAAACCCTGCATTCACTGCTGCGCTGGGATCTGGAGACCAATACCTTTGGCAAGAATGAAGAAGATCCTCTCAACGTTGACCTGCTGATCATTGATGAGTTTTCAATGGTCGATCAGTGGCTGCTGTACAATCTGTTTAAAGCCGGGGCCCAGTTTAAGAAACTGATTCTGATCGGTGATAAAGACCAGCTGCCCTCGGTCGGAATGGGCTGTGTGCTGGCAGATATGATCAATGTCGGACTGTTTAAGGTAGTGAAACTGGAAAAAATCTACCGGCAGCAGGAGGGCAGTGACATTATCAAACTGGCCAACCAGATCAAAAATGATGAATGTGAAGCTATTCCGGACAAAAATGATATCCGCTTTTTTGAGTGCGGGCCCTATGATGTCCGCCGGCTGATTCTGGAAATAGTCAGTCACGGTCTGGAAAACTACGAGGATATCAGCGAGGGACTGATGAATATTCAGGTGGTGGCCCCCAAATATGCCGGAATTAACGGCATCGATGCTTTGAATGTGGCACTGCAGAAGACTTTCAATCCGCCGGCGGCTGACAAACCGGAGCTGACGATGGGCTACCGGATCTTCCGGCAGGGCGATAAGATCCTGCAGCTGAAAAACCAGACCGATGATGACGTCTTCAACGGGGACATCGGTATACTGATCGATGTCATTGCCGCCAAATATGATGAAAACCACCAGAACCGGCTGGTTGTCGATTTTGAGGGTACGATTGTTGAATATACAGCCGAAACCTTCATGAACATCACTCATGCCTACTGCATTTCCATTCATAAAGCCCAGGGCAGTGAGTATCCGCTTGTCATTATGCCGGTGGTCAGTGAATATGGCATCATGCTGCAGAAAAAGCTGATCTATACGGCCGTGACACGGGCTAACCGCCATCTGATCATGATCGGCAGCCATCAGGCTTTCTTTACCGGGATAAGCCGCAATGATTATGATAAGCGCCGGACAACCCTGCAGCAGCGCCTTATCCAGTACAGCGATAACGGCATGACTGACTGATTTCATCAGCCGGGCTTCCAAAGGCTCTTTGGCAATATGAAAGAGCCTTTTCTTTGCCTTGCTATATATTGATAAACGATAAATATATATTGACAAACGATATAATGGATACTATGCTGTCATTAGCGGGGTGACTATATGAAAGACAAGCTAACGCTGTTTACCAAGTATATCCTGGATATCATGTTTGTGCTGCTGATCGGCGGCACGGTTCTGATGCCGTTTATTCTGCACTTTTACCAAACCTATGATGCCAATTACACCCGGGTGTATTACCCGGTTCTGGCGGTTTTCATGATTTCAGGCACCCTGGCCAGCCTGATCATCTATTATCTGCGGCAGATATTTAAAACCGTTCTGCAAAATGACTGCTTTGTCAGTTCCAATGTCAGCTGCCTGCATAAAATGGGCACCTGCAGTCTGCTGATCGCGTTAGTTTACAGCGTCCGCATCTTTGTCTATCCGACATTGTCCGTCGCTGTCATTATCATCGTCTTTGTCATTGCCGGTTTGTTCAGCCATGTGCTGGCTAATGTTTTTGCCAGAGCGGTGGCCTACAAACAGGAAAATGACATGACGATATGAGGCTGACTATGATCCAGATCAACCTTGATGTTGTTATGGCCAAAAGAAAAATGAGTCTGACCGAACTGGCCGGCCGGGTTGACATTACCCTGGCCAACCTGTCGATTCTGAAAAACAACCGGGCCAAGGCCATCCGGTTTTCAACGCTGGAGCAGATCTGCCGGGTGCTGGACTGCCAGCCGGGCGATATTCTTATTTATTCCGATACGGAGGACCAAAATAAAAATGAGTGAAATCATTACGACAAACAAAGATGCCGAGCGCAGCGGGCGGTTTGCCGCCATTGCCCTGCCAACCCTGGTATATGCCGCCATCTTTACAGCCTGTCTGTATAATGTCGGAAAGGGTGTCGGAGTCGCCCTGTTTGCGGTGGCGACAATAGCTTATCTGTATTATGTCTATCACCGGCGGCTTAAGGAAAACAGCTGGTTTGATCTGGTCTGTCAGCTTACTTTTATCGGAGCCGGTGTCAGCTGCTTTGTTTCGGATAATGACACCATATACTGCTTCAGCTGGCTGGCCATGTTTGCCCTGCTGCTGGTAATTACGCTAAGACTGAATTATGACTGTGAGCAGTGGGATTTCTATAAGCAGATAACCGCCATGCTGCAGACAATCGGCGGAACCGTGAGCTGCCTGTTTCAGCCGGTATGCGATGCCATCAGTGCGATGAATACCGCTAAGGGCCGGCATGGCAAAAAGGTTATTCCGGTGCTTATCGGGGTTCTGATCGGTCTGCCGCTGGTAATTATCATGGCCAAACTGTTGGCGGATGCCGATATGGTGTTTGATGCACTGCTGAGCGGACTGCTGAATAAGATATTTGTGCCGGAAAACATTATAATGATCATCCTGCTGTTTCTATTTGCCTTCTTCAACACTTATGCCGGCATAGCTTACCTGGCCAAGAAACGGATTAAGGAGCAGGCGGTTGATCATCAGACCGGCAATGCGGATCTGGCCTTTACCGTAAACCTTATGCTGGCCATTCTGTATGTCATCTTTTCCTCAATCCAGATAATTTACCTGTTTGCCGGTCATATGCAGCTGCCGGCCGGCATCACTTATGCCGAATATGCCCGCTCCGGATTCTTCCAGCTGCTGGGTGTCTGCTCCATCAACATTATCATTGTCTTAGTCACAGCGCTTTTCTTCAAGCCGGACCGCCGGGTGCGCGCCGCTCTGACGGTAATATGTGCCTGCACCTACATCATGGTCTTTTCCAGCGGCTGGCGGATGAGTCTTTATATTCAGGCATACGGTCTGACCGAATTAAGAGTGCTGGTTTTGTGGGCGCTGGCTGTCATCAGCATCACCATGGCCGGCCTGATTGTCTACGTCTATGACAGCCGCTTCAAGCTGTTTAAGTTTGTGGCCGTTAGTCTGGCGGTATGCTACCTGATACTGGCCTATAGCCGGCCGGATTCAATCATTGCTTCTTACAATATTAAGCATCAGAAGTGTGACTCCAACAGCATCGCCGCCCTTTCAGATGATGCCGCCGGGATAATTCTGACCTCAGACAATGTCACCGCCTGGTATTCCAGCCGCTTTGGCAATGCTGATTATGACAAGACGGCCGCCTGGTCGTTTGGCTATATTGACAAAATGTATAACCATTATGTTGAAGATAACTATGCTGAATACCGGCCGGCCGGGCTGAACTACAATCTTTCAAAAAGCCAGGCCAGCCAACTAATCAATGACTTATACAGCCGGCTGGAAAAGGGGCAGTAAAGCCGGTTACGGAAAGGGCGGGCACAAACATTAATTAACTACCTTTGGCCTTGATGTTGTGCTATAATCAAAGCCGTAAAACAATAACGCTGACAAGAAACTAAGCAGACGGATGCAGAGAGACGATTGAGGGTGTGAGTCGTTGCCGCCGGTTTAGCAAGCCGGTCAGCCAGCGCCGGTGAAGAACCGGACGTTATTTCCGCGTTAAGGAATAATTAAGGTGCACGCAGCTGCGTGAATCAGGATGGTACCGCGGTAAATCGTTCCTGTAAGTTTTTACGGAACGATTTTTATATGAAACGGAAGGTAGAAAAATGGCAAAACAATTAACCAGTGCCCAGATCAGACAGATGTTTCTTGATTATTTTAAGCAGAATGGCCATATGGTCGAACCGGGAGCTTCCTTGATTCCGCACAACGATCCGACTCTTTTATGGATTAATGCCGGCGTGGCGGCTCTGAAAAAGTATTTTGACGGCTCGGAAAAACCGGCTAACCGCCGCATCTGCAATGCCCAGAAGTCTATCCGGACCAATGACATTGAGAATGTCGGGCGGACCGCCCGGCATCACACTTTCTTTGAGATGCTGGGAAACTTCTCCATCGGCGACTATTTTAAGAAAGAGGCCATTCCTTTCGCCTGGCATTTTCTGACCGATCCCGAATGGATGGGCTTTGACAAAGACCGCTGGTACATTACGGTGTATCCCCAGGATCAGGAGGCCTATGATATCTGGACCAAACAGCTCGGTGTCTCCCCAAGCCATATTCTGAAGTCAGAGGATAATTTCTGGCAGATCGGCGAAGGTCCCTGCGGTCCGGATACTGAGATGTACTATGACCGCGGGCCGGCTTTTGATCCGCAGGGTTTGGGTGAGAAACTGTTTTTTGATGAAATGGAAAATGACCGCTACGTTGAAATATGGAATGTTGTTTTCTCCCAGTTCAACGCTGTTGCCGACACTCCGCGCGAGCAGTTTATAGAACTGCCGCAGAAGAATATTGATACCGGCATGGGTCTGGAAAGACTGGTCTGCATCAGTCAGGGCGGGGAAACCAACTTTGACACCGATCTTTTCCTGCCGATAATCGCCGCCACCGAAAAATTGACGGCTAAAAAATACAGTGATCCGGCCAATAAAATGGCGTTCAGGGTCATCGCCGATCATATCCGGACGGTTACCTTTGCCCTGGCTGACGGTGCCACTTTCTCCAATGAAGGGCGCGGTTACATTCTGCGCCGGGTGCTGCGGCGGGCGGCCCGCTTTGGCCGCAGTCTTGGCATCAGCGGCTCGTTTATGTATAAGCTGGTCAAAGTAGTGGCTGATAACATGATTGATTACTATCCTTATCTGCAGGAAAAGGTCAGTTATATTGAGAAGCTTGTCAAAGCCGAGGAAGAGCGCTTTGCCTCAACACTGAATGACGGTGAAAAACTGTTGACTTCGGTTCTGGACAAGAGCGATTCAAAAATACTGGCTGGAGAAACCGTTTTTAAGCTTTATGATACATTCGGCTTTCCGCCGGAACTGACCAAGGAGATAGCCTCCGATAAAGGCTTTACGATTGATCAGGCTGGTTTTGACGAATGCATGCAGCAGCAGAAAGAAAGAGCCCGGGCGGCCCGCAGTGCGGCTGAATCCATGTCAGCCCAGTCGGCTGATCTGATGAGCTTTACCCAGCCCAGTGTCTTTGTCGGCTATGACAATGACCAGACCGACGGCAAAGTAATCGGCCTGTTCAAAGACGGCGTTAAAATAGACGAAATCAGCGATGAAGGCGACATCATCATGTCGCAGACATGCTTCTATGCTGAAAGCGGCGGTCAGCTTTATGACCAGGGCACCATGTCCAATCCGGATACAGAGCTGCAGGTTGTTAAAGTTGAAAAAGCTCCCAACAAGCAGGCCCTGCATCATGTTATCGTTCTGGCCGGCAAAATAAGACTTAACGACACATTCCATCTGGAAATCGATGCCTCGGCCCGCCGGGCCATCCGGGCCAACCATTCCAGCCTTCATCTGCTGCAGGCGGCCTTAAGACAGGTCATCGGCAGTCATGTTCATCAGGCCGGCTCGTATGTCTGTGCGGATTATGCCCGCTTTGACTTCACGCATTATGAGAAGATCTCGGCTGAAAATCTGGCCCACATTGAAGATATCGTCAATAAGCAGATTGCTGCCGGCTATCCGGTGGTAACCGATCTGATGGATCTGGCCAAGGCTAAGGAAACAGGGGCCATGGCACTGTTTGATGAAAAATATGAAGAAGTGGTCCGAGTGGTTTCAATGGGTGATGTCTCCAAGGAACTGTGCGGCGGCACCCATGTCTCAAATACTTCCCAGATTGGCGTGTTCAAGATCGTTTCTGAGGAAAGCATCGGCAGCGGCATCCGCCGGATCACGGTTAAGACCTCCTACGGGGCCTACCGGCAGTTTATCCAGGAAGAAAGCCTGCTTGACAGCATTGCCGGCAGCGTCAAAATGAATTCCTATGAAGGCCTGACGGACAAAGTAAAGCAGCTGGCAGCGGACAATGCCGCTTTAAGCCGGCAGATCGGCCAGCTCAATGACCAGCTGCAGGCTAACCAGGCTGACGCAATTGTTGCTTCCGCCGTCAGCCATGACGGCTTGAATATCGTCATAAAGAAGATTGACGGTGATACCGGAGCCATTAAGCCGCTGACCGAAAAACTGGCCGGCAAGATGGGTGACAATGGGGTAGTGATGCTCTATGGCAGCACTGACAGCAAGGTCATGTTCTTTGCGGCCGCCGGCAAGGCGGCAATTGCCAAAGGCATCAAAGCCAGTGACCTGGTCAAACAGGCCGCTGCTATCTGCGGTGGCAACGGCGGCGGCCGGCCTGACATGGCCAGTGCCGGCGGCAAGGATGTTGCCAAGGCGGATCAGGCGGCGGCAGCGGTCCGGCAGGCGCTTGGGCTTTAATTAATGGTTAAATGCGGGTATTATTAAAGGGTAAAGGAAGGTGGCAGTGATGACAGACGACAAGACAACAACGAAAGTGTTTTCCGGTGAACAGCTGCGGCGGGAGAATATCCGTTTGATTCTGCAGCAGGTTGATGATGCTCTCAGCCAGCGCGGTTATAATGCGGTTAATCAGATTTCCGGCTACCTTATTTCAAATGATCCGGCTTATATCTCTTCACACAATAATGCGCGGGCCCTGATCAGCACGGTTGACCGCTATGAAATAATCGAGGAACTGGTAAGATGTTATCTTCAGCAAAAACAGTAATAATGGGTCTGGATTTAGGATCAGTGACCTGCGGGGTGTCAATCTGCGACCCGACGGCCCTGATCGCCAGTCCGGTTGAAACAATCCGCTTTGAGGCGGATGACTATGTCACGGCTTTAAAGCAGGTTGTCAGTCTGATTGATTCCAAACAGGTGCAGACCATTGTTTTAGGTCTGCCCAAGCATATGAACGGCGATGTCGGCATCCGCGGTCAGGTCTCAATTCATTTCAAAGACATGATTGAGCAGGCCCGGCCGGCGGTAAAAGTTGTGCTGTGGGACGAAAGACTGACCACCGTCAGTGCCCAGAAAACAATGCTGGCCAGCAACATGAACCGCAAGAAGAGACATCAGGTTGTCGACCAGATGGCCGCCGTGGAGATTCTGCAGAGCTATCTTGATTCAAGAAGAATACAGGAGAACAGCAATGGAAGATAAGCCCACATTACTAATCACGGCCGATGATGGCCAGCAGAAGGAAATGACTATTCTGCTGACTTTTGAAAGCGACAGCAATCATAAGAAATATGTCCTTTTCTATGATGAAGATGATGCCTCGGATCAGGTCTATGCCATGGAATATGACGATCAGGGCAACCTGAGCGAAGTCAGTGACGAGGCGGGATGGCAGATGATCGAGGAAACCTTCAACGCGTTTATGGAGAGTCAAAATGACAAAGACGACGCGGACTAAACGGAAGGGCAATAAAAGACTGGTTCTGGTAATTATTCTGGCCGTTCTGGTAGTCCTGGCGGCCACTTTCATGCTTCTTTTTTGCTATTATTCATCCAATCTGAAAGCCGTCGGCGATGACAGCACGGATATTGCCTTTGTGATTGAGGAAGGCAGCTCCAGCAGCACGGTTATCCAGAAGCTGTATGACGGCAATCTGATCCGCGATGTCAATGCGGCCAAGATATACGTCAAACTGCATAATATATCTTCCATTTATGCCGGCAACTATCTGCTGAACAAGACGATGTCGGTCAAAGAGATTTTTGACACCGTTACCGATGAGCACAAAGCCATCGTCGAGCAGGTTGAAGTAACCCTGCTGCCGGGGAAGTGGGCCAAGGATTTTGCGGCCGCCATTGCGGATAAAACCAATCTGACGGCGGAAGAGATTCTGGCTAAATGGAATGATATCGATTATATGTATACCCTGATCGATAAATATGATTTTCTGACAACGGATATCTTTTTAAGCGAGCATGTCTATCTGGAAGGCTATCTGATGCCTGATACTTATTACTTCTACAGCAATACCACGGTTGAGCAGGTCACGGCCAAGATCCTTGATCAGACCGAAGTCATCTATAAGAAATATGAATCGGAAATTGCGGATACCATGGCAGCCAAGAAAATCAGCATTCATGATGTTTTCACCCTGGCTTCCGTGGTCATGTTTGAAGCCAACAGCGAGGAATCCATGAAAATGGTGGCCGGCATCTTCTTCAACCGGCTGGCCCAAGGCATGAAGATGCAGTCCAGTGTGACGGTATGCTACGCCCTGTATGATGATTATCATACCTGGCAGGACTGTGAAACCCATCCGGATATCGATTCCAAATACAACACCTACAAATACGAGGGCCTTCCGGTCGGCCCGATCTGCAACCCGACCGAAACGGCAATTAAAGCCGTTCTGGAGCCGACAAGCTCGGATTACCTGTATTTCATCTGTTTTTATTAAATATACAATCCGGTATGGAG
>CAYTET010000024.1:0-2153 GCA_964436975.1 uncultured Erysipelotrichaceae bacterium
CTTGTTACTGTTTTCCATAAACGTTTGGTCCTTTGGACTATATTCTAGTCCCTTTCAATCCTTATGTTTATTGTTTACTTATAACGCTAATTCTATATCATACAGCAGATTGAATAACTGGCTTTCTATACTTGCAGACAACTGTACATATAATTCATACAGCTATAATTCATACAAGAGCAGAACAGTAGATATGCCATTTACAAGCGTGCTAATATCAATTACAATATTAGCACGATGGGAAGCAACCTTATGACGAACTACGAAAAGTTAGATATTATGACTAAAGAGAGTGGCGGTATTTTACAGACGCAGTCTGTTGTTAAAGCGGGTATTGCAAAAACTGTTTTTTATCAATACATCGCTGATAATGAACTAGAGCAATTTGCGCGTGGCGTTTATGCTTCTAAAGAAACATGGAAAGATGCACTATACCTGATTCATTTACGAAGTCCTCAGGCCATATTCTCACATGAGACAGCATTATTTCTGCTTGGTTTAACAGACCGCGAACCGCTGTCATATTCTGTTACATTAAAGACCGGATATAATCCTTCAAAATTAAAGGCTGATGGTATTAAGGTATACACCATCAAGTCTGAATTGTATGGAATTGGAGTCATCTCATCCAAGACCCCGTTTGGTCATATCGTTAATACCTATGACATGGAAAGAACACTATGTGATGTCTTGCGAAGCAGAAATAAAATCGAGATTACAACCATGCAAGATGCATTAAAACAATATGTAAGACGTAGTGATAAGAACCTTAGAAAACTAGTTAAATATGCAAATACATTCCACGTTGACGCTATACTTAAAAAATATCTGGAAGTTCTATTATGATAAAAAGCGCTACTCAATTAAAGGCTTTGATCCGCAATCTTTCTAAGGAAAAATCAGCAGATGCGCAGGTACTTATGCGCAATTACATGATGGAGAGATTTCTGGAACGGATGTCGCTTTCTCGCTATAAAGACCAGTTCATTTTAAAAGGAGGTATGCTGGTAGCGGCAATGGTGGGTATAGACGTTCGCTCCACCATGGATATTGATGCAACCATAAAAGGATCGGACGTAAATGTAGATGAAGTAAAACGAATTATTTCAGAGATCATTCAAACACCAGTTGAAGATGGCGTAGTTTTTCGTGTAAAACAAGTTGATACTATTATGGATGAGTTTGAATATCCTGGGGTGAGAATCAGTATGGAAACTGAATTCGATCAGGTGCTTACACCTCTGAAAATTGATATCTCAACAGGCGACATCATCACTCCAAGGGCTGTTCAGTACGTCTTTCATCTTATGCTTGAAGATCGCTCTATCAGTGTTCTAGCTTATAATCTTGAAACTGTATTGGCTGAAAAGCTGGAAACGGTAGTATCACGTGCAACGACAAATACACGGATGAGAGACTTTTATGATATCCATATTTTGCTTAAACTAGATATAGATGCAATCAATGCTGAAACACTTCATACGGCCCTTCTTGCAACATCAAAGAAGCGGGGAACGTTTAATCTGTTTGAAGACGCTTCAACTACAATAGCAGAAATTGAAGAAGATGCTGATATGCAAAAACTATGGGCGTCTTATCAAAACAAATTTTCATATGCCTCTGGAATCCAATGGCAGCAGGTTATCAACTCTGTAGAAACGCTTCTCAAGATATCACAGATATAATAAAAGCACTATGAGTTTTATACTCACGGCGCATCTCGATAAATGTCATTCGATATTTTTTTGCTTTTTTTGATCTGCTAATCGAGCCTTTCGAAATCCACAAATATTGCCAATAGAAAGATGATAATATACAACACTTCAATCGGATAATAACCTTGTATTTGTTTGCTTTTCGGAACACGGGAGCAAAATGTACGGGCACCGTACTAGGTGCCTCCAATTCTTAAGTAGAAAACCGATAGTCCGAATTCGCTCATGAACGCGTACAAATCTCTTGAGTTCAAGGAACTACACTTATGTAAAAAATAGGGGACTTGACTCGCAAAAGCAGCAAGAGAAGTTCCCTAAGGAGTACTGTAAAATGAGCAATCCGATAGTCATACAGGAATTAATAAAAACTTGCTGGTAGGAATACAACAGAAAAACAAAACCAAGAGAAGGCACAAGACTTATTGAAAACATTATTCC
>CAYTET010000024.1:2163-13993 GCA_964436975.1 uncultured Erysipelotrichaceae bacterium
ACCCGGAGTTCAAAATCCGGGTTTTTAAATGGCCTGATCAGGCTTCAGCTTAATCAGTCTGGCTTATCTTAAATTGGAAAGCCGGATAATCGCCGCTTATTGCCGGCAGGGGCAGGCCGGCCAGTTTAAGCTGGCTGCCGGTGGCTTTGATATTGAACTGCTCGACCGTATAGCGGCTATCAGCCCGCAGGCCGTCTAAATGCAGGTAAACAACGGGGGCATTAGGCTGAACATCGGTAAAGACGACACTGGCCACGGCCTGCTTCTTGTCTTTGGATACATACATCCAGGCATAGTAGCCATCCTTTTCCGGCTGGCCGGAAAGGCGGTATAAGTCACCTTCCAGCAGCAGCGGGCTGATTTCTTTATAACGCTGGATCTGCCGGCGGATGGCGGTTTTGTCATCTGCACTCAGGTTATGCGGATCAAGTTCATAGCCAAGCATGCCGGCGGCCGCAGTTATGAAGCGGGTCGGCAGTGGCGTGGACCGGCCGGTCTGATGATTGGGTGAAACGGAGACATGGCAGCTCATCACACTGGCCGGATAAGCCAGCGAACTGCCATACTGAATGGACAGGCGCATCAGCGGGTCGGTGTCATCGCTGCACCAGATCTGCGGACAGTAGGCCATCATGCCGGCATCGTACCGGCCGCCGCCGCCGGCACAGCCTTCAATCAGGACATTCGGAAAAGCCTGACGCAGCCTGGCGAGAATGTCATAGACAGCCAGCATGTAGCAGTGCATTACCGCCTGCGGCTGTTCGCTTAATTCTCCGGCCGGCAGATCGGCAATGTTGCGGTTCATATCCCATTTCAGGTAACTGATTTCATTATTGGCCAATAGACCGTACAGCGTATCATAAACATACTGGCTGACCGGCGGCCGGCTCATATCCAAAACATACTGGAAGCGGCTGGTCAGCGGAGCCCGGTTTTCAACGGTTAAGGCCCAGTCGGGATGAAGGCGGTACAGATCGGAATCCGGACTGATCATTTCCGGTTCGACCCACAGGCCAAACTGCAGGCCCAGGGCTTTGACTTTCTGAATCAGGCTGCCCAGACCGTTTTTGAATTTGGCCGGGCTGACTGTCCAGTCACCCAGGCTGCTGTGATCGTTATTGCGGCAGCCGAACCAGCCGTCATCCATTACCAGCATATCCATGCCCAGATCGGCCGCCTGGCTGGCCAGGTTCAGTATCTTTTCTTCATTGATGTCAAAATAGCAGGCTTCCCAGCTGTTCAGCAGAACCGGTCTGGTCCGGGTGCGGAATTCAGCCGGCGCTAAAGCCGAGCGGATAATGTCATGCAGCTGCCGGGACATCTGGCCTAAGCCGTCAGGGGTATAAGTCATAATGACCTGCGGGGTCTCAAAACACTGACCGGGCTTTAAAGTCCAAATGAAATCAGAGCTGCCGATGCCGGCGGTAACCCGCAGCATCTCCGTCTGGTCAATTTCAGCAGTCATTTCAAAATTGCCGCTGTAGACCAGCATGATGCCGTAGCAGCCGCCGCTGTTTTCGTCAGCGTTATGCGTACAGACCGCCATAAAGGGATTGTACTGGGCCGAAGAGGCGCCGCGCCGGCTGGTCATGCTGAAGCAGCCATGAGTGGCTGGCTGGCGCTGGTACTGTCTTTCCCGGACCCAGCGGCCGGGCAGGGTGATCAAATCAAAAGACGGGCCGTTTAAAAGGTCCAGGGCCATTGAATCGGCCCGGTTTAACTGCACCGTCTGGGTGCGGCTTTCATTAATGATTACCGCATGGCGGGCAATGATGTCATATTCCGGACAGACAAAATAATACAGCCGTACGGCAAGACTGACGGAGGGATCAGCCAGCGTGATTGCCAGCGTCTGGCAATTCGGCCCGGCCGAATTCAGAAATGGCAGCTGGCTCAGGTGCGGGCAGCCGGCTGAAATCGTATATGACTGATAGCGCAGATCGCAGCCGCGCTGGCCGGAGGCAGTTCTGGTGGCCAGACAGGTCTGCTTAAAGTCGCCGTTGCCGACAGCCGGAAATTCCAAAGGCAGACTGTCACAGGAGATAGCCCGGTCCGCACTGACATCCGCGGTCTGCGGACTGAAGTCGCGGTTGCGGTACTGGATGAATCCGGTAAAGTCCGGGGCGGTTATCAATGAGCCGTAGTAGGCATGCAGAAGATAATTGTGACTGTCAGCGACAATCTGGTAAAGGGAATGCTCCGTCTGCAGGGAGAACTGCCGCTGATCTGCTGAAACGATAATTGCCATGGTCTGATACCTCGTTAAAACTGATAGATAAAGCATAAACCACAAAAGCAAAAAAATAAATATAAGCCTTTAGCGGCTTGTCAGATTGCCCTGGCCGGTTGGGGCAACTGTGCTATAATTAGTGAAACGCGAGGTTTTAAAATGAGCGAAAATAATAAATTGACTGAAGAAGTGAAGCTTTCCAGCCGGATGTGGCTGGGCGGTGCCGATTGCATGATCACCACCCTGAATAACATCATGACCGGCGGCGGTCTGACCTTTTTCTTTGTGACCTATCTGGGTATGGATGTCAGCTACAGCGCGACCTGCTGGATGCTGTTCGGGTTGTGGAATGCCGTCAATGACCCGCTTTTCGGCTATATCTCCGACAAAACCAAGTCCAAGCTGGGCCGCCGGATCCCCTATAT
Organism: uncultured Erysipelotrichaceae bacterium; assembly: GCA_964436975.1. Lineage (GTDB taxonomy): Bacteria > Bacillota_I > Bacilli_A > Erysipelotrichales > Erysipelotrichaceae > CAYTET01. Next base: position 4,819 of record CAYTET010000024.1, read on the forward strand.
CCGCTATGGCTCCATTATTGTAGCGATGATATTCATTCTGTCCTGGCAGACCTGGACTGCCGATTCGTCAAACATGGCCATGTTTTTCCAGATGTTTATTTCCCTGTTTCTGTTTGACATGCTGTATACGGCCATTGCCACCAGTCTGTATGTCATGCCTTATGAAATGGCTGTCACCAACAGGGCCCGCGGCCAGATCATGGTGGCCAAAGTTGTCTTCGGCCTGCTGGCTTTATCGGTGCCGCTGGTGCTTCTGGGCATGATTGAAAGCATCCTGTCAGCCTCCCTGGTCAATTTCCAGATGCTGATGACGGCTATCGGGGTTGTGGCAGGTCTGATTATTTTCAGTTCGACTTTCTTCTATAAGGAAAATGACTACGTCAAGCAGGAAGAGCAGTATCCCTTTATCAAGTCTTTAGTTACCTGCTTTAAGAACAGAAGCTTCATTGTGTTTGAATCAATCTCTTTTACCGTTACGTACATTCAGACGGTGCTGATGATGGGGCTGTCCTATTATTTTGCGGCCTTCGGCACTAATATGATGCTTTGCTACATCGCCATGTTTATCGGCATTCTGGCCGGTATGTACATCTGGATGAAGCCGGGCGCCCAGTGGGGTTTGAAGAAGAGCGTCTTTATAATGTGTCTTATTTTCGGCAGCGGTCTGGCTGTCATGCTGCTATTGGGCCGCTACGACTTTGCCGGGATAATCGGCTTTGCCTGCTCGGGCATCGGCTTTGCCGGGGGCATGTATCTGATTCCCTTGATGAACGGCGATGTCATTGACAATGATGAGCATGTCAGCGGATTAAGGAGAGAAGGCATGTATGCCGGGGTCAACAGTTTTATCTGCAAGCCGGCCATCAGCATTGCCAACGCCTTATTCCCGGCGATGCTTTTATGGTTCGGCTATGATAACAGCCTGGCTATTGCGGCGCAGAGCGCCACTGCCAAAACCGGTATTCTGGTAAGCTGGCTGGCCATTGCCGTTGTGCTGCTGTTTATCTGTGCCTTCGTTATCTTCCGCTTCTATCCGCTGGACGGTGCTGAATGGGCCGGCATAAAGAATGAACTGGCCGCCCGGCACGAGGCCAAGCAGGCGGCTTATGAAGCCGAAGTCCTGCAGAAGAAACAGGAAAGCAAAGAATAAAGGTGATTCATATAATACAGCCTGACTTAGGCTGTATTGTTTTCAGCGTCAAGGAGGTAATGCTGCAATGTATCTGGGAGTGGACTGGTATCCTGAACAGTGGGGGATGGAGCATGTTGATGAAGACCTGCAGGGCATTGTCGATTTAGGCTGCAACATTATCCGGCTGGCTGATTTTGGCTGGGATGTGCTGGAGCCGAAAGAGTTCTTCTATAATTTTTCTTTTTTCGACCAGGTTATCGCCAAAGCCAAGGCGGCCGGCCTGAAGGTTTTAATGTGCGTTCCGACTGCCACCATGCCATCCTGGCTGGCGCTGCGCTATCCGCGCATCATGGCCGAAGATGAGAACCACCAGAAAAGAGTCTACGGCGGCCGGCGGGCTTACTGCTATAACAGTCCCGAATACCGCCATAAGGCCAAAGCCCTGGCCGAGGCCATGATCCGCCACTATAAAAACGAAGATGCCATTGTGGCCTGGCAGATTGACAACGAGATCGGTCATGAAGGCAGCGACATGTGCTACTGCGGGCAATGCCGCAAGGAGTTTACCGCCTTTCTGCGCCGCCATTACGCCTCCATTCAGGAATTAAACCAGTGCTGGGGCACCAGTTTCTGGAGCCAGACATACAGCCGCTTTGAAGATGTGCCGCTGCCGCTGCCGGCTTTGACAGCCCAGAATCCGGCGCTGCGGCTGGACTGGGAGCGATTCCGGTCTTCCAGCATAAACGGCTTTTTAAAGATGCTGTACGAGGCTATCAAGAACATTGCGCCCCAGGCCGTGGTGCTGCATGATTTTTCCGGCGGACTGTGGGATAAGCATTTTGATCCCTTTGAAGCCGCCAGCCGCCTTGATGAGACGGCTTATAACAACTATCCCGTCTGGGGCGGCCAGCGCAAGCCGCAGAGTCCGGCGGAAGTCAGTTTTGCCCTGGATACCGCCCGCGGTCTGAAGGGGCGCAACTTCTGGATAACCGAGCAGATCATGGGAGCCCAGGGCCACGATATTATCGGCTGTGCTCCACTGCCTGACCAGGCTGTTGTCTGGAGCTGGCAGGCGGTTGCCCATGGCTGCAGTGCCCTGCTGTTTTTCCGCTACCGGGGTTTCAACCGCGGAGCCGAGCAGTACTGCTTCGGTCTGCTGGATGCCGACAACCAGAAGCGGCGCCGTTATCGCGAAGCCCAGAATTTCTTCACGCAGGTCAAGCCGTGGGCTGACATCCTGCAGGGTCCGATTGAAAACAAGACGGCCCTGGTATTCGATTATGACAGCGCAGCGGCCTGGCGGATTCAGCCGCAGAGTGATGCCATGAACTACCAGCGGGAATCCTTCGTTCTTTACCAGCAGCTTTACCGGCGCAATGTCGGAGTCGACATCATTAATTCCAAGACGGCTCTGGGCAAATATAAGCTGGTGATAGTCGCGGCAATGATTGTGATGGATGACGGCTATAAACAGCGTCTGAAAGAATATGTTAAAAACGGCGGCTTTCTTATTCTGACCTTCCGGAGCGGCTGGAAAGATAAGAACAATGCCATTCCTTTCGGCTGCCGGCAGCCGGCCGGGCTGGACGATCTGACAGGCTGTGTGATCGATGAGCAGGAAAGCCTGCTGACCAGTCAGGTCCGCCGGGTTACCGCCGCCGGCCGTCTTAAAAAGGACGGCCTGGGAAGTATCTTCTGCGAAATGCTCAAGCCGGTAGGGGCGGAAACCCTGCTGAAATGGGATGACTGTCCGTTTGGCGATTATGCGGCGGCTACGGTCAACCATTACTGGGCCGGCAAGTGCTACTATCTGGGCTCTTCTTTCGATGAAGTTATCCTGGATGATCTGTTCGATGACATCGCCAAAGAACTTGGCTATACCAACAAGCACAAGAGCGATGATAATGAAACGGTAATAAGAAGAAGTGAAAAAGCAACGGCAGTAATAAGTCTGGATTATGCCGCCAACAAGGTGACAATCAGCAATGAATGACAAACCGGCGGCCGGCTTAGAATTCCGCCCGCTGGCAGTCAGCGATATTACGGCTGACTTTCTGACAACTTTTCCCCGCCACCAGCATATTGCCGGCTGGTGGAGTCAGACTGACGGAATCTGGCATTGCCAGCCAGCCGATATCGTTAAGGACTGGGACGGGGCCAAAAGAAACTTTCACCGGCAGACCCTTATCCGCATCCTGCAGACCGGCGGCTATGCCGTCGGGGTATTTAACGGACAGAATCAGCTGAAGGGCTTTGCCGCTTTGGCCGGCGACCGGCAGGGCAGCCGAAGCCAGTATGCCTATCTGGATGAACTGTATGTTGCCTCTGACTGCCGCGGGTCCGGTATCGGCCGCCAACTGTTTATGATGATGGCCGACCAGGCCCGTATCCGGGGGGCGGAGGCCATGTATCTTTCGGCCTATCCGGCCCAGGAGACCCAGAGCTTCTATCAGAAGATGGGCTGCCGGCCGGCCTGTGAGATAATAAAGGAGCATGCTGAAGAAAACCCGGCGGACCGGCCGCTGGAATATCCGCTGTAAAGACGGCGGAAAAACATAAAAAAAGGAGAGCTGAAGGCGGCAATGCCGCTGCGGCTCTCCTGTTTTAGTGTCTGATCAGCCATCATTTCTTATGATTCAATTCTTCCCAGCCAAAGCCCGGTCCGACCGGATCATCGGTGGAAACAATGGTACTGCCGTTTTTATAGGCATACCGGCCGGTGCCATGGACAACGTACTCGTCATTGTAGCGGTCAGTATAGCGCTGGTTTCCCAAAAAAGAGTCGCTGAAGCGCTGCCGGGATCGATCGGCCGCCCGGCTGGTTTTCTCATAAGAGTCTTTGTTAAGCCGGCTGATTTCCTGGGCGCTGTTGCGGTTAATGTCGGCGCGTTCCTTCTGGGCCTGCAGCCGGTCCTTTTCCATCTGGTTACGGATGCGCTGGGCATTGGCCTTATCATCACGAATGGCTTTGTTGCGGCTGTTTATTTCGTTCTGCCGCTGTTTCATCTCATCTTTAAGCGCCTGGGTCCAGCAAGTGCCATAACCGGAAAAAGGCTCATAAACCTTTTCATATAGCAGATTGAAATCAGCGGCTTCAGCATCAAAAACGGTGAAGAAGTTAACAAACCAGTGCCGCAGATGGGCCGAGCAGAACATCGGCCGGCCTTTTTCATCAATGTGAAAGCCGGGATAAATTTTTTTAATATTTAACTGCATGAAAGGATCATTAAGCAGTGAGGGCGGCAGCTGGGTGTTTTGATATTCAGTATATTCATCGGCATCAATCTGGGCGCTGTAGGCCCGCAGGCGGGCCGTGCCATGATGATCATAGGAGTATATCATGGTAGCTCCGTCAATATAGCACATATTGATTATCCGGCCAGCGCTGTTCTGACGGGCCTGGTCAAGCTTCTGCCGGCTCAGCTGCTGATAATCAGTATCTTTTCCAAAAGGCGGAGTCAGCCGCTTAATAAAGCGCAGATTGCTGACATCTTTCAGATCACTGCGGGTCATTGCGTCAATAAAATCTTCGACTTTCATGAAGGGACGGAGCAGATCGCCGCTGTCATTGCTTACAGCTGAAGCGCCGGCGGGCCGTGAAAAATCATCACAGTAATAATAAGGCGACAGATAATACAGCCGGGCGGACCCGGCGGCCGGCTTGGCGGTCAGGGTAAAGCGGAAGGGAAAACCGTATCCGCCGTATTGGCTGCTGCGGCTATAGGAAAGGGTCCAGTCATCGGGAATCTTCACGCCCACCAGGTCGGCTCCATTGTCATTTCTGGCAAAACGAACATGACTGGCCGATTCCGTTTTTTTTGGTCCGACCTTAGGAACAGGTCTTTTGTCAGCAAGCAGTTTCTGATAGTCATCACTTTCAATGATGGACTGGTCAAAAGCCAGATAGGCGGCATAGTTTTCCTCAAAACGATCAGCTGGAGAACAGAACATCGTATCGTGAAGAATTTCCCAGTTCCTTATTAGCATGCCCTTTTCATTTTTAATTTCATAGGATCCGACAGCAACATGCAGACCGGCCCGCAGCGGCTTGCTGGCGGCCACGGTAATATCATAGATATCCGTGATGTCTTCATAGCTAATGTTTTCGGGCTTCTGCTGCCAGGGCTGCCATCTGTTCATAAGTTCGGTCATATAGCGGCTTTTATTCTGCTGAATCCGGTTCAAATCGTTTGAATTGAAATCATGGCGGCAGAGGGAAAATGACTGAGCCTGTGGCAGTGTGCGGGCCAGTCTTTCAGAAAGGCATTGCGCCGCCGGCCGGTACGGATACCATAGAATGCTGCCTTCTTTAATTACTTTGTCGGGACTATCCACAGCCAGGGGATTGGAATAGTCGGCCTGTGAATAACAGTCCAGCATCATCCGGCCATCAGGTGAAACGGCCTTCAGGTAATAGCCAAGCGGATTGAAACGGCCGTAGTATACTCCGGTGTCGATGCGCCCGGATGGCTGCCAGCTGTCAGGGACTTGGGCGGTCGCAATTCCGCATGATAGTTTATGGTCGTAAAAAAGGTATTTCATATTGGCTCTTCCTCATTTATAGGCAGTGTTTTTATAAAGGCATTCTGGCATAAACCGAACTGATAATCAACAGTTCCGGGTTCATGACTATTTAAAGCGCCCCAAAGCCCGCCTAATGGCAGGGTGTTTGTGATTTCGGATAATTACATATTTACTGTTCGGATCTGAAAGCCTGTCGTACAATTCCGGTACTTTGGGGGTTTCTCCGGCTCTTTTGCCGGTTGCAGCGCCCTGTGATAGGTTTCCATCACATTCTTTTGTATGCTTCTTCAAATTGATATGGTGTTTTGTTCTTTAGAACCTTATGCGGATCATTGTTTCTAGAATTAAGAAAATGCTACGCCGAAAAAATACGTAATAATACGCCGAATAAAATATATACATAACGCCGAAAATATTATATACAAAACGCCGAAAAATCAGTATAATCTGAGTAAGAGGACCCTATATGAATTTATATAAGAAAAGAATTGTTGATAAGACATTATTGGATAAGTTAGAGGCAAAAGGAGCAGTAGTCATTGACGGCCCAAAATGGTGTGGAAAGACTACCACAGCATTGCAAGTCTCAAAAAGTGTTTTGAGAGTGGATGAACCAGGCAAGCGGGATGAGAATATACAACTTTCTGAAATAGATCCAAAAAGGCTTCTTGAAGGTGAAACACCTAGATTGATCGATGAATGGCAAATAGCCCCAAGAATCTGGGACTCTATACGATATGAGGTGGATGACCGCGGAAAAGAAGGCCAGTTTGTCTTGACTGGTTCGGCTGTTCCTGTTGAATCAAAAGAGATTACACATTCTGGTACGGGGAGATTTACATGGCTGACAATGAGACCTATGAGTCTTTTTGAATCTGGCGAATCGACTGGAGAAGTTAGCTTGAAAGAACTATTCTCTGGTCCTCAGACTATCAAGGGAGCAAATAGCCTTTCTCTGGATAAACTGGCATATGTAATCTGTCGAGGCGGTTGGCCTCATGCAATTGATATGAAGGAAAAGCCTGCGCTTAGTCAGGCAGTTGATTATTATGATGCTGTGGTACGTTCAGATATAAATAGAGCTGATGGTGTGAATAAAAATCCGGAAAGAGTAAAAAGACTGATGCGATCTTATGCAAGGAACCAAGGGGCACAGATTGCATACACAATGCTTCGCGATGATATTGCTGCTAATGATACTGATTCGTTAAATGAGGATACGATTGTAAGTTATGTCGATGCATTAAAGAAAATATATGTTGTCGAAGAGATGCCCGCATGGAATCCAAATCTAAGATCAAGGACAGCAATTCGCAGTTCTGATACCCGCTACTACGTTGATCCCTCTATTGCCGCTGCAAGTTTGGGAATTGGACCGCATGATTTGGTAAATGATCTGAATACGCTGGGACTATTATTTGAGACTCTTTGTGTGCGTGATCTGCGTGTTTATGCAGAGAGTATTGATGGGAGTGTTTATCATTACCGGGATAATGTGGGATTGGAATGTGATACAGTTATCTATTTGAGAAACGGTTCGTATGGTTTAGCAGAAATCAAATTAGGTGGGACTAAACTTATCGAACAAGGGATAGCTAATTTGAAATCACTTTTGAAAAAACTTGACACTTCAAAAATGGGAGCACCTTCGTTTATGATGATAATAATAGGGACTGGTGAATATGCCTACCGGCGTGATGATGGCATATACATCGTTCCTGTTGGGTGCTTAAAAGATTAGAAAATAAAGGTATGATGATCTTTTCAGCCGCAGTGAATCGGGATATGAATGGAAATTTGTGTTTCTTTTGGTAGATGTCATATACGGTAATCCAACGCTGCACTTTCAAGTTATGTATGTACTCTTTTTTGGACAATGCCCCCAATTATTTTGTGTATTCTTAGGGCATGAACCGTCAGTACGGTTCAGTGGAAAAAGAGAGGGGCTGCTTAATGACAAGCCAGTTGGTCGAACTGTTCAGACAGATTACTGATTCTGATGAAAAACAAAAAGAAAAAGACGAGGCGCTCAGTCAGCGAAAAAAACAGCGGCTACAGGCAGTCATTCTTTCTTATATGAACGAGGCCGAATTGGAAGAGTTGATGCATTCTGATGACAGCACGGCCGACAAAAAGGAATACCGGCGGCAGTATGACCGTTATAAAGTTCTGCTGGCTGAAGTGCCGCCGGTCAGCCAGCGGCAGGCCCGCCAAGCTGACCGCTGGAAACAGGAAACCAGCCGTCTGCAGGCCGGCCGGGCCGGGGTCAGAATCTGGGATAAAGCCAATGATGTGGAGATTCAGGATTATCGGCTGAATGAGAGTGACGGAGCTGGCATAATGGTCCGGCTGTTTATCAACAGCGGCATCAAAACGGCCGTCTATGTCAAAGGCGGGGCCGGCTACCAGAAGCAGGCCCGGGAGTCAATGCTGGCCCGAGCCGTTATTCTGGCGCATATGACCGAAACGGAATTCAAGGAACTGCTGAGCTATCCGCTGATTGTGCCGGCCAAGATTGAATACCGCCGGCAGCGGCAGATTCTGCAGCAGGTGTTAGGCAGCCGTGTGCTGTCATAAAAACGACCGTATCACTTCGCATGATACGGTCGCTTTTGTTAATCGGGATAGCCGTTTGGATTCTGGCTCTGCCAGCGATAGCTGTCAGCGCACATCTGTCTGACATCATAGCGGGCTTTCCAGTGCAGCTGCTGGTAAGCCTTGGTGCAGTCGGCATAGTTTTCAGCCACATCACCCGGCCGCCGGGGGCCAATGACATAAGGAATGTCAATGCCGGTGGCCTGTTTGAAGGCTTCAATTATCTCCAAAACGGAAGTGCCCTTGCCGGTGCCCAGATTGAAGACGGAAAGGCCATCCGGCAGATATTTCAGGGCGGCAACATGGCCTTCGGCCAGATCGGCTACGTGGACATAATCCCGGATGCAGGTGCCGTCAGGAGTCGGGTAATCATTGCCAAAGACACTGAGCTGCTTGAGCTTGCCGACCGCCACCTGGGTAATATAGGGCAGAAGGTTGTTGGGAATGCCGTTGGGATCTTCGCCAATCATTCCGGAACTGTCAGCGCCCAGCGGATTGAAATAGCGCAGCAGGCAGACTTTCATCTGCGGGCGGGCTTTCTGGGTATCGGTTAAAATCTGTTCAATCATCGATTTAGTAGAGCCATAAGGATTGGTGGCGGGCTTGAGAGGCATATCCTCGGTGATGGGGCAGCGGTCGGGATCGCCGTAGACGGTGGCCGATGAGGAAAAGATAATATCATTAACGTCATATCTGACCATGGCCTTAAGAAGGGTCAGGGTGGCATCGATGTTGTTTTGATAGTATTCCAAAGGCTTGCTGACGGATTCGCCGACAGCTTTCAGACCGGCAAAGTGAATGACGGCATCAAAGTGCCGGCCGGCAAACAGATCATCAACCTGACCGGCATCCGTCATTTCACAGCGGACAAACTCAAAGGGCTTGCCGGCAAGTATTTTAAGCCGCTCAATGACAGCCGGCTTG
>CAYTET010000024.1:14015-26281 GCA_964436975.1 uncultured Erysipelotrichaceae bacterium
ATCCGTTCTTTAACAGCGCCAGCACGGTGTGGCTGCCGATGTATCCGGCACCGCCGGTAACGAGGATATTCATGTTCAGTCCTCCGTAATGTAGATGCGCTTTATAATCTGGGGCTGCAGGGGCTTATCCTGCCGGTCCGTTTTAACAGCGGCGATGGCATCAACCGTATCCATGCCTTCAACAACATGACCGAAAGCCGCATAATTGCCATTCAAATGCGGAGCATCGGCATGCATGATGAAGAACTGGCTGGATGCTGAGTCATAATCCTGGGCCCGGGCCATGGAGATGACCCCGCGGGTGTGGCTGATATTGTTGGGGTGGCCGTTGGCCGCAAATTCACCGGTGATGTTTTCATCGGCTCCTCCGGTGCCGTTGCCGCAGGGATCGCCGCCCTGAATCATAAATCCTTTTATGACCCTGTGAAAGGTCAGCCCGTCATAAAAACCAGCCCTGACCAGCTTCTCAAAGTTAGCAGCCGTCAGCGGAGCCTGCTGTTTATCAAGCTGCAGGCTGATGGTTTGGCCGTCAGTCATTTCAATTATTACCATTGTCAGATCCTCCTTGGTAGGCAGATTGATTATAACACGTAATAAACAGGCTATTATGATAGAATAAAAGGCGTAGACACGGAAGGAAGGACCATATGGGCTCTGTGATCAGCGCGCATTACTGGCTTGATTATCTGATTGACTGGGCGCTGCTGGCCTTTCTTTATTTTTCCGTTCTGCGGCCTAAATGGTGCCGGAAAAGTCGGCATTATCGGATTTCCAACACGGTTTTGTATGGCTATCTCGGCTTATTGATGATGGCCACCCTGATGCCGTTCAGCTTTCCGGTGTTCGGCTTCTCCTCTTTTAAAAATCCGTCGTCATCTTTTAACCTGGTGCCCTTTTTGGATCTGCGGCTCTCCCGCGGTGACAGCTGGCGGCAGATAATACTGAACATCCTGATAATGGTGCCTTTCGGCTTCCTTTATCCGCTGGCCCACCGGCAGGATCTGAAAAGGACCGTTATAGCCGGTCTGGTCTGCAGCCTGCTGATAGAAATCCTGCAGTTAGGCCAGGTCTGGTGGGGCAACGGCTCAAGAGTATTTGATATAACCGACATAATTACCAATACTATCGGCACTTTGGCCGGTGCCCTGCTGCTGTTTGGCCTGAGAAGGCTGCTCGGCCAGCGGGAAATAAACTGAAAATTAGTAAAAATTGTTAATGCACGGTGCGCAGATACTGCTATTATAAGAAAGCAATACGCAACAGATGGGGTAAAGCTATGAGCCTGGATCAGTTTGAAGCGCCGCTTTTTGAACGTTTGAAGGAATATTCGGAAAGCGGTACGATACCGTTTCATGTCCCCGGACATAAAATGGGTCATTGCATCGATCCGGAATTTAAAGAATTGATTGGCGAAAAAGCCCTGCGGTTTGATAATACATCCCTGCCGCAGACATGCAGTCTGCAGCATCCTTCCGGAGCTCTGGTTAAAGCCCAGCAGCTGGCCGCCGAATTATACGGTGCCCGCCAGAGTTTTTTTGTGGTCAACGGCACATCCGGAGCCATCATGGCCATGATTGTCAGCGTTTTGAAGACCGGTGATAAAGTAATCGTCCAGCGCAACGTTCATAAATCAGTGACCGCCGGCATCATCATGACCGGGGTGGTTCCGGTTTATATCGATCCCATTATTGATGACGACCTGGGAATTGCCCACGGCGTCACTCCGGATGCCATCGCGCAGGCCCTGAGCCAGCATCCTGATGCCAAGGCGGTTATTATAGTTTCTCCGACTTATTACGGTGTCGTTTCTGATGTGAAAGCCATTGCTGACCTGGCCCATTCCTATGGCATTCCGCTGTTGGTTGATGAGGCCCATGGTGCGCATTTCCGCTTCAGCGACAAGCTGCCGGATGATGCCATCAGCCAGGGGGCTGATATTGTCAGCCAGTCCACCCATAAAACCAGCACTTCCCTGACTCAGTCTTCCATGCTTCATGTGGCCGGTGATCTGGTCGATCCGCTCCGGGTGGCGGTAGTGGTAAACATGCTGCAGACAACTTCGCCTTCTTTTGCCCTTTTAGCATCGCTGGACTGTGCCCGGCGCCACATGGCGCTGCACGGCAGACAGCTATGGGATGAAACGGTTGACCTGTACCAGAAAACCCGCCAGCGCATCAATGCCATTGACGGCTGCGAGACCTTCGACAAGACGCACCTGGAGAAACTGGGCGTCAAGGGCTTTGATCCGACCCGGCTGACAATCTGCTGCTGGGATCTGGATATTTCCGGCCATGACATGGAACTGCTGCTGGGCCAGAAATACCATATTGCCATGGAGCTGTCTGACTTCTACAATGTGCTGGCTGTCGGCTCTCCGGGCGATACCACAGACGGCCTGGACCATCTGGTAATGGCTCTGCAGGATATTTCCCGTCACCATACCTATCACAAATCTAAGATAGTCAGCATGCCGCTGCCGGAAATACCCCAGCTGGTCATGACACCCCGGGATGCTTTCTTCGGCAATACCCAGACAGTATCATTTGCGGCCAGCAAGGGCATGGTCTGCGCTGAATCGATTATGTCCTATCCTCCCGGCATTCCCATAATCTGCCCGGGCGAAATAATAAGCCAGCAGATTATTGATTACGTTAATACCATGAAGGCTGCCAAACTGCAGCTGACCGGAATGGAAGACATGAGCATGGAGACAATTAAAGTCGTTGGATAAAAAAGAACGGTTCATGCCGTTCTTTTCTTTTCTATGGACTGCGGTCAGCTTAATTGTCGTGATCCGCAAAGTTTTCCAGCTTGTCAGCCGGGGCCTGCGGTTTGGAGTCACCGTGGCGGACCTGCGTCATGGTAAACAGGGCGATGACCGCAAACAGGGTGGCATAAGGGAACAGGGACTGATAGCCGATCATATCAATAAGATAGCCGGACAGAATCGGTGTAACGACCTGGGCAGCCATGGAGGCTGTGTAGTAGTAGCCGGTGAACTTGCCGATGCCGCTGCCCTGGCTCATTTCAACAACCATCGGGTAGGAATTGACATTGATCAGTGCCCAGCCGATGCCGACAGTGGCGAAGACAACATTGATGATAAAGGTATAGTGGGTAAACATACAGCCGCTCAAGAAGGACAGCCCTAAAATCAGAACGCCGACCATGATGGTTTTCTTGCGGCCCAGCTTGCCGGCCAGCCAGCCGGCCGGAATATAAGTGATGACAGCGGCCACGGTGCCGACCATCAGGCAGTTGGTGTAGCCTTTGTTGGCAATTCCCCAGTAATCAGTATAGTAGCGGGAGAAAGCCGTGGTGACGGCATTGTAGGCAAAGAACCAGCAGGCTACTGAAGCCAGCAGAAACAGCATCGACCTTTTAACTTCCGGGCTGAGATGGCCCTTGGCATCGGTCTTGGAGTCTTCCTCGCTGTCGGCACCGATCTGCAGGTCAATCTGTTCGCGCTCGGTGCGCAGTTTGTTTTCATCAATGGTTTTCAGCAGAATGCCCAGGGAAATCAGCATAACGGCCGCAATGGCGCAGAACAGGGGCAGATAGTTGGGATTGTCGCCGCTGCTGACTAAACGGGGAATCAGAATCAGGGCAATAAGTCCGCCGACTGTGCCCATCAGGTTAATGATGGCATTGGATTTGGAACGCAGCGGTTTTGGGGTGACATCCGGCATCAGTGAAACAGCCGGTGAACGGTAGGAGCCCATGGCAACCAGCAGCAAGAACAGAACGATGATGAACAGCGCCAGTGATTTCCACTGATTGGCCAGAGCCAGCAGAATCAGCAGGCAGGCGGCGGCAATGGTTCCCACAATAATAAAGGGAGTGCGTTTGCCCAGCTTGGTCTCGGTTTTGTCGCTGAGGGCGCCAAACATCGGCAGCATGACAACGGCCAGAACATTATCCATTGCCATGATGACCCCGATAACCGTGGCCTTGAGATGGAAGGTATGTTCCAGAATCAGGGGGATTTCATTGTCATACATCTGCCAGAAGGTGCAGATGGACAAAAAGGCAAAACCGACAAGTATTGTTTTCTTGTAATCCAGTTTCAATTTCATGGTATGACCTCTTTTGTTGATATCATTGTAACACGGTTTGAAACCGGTCAAAAGACAGATAAAGAGGGAGCAGGGTATTTGAATAACAGCCAATCAGTTAAACAGCGGCAAAAATCGAACTTTGTTTGAAAATAGGGCTGAATAAGCCGCCCTGGGGATGGCCAGCCCGAATAGAAATACAGCCAGGCAAGTTAGGCTTGTAAAACATATTGCTGCATCATTGTCTGCTCGGCCAAAGAAAAAGCGATTCAGCTGAACCGCTTTGATATTCTGAAATGACTATTCAGAACAGACGTCTATTTCATTTTCATGGCCTGCTGGATTGAACGCTGTACAGAGCGCTCCTTTTCAGTCTGCCGCTTGTCATAGAGATTTTTACCCTTGGCCAGGGCTATTTCCAGTTTGCATAAGCCGTGAGTCAGATACATCTTTGTCGGTACGACGGTATAGCCTTTCAGCTGGATGGCTTTTTTCAGATGGGTGATTTCCCTTTTGTGCAGCAGCAGCTTGCGGTCGCGGGTTTCCTGGTGGTTGAAGATATTGCCATGATCATAAGGGGCAATATGCATGTCACGCACAAACGCTTCGTTATTAACGAAGTCGATATAGGCATCCTTGAAGTTGACGGAGCCTTTGCGAACGCTTTTGATTTCCGTTCCGGTCAACTGAATACCGGCCTGGATGTATTCTTCCAGAAAGTATTCATGTTTGGCTTTGCGGTTGACGGAAATAACTTTTTCTGTTGTTTCTCTCATAATATCCTTTGGCGGCTAAAAAAAGACCATGCGGTCTTTATGCTAAATGATCTGCTTGAGAATGATGAGAGCGAAGAAGACAACTCCCATCACCAGTGTCAACATCGAGATGACTCGCTCCGGACCTCTTTCCTTCATATCGGAAAACAGGTTCAGACCGCTGTTGCCACCCGTAAAGGCACTGCTGACGCCTGCTGATTTGCCGCTTTGCAGCAGGACTAACAAGATAATGATAACTGATACAGTCATGATTGCGACATCCATAGCGCGGCTCCTTTCATCTAAATGCTAAACCATTATAGCAAAACAACCCTGCAGTTTCAAATAAAACAAGGCCCGTCAGCCGTCTTTTAACCGGTTTAGCCGATAAAACAGGCTTTCCGCTGCCGATTTGTGGTGGCAATTTGATGAAAACAAGTATAATGAAGGGCTAACATGACACGTTGCAAGGAGTACAGCGCATATGGGTCTTATCACTAATTATGTCTATAAAGCCCTTTTCGGACGTCATGCCCATTCTAACAGCCGGACGGATAAAACCGGCGAAAGACTGATGGGTCCCGATTTTGTCGGCTATTTAAAAGAGCAGAAAGCCAACCAGGCCAAATTGAAAGCCTATCCTTTTGAGCAGTGGGAACTAACCGCCGCCGACGGTGTTGCGCTAAAGGCCCACTATTATCACAATCCGGCTGAAAAGCATAAGACAGTTATCATTGTCCACGGCCACGGCGCCAATGGATTTGAAGGCGGTGCGACAGTCGGCCTGCATTTTATCCAGCAGGGCTACAGCTTGCTGCTGCCGGACAACCGGAGCTGCGGATTAAGCGGAGGGACCACCTGCACTTTCGGCATTCTGGAAAGCGGCGATACAATTCAGTGGCTGGCCAGACTGAATGAAAACCAGCCGGGGGAAGCGGTAGTGCTGTACGGCTGTTCACTGGGCGGAGCCACGGTCTGTCTGATGACCGGCCAGCCGCTGGCGGACAATGTCGCCGCCGCTGTCAGTGACTGCGCCTATGCCGACATTGCCGAACAGATCGGTTATATGATTCAGATGACAGCTTATCTGCCGGCTCAGCCGCTGCTGTCGCTACTGCTGAAGCGTTTCCGCCAGAAAACCGGATTAAATGCAGATGACTTCCGGCCGGCTGAAGCCGTCATTCGCAGCCAGACCCCTACGCTGTTTTATCACGGCCGGCTGGATCATTATGTTCCGGTGGATAACTGCACGCAGCTTTACCAGGCCTGCGCGGCGGATAAAAAGATGATCATCATCGAAGAAGCCGGTCATGCCGCCAGTCAGCGGTTTGGCGGAGAAAAAGAATATTATCAGCCGATGTTTGAATTTCTTGAAAGCCGGCTGAAAGGGGGAAGCGCGCATGAATAAAGTTGTTACTTCACTAAAGGAGAAAATCTGCTATGCCTTCGGCAATATGGGCGGCTATGTGCTGTGGTCCTTTACCTCAGCTTATATCACCGTCTACGCCACGGACTGTCTCAGCTTTTCTTCGGACGGCTGGGCCTACGGGGTATTGGGTACAATTGTTCTGCTGTGCCGCTTCTGTGACGGCTTCAGTGACATTGCCATGGGCTATGCCATTGACCGCACGCACACCCGCTATGGCAAAGCCAAGCCCTGGTTTGCGGCCAGCATCATTCCGCTGGTTCTGATTTTCTTTCTGCTGTTCAACCTGCAGGGCCGATCTGAAGCCAATACGCTGGTGATAATCGGCATTCTGTACTTTTTGTTCACGGTGGTTCTGTATACGGTTAATAATGTGGCCTTCAATGCCATGCTGCCGCGGATCTCCAATGATTCATATGACCAGACTAAAATAAGCACCCTGGGTTCAATCTTTACCAGCGTCGGCAGTCTGGCCAATGCCATGGCCATTCCGCTGCTGGGCCTGCTGGGAGGCTCAGATAATCCTTCAGCCTGGCGGATCCTGGTTTTGATTCTGGCAGCCATCGGTTTGGCTGCGGAGATAATCTGTGTGATCGGGGTTAAGGAAAAAGATGAAATTGCCGCCCAGAGCAAGCAGGTAATCTCTAAAGAAGAGATGCACAGGGGCTTTGCGGCGCTGCTGAAGACTAAGTATTTCTACATTGCCGTCGGCATGTTTCTCATCAATTATTATATGAGCCTGTCGATTACCTCGGTTGGCAAATACTATTCCCAGTGGGTTTTAGGCAATGTCAATTACTATTCCCTGTTCGGCAGTCTGCCGATGATCACCATGGGCATTGGGCTGGTTATGACCCCGCTGATGGCCAAAAAGCTGGGCAAGCGGAAAACCATGATCATGGCCGTTGGCTTTGTGCTGGCCGGCAATATTTTAGGCTCGCTGAGTCCGTACAGTCTGGCGGTATCTTTGACCGGAGCCATGATAAAGGGCTTCGGCTCGGCAACAGTGATGTGCGAACTGTTCACCCTGGCGGCTGATATTGTCCGCTATGTTGAAGCCAGAAACGGCGTACGGGTCGAAGGGCTGGCAGCGGCCGCCAACAGCTTTGGCTGCAAGATCGGCTCAGGCATCGGATCGGCAGTAGTAATCTGGACAATTGCCTGGTGCCGGTATGATGCTGCCGCATCCGCCGTTTCAGCGGCCGTTAAGACCGCTTTCATAACCCTGTACTGGTGGATTCCGGCACTGCTGAGTCTGGTTCTGCTGCTGCTGGCCAGCCGCTGGGATATTGAAGAAAAAATTGCGGAAGAGAAACAGGAGAAATAAGATGCTGAAACCTGATTATGATAATTCGATTCTTTCCCTGGCCGCCTCCGTATTAAAGCATTACGGCGTTAGCGATTGTTTGCATCAGAGCCAGCCGCTTTTTGACCAGGCGCTAGCCGGCCAGCCGTCCAATGTAGTCATAATGCTGTTTGACGGCATGGGTATTTCTCTTATTGAAAAGCATCTGCCGGCAGATTCTTTCCTGCGCCGGCATCTGGCGGAAACCATTTCATCGGTTTTCCCGCCCACTACCGTTGCGGCTACCACTTCCATTCAATCCGGTCAGTCGCCGGCCGAGCACGGCTGGCTGGGCTGGACCCTGTATTTCAAGGAGGCTGATGATAACGTCAATGTATTTGCCAATACCAGTGCCGAAACCGGCCGCAAGGTCAGTCCGGCCAATCTGGCTAAAACCTATATGCCCTATAAGGACATCATGCAGCGGATCAGTGAAGCCGACAGCAGTGTCAGAACCTGCTGGATCTCCCCGTTTACCCCGGCCCATTCCTATTCAGCTGCTTCCGCCTGCCGCAAGACGTTAAAAGCCAGCCGACAGCCCGGCCGCAAATATATTTACAGCTACTGGCCGTTTCCGGATCATCTTATTCATAAGTATGGTGTCAGCAGCCGGCCGGTCCACCGCAATATCGTCCGGATTAACCGGCAGGTGGAAAAAATGGCTGGCCAGATGAAGGATGCCGTTATTGTCATCACGGCTGATCACGGTCTGATTGATACGGAATGGCTGTATCTGTCCGATCAGCCGCAGCTGTGTGAGATGCTGGTCCGCCGGCCGTCCATCGAAACACGGGCTTTGAGCCTGTTTGTCAAAGAGGGCTGCCAAAACCGGTTTGAAAAGGAATTCCGGCAGGTATACGGCAATTGGTTTGAACTTATCAGCAAGAAAGATGTGCTCAGCCAGAACCTGTTTGGCAGCGGCCCGCTTAATCCCCGGGTTACCGAGTTTCTGGGCGATTATCTGGCGGTGGCAACCGGCCGTTATTCATTAGCCTATCAGCCGGGCCGTCATCCGATGATCGGCATTCATGCCGGGGCGACCCGGGAAGAATATGAAGTGCCGCTGATCCTGATTTCCAAACCGAAGGAGTGAACGGCAAATTCAGCAGCTGATTCAGAAGAAGATAATATGAATAATCTGAAAGCGGGACCGTAGTTGGCAAAACGGTTCCGCTTTTCGTTTGGGGGAAACTGTCCCGGCGTTGATATGGAAAACAGTTTATCAAGCGTCAATGTACCATTTATGGTACTGACAGTGTGATAAAAAGGATATACGAAAGAACTGACATGACCGGCGCTAAAAGCCTCTGCCCTGATAATAAAGAATCTTATAAAATGATTGGTTTTGGTTTATTACGCCGCCGTGAATAATTGTATTGAGGCGTTCAATATAAAGAAATTGTGAAAAGTCACAATAAAAAGAAAGGCAGGATTATGAACGAAAAGACAAGCATCGGCAGACAGAAGGGGGTTTATATGACGAATGAATTACGCATGGCTAAGCAGGAATATGAAAAAGACGCAAATGAACTGAATGCGTCAGCGTCAAATTATTGCAAGGCCTTAACCAAAGCGATAACAGCCACAATTGATGCTGAAGGCATTGACAGCGCATCCTGGCTGCTCGAAGAATTATTGCGGGTCGTTTCGAAGCACCCTAAAATGTATGGGGGTATGGGTTTAGACCACCTTATCTGCAATAAGTATCTGCAGGAATCTCATAATGGCAATGAATCAGGTCTGGATTGGCTGGAGAAATTTTACAACTGCAAAATAGGCGCCTTATACCCGGAAGGTTTACGCGGCAGCATTCGGCGGGCTGAAGATCTCGGCCAGAAAAAGGCCATCATAGAGCGGTTTATAACATTTTATGAAAACAACACGAAAGAATATTATGCCGAGATATTGGCTGAAAGCCTTGCCGATATTACCGCGCGGTACGATCTTGATGAAGACTTTTTGATTAATTACTGTGCTTATTTGGAGAAATTGTATAAATCATTTGAGGAAAATGAGAATGCTGCGCTTTCTTATGCCATGGGCTTAAGTTACCTATGCCGCATAATCAAGCCGGCTGATATAGATTCAACAATCAAAAAGATAAATCATCTGAATCTGACATTCTCACTGAACAGTGACATTGTGATGGTTAACATTTTCAGTTATCTGGAATTGGCTTTAAAGCAAGAAAAAGCCGACGCCAAACTGACTATTGACCAGGCGGAAGGACTATATGCTCTTCATCATTTCAAAGTGCCGTCGCTAAAAGAAATGCATGATTTGGCAAGCAGAGCATTGGTCGGGGAAGAGATTTCAATAGCGAAAATACTTAAAAACAAAGCCTGAGTTATTCTTCGGCAGTGATGCAACAGAGCCGCCGGAGTCCTTGCCGATAAAGAGCGTTTCTAAATGCTTCAAAATAACAAGTATGCTGAAGTATGGCAATTGCACAAAACGGCGTGAAAGTTGAAATTGGGGGTTGTAATCAATTCTGGTTTGCGGTAGAGTAGGAGTATATTTTTTTCAGGAGGTGACCGGGACATGCAGCTGCTTGAAAAGCGTATTGTAGCTACAGGAAAAGTCTGCGCCGGTGACGTTCTGAAAGTCAACGACTTTCTCAACCATCAGATTGACGTGCCCTTTATCAGCAAGTTGGGCCAAGAGTTTTACCGCCTTTATCAAGATTGCGGTGTCAACAAGATTCTGACTATCGAAGCCTCTGGCATCGGTGTCGCTTGTCTGACAGCGCAATTTTTTAATTGTCCGGTTCTGTTCGCCAAAAAGGCCATGACCTCCAATATGGATCCTGACAGTTACACAGCTCCGATTCACTCCTATACCCATCAGACGGACGGGTATGTCTTTGTCAGCCAAGAGTTTCTGAATAAAGATGACCGCATTCTGATCATTGATGACTTCTTAGCCAACGGCTGCGCCCTGCAGGCGATGGTTGATCTGGTCAGCCAGGCTCAGGCGGTTTTAGTCGGCTGCGGCATTGTGGTTGAAAAGGCCTATCAGCAGGGCGGTGCCAGAATCCGGCAGCAGGGCATCAGGGTGGAGAGTCTGGCGCGGATTAAGAAAATGAGTGTCGAAAGCGGAATCGAATTCTGTCAATAGGAATAGACTCCGCTTTTTTTGTTAAAGCATTATGAGTTCTGATCAATAAGAGCTGCCGCTCTTTTGATAAACGAAGGGAAGAAATGGAGGAAAACATGAAAAAACTTCTTACCTTACTGCTTGCGCTTGCATTAGCCTGCGGTCTACTGACGGCCTGCGGCACCACATCGGGAACTGATGAAAACAGCCCGAAGATTGGCATTATCCTGGTTGGCGATGAAAACGAAGGTTACACCGCTGCCCACATCGACGGCATCAAAGCTGCCGCCGCCAAATTAGGCATTGCAGATGCCAATATCGTCTGGAAATATTCCGTCGGCGAAACCCAGGCCTGCAAAGATGCTGCCGTCGATTTAGTCGACAACGGCTGCACCCTGATTATCTCCAACAGCTACGGCCATCAGACCTTTATCCAGGATGCGGCCAGCCAGTATCCCGATGTCACTTTTGTGGCTCTGACCGGTGACACTGCTGCCAACAGCGGCCTGACCAATCTGAAAAACGCTTTTAATTCCACTTATGAATCCCGCTATGTTTCTGGTATTGTTGCCGGCATGAAGCTGAAAGAGCTCATTGATAACGGCACGGTCACCAAGGACAAGCTGCCTGATGCCTTTGTCGGCGATGATATCAAAGTCGGCTATGTCGGCGCTTATCCGTATGCCGAAGTTGTTTCCGGCTATACCGCTTTCTTCTTAGGCATGAAATCCATTGTTTCCAATATTCATATGTATGTCGAGTATACCAATTCCTGGTTTGATATCACCAAAGAAGGCGAAACCGCCAACTCCTTAATGGCCAAGGGCTGCGTCATTATCAGCCAGCATGCTGATTCCACCGGTGCTCCGACCGCTGTTGAAGCCGCCATTAAAAACGGCACGGTCTGCTATTCAGTCGGTTATAACGTTTCCATGCTTTCCGTTGCTCCGACCGCTGCTCTGACATCTGCTTCGAACAACTGGAGTGTCTACTATGAATATGCCTTCAAACTGTGGCAGGCTGGCAAGGCCAGTGAGATTGCCACTGACTGGGCTGAAGGCTACACCACCGGTGCTGTTGAGATTACCGAACTTGGTACGTCCTGCGCTGCCGGCACGGCTGAAAAGGTTGCTGAAGTTGAAGCTGCCATCAAGGACGGCTCGCTGCAGGTATTTGATGTCACGACATTCACCGTTGGCGGCAAGACCCTGACGGATGCTGACGGTGTCGACAATAACTTCGACGGCACCAACGACTGCTTCCCGATTCATGACGGAGCTTTCCATGAATCCGATGTTGCGGATGGTTTCCGTTCCGCCCCGTATTTCTCAATCCGGATTGACGGCATTGAAGAATCCGGCGCGAATTAATCGCTTAAGGTAAGAAAAATATAATTAACAAGGGGAAGCTGCCTTATCTCAGCGGCTTCCCTTATAATTGTCTAAAGGGGGATGAAGCTATGAGTGAAAATGAAGCCGTTGTACTGCAGCACATCAGCAAGCATTTCGGCACTGTCAAAGCCAACGATGATGTCTCAATGGACATCCGCTACGGCCAGATTCTGTCCATTCTGGGTGAAAACGGCTCGG
>CAYTET010000025.1:0-26170 GCA_964436975.1 uncultured Erysipelotrichaceae bacterium
GAAAAGAATTTTCGCTGGCCTACAATGGAGCCGCGAAAATTCTCTGTGATAAAGATCATTTTGAACAATTAGTCAAAGCCAATACCCTTGATGAGTTTATTTCATGTCTTTGATTTATTTCTATATCAATTTTTTTTACAGTTTATAGCAAGCTGCATATTGCCACGATTATATTAGGCATAAGAGCGGTCGCATAGACCAGACGGGTAACATGAATTACACCCGTCTGTTTTACATTGGATCCTAAATCACCCGACAGCAGCACAATGTCGCTGACTCCGGCCGGACAGGAGCAGAACAGTGCTGTCCGATAGTCAAGCCAGTGATGCTTTGTGCAGATATGTGAATACAGATAATTGACTAAAAAATAGCCGGATATCAGCAGAACAATAGGCAGCAGCAGATATTTAATCTGGGCAAGCATGGCCACCGTAATAGTGCTGCCGACAAGGGAGCCGGAGAATACCTGGGCCACGGTGCGGACAATTCGCTTTGATTCCAGGATGTGAAAGATGTTATTGATAATAGCCGTTAACAGCATCGAGAAGATGATGGGCCCGGCCGGTATATCAATCAGATAGGAAACCAGTCCTCCTGTAAAAGCGATGGCAATTGTTAATACTATCCGCCAGCTGCCATGAGACGCTTTGGCCTGGTCATCAGCCTGCTCCTCTGGCTCATCATCAAATTCCATGTTTTTTGTAAGCTTCTTTATCCAGTAAGGGAATATTGACAGTGTGCAGATGAGTCGGGCTGACTGCATGAAAACAACAGTTGATAAATCAGCATTTAAGTCGATGGCAATCATCGATATATCAGAAAGACCTCCCGCTATGCAGGATAGATAAGCGGATAAGAAGTCGATATTGGCAATGTAATGAATTATGGTACCGCAAACAAAAGTATTAACTGTATACATCAGCAGAAGCAGCAGAATTGGTTTGATCAGGCCAAGCATTTTCCTTAAGTCTTCTTTGCGCAGCTGCAGACCGATAAACATGCCGGCAATTGATTGGGTGAATATTTTGATCCAGCGCGGCATATAGGCAATTCCGAACAGGGCGCTCATTGCCCCCACCGCAAATAAACTGCCAATCATGGCAGCGGCCGGAACCTTTAATAATTTGGCGATCTGCCAGCCAATCAGCCCAACCGCAATTGTAATAACAAGCTGTAAGTATTGGTTCATAAAACAAGCTCAGCCTGTCGGAATAAAGCAGCAGGCATTCCTCACTTTCAACAATCACCCGCACATTAAAAGAATCATTTATCAAGTGGATTTTCTACACCGGCATCTGAAGGCCAAATACTATTAAACATAACTTGCTTTATTTACCGGCCTGTCTTCAGCACGATAAAGTCAGGTCTGCCATCCTTTATTTCTAACAAAGGAAATAGGTATTAATATGCTTACAGGGAGGCGTATAAATCGTCAATGTCTTTTTTCTCGGGAAGCCACTCTGAAAAAGCACTGGCGCTGCCGCAGGCTATACCCATTTTCAGCGCCTGCTGGTAATCATTGGTCCGCAGATAGCCTTCAATAAAACCGGCTACCATGCTGTCCCCTGCGCCGACGCTGTTGATGGTTTTTCCGCTTGGTGCGGTCTGATAAAACGACTCGCCGGTTTCAGTAACCAGGACTGCGCCCTTATCAGCTAACGAGACTAAAACATTGCGCGCGCCTAGATGCCGCAATTGCTGAGCTGCTTCGACAACATCATCAAGTGATTTAATATCGATGTTCAGGCATTTTGAAAGCTCGGTTGAATTCGGCTTGATTAAAAAGGGATGACAGGGCAAGGCATTTAATAGTGATTTCTGCGCTGCATCCAGGACAACCATTACGCCCTTTGATGATACTCTGTCTATTATGAAACGGTACACATCATCGGAAAGAGATTTTGAGACCCCGCCTGACAATACCAGAATATCGTTGCTTTCAATTTTGTCTAATTTTTCGATTAACTTTTGAAATTCACTGTCGTTTATATCCGGACCGATGCCGTTTATTTCAGTTTCTTCTGTGGCCTTCAGTTTGATATTAATACGTGATGTGCCTTCATTGATATGAATGAAACTGGTCCGGCAGTTTAATTCCTGCAGGCGGTGTTCAATTTCACTGCCTGTAAAACCGGCTACAAAGCCATATGCTATGTTATTGACACCCAGACGGCTGAGAACTATTGAAACATTTATTCCCTTTCCGCCAGGCCTTATGATGCCTTTTTGTGCGTAGTTTAATTCTCCTAATTCAAATGGATCAACTTTGACAATATAGTCCAAAGAAGGATCCAAGGTTAGTGTATGTATCATTTTTTTCCCTTCATTTGTCTATTCTTTCTCATCCGCCAGGATAACTGAAACCAATGAATAATCAAATTCATTGTTGTATTTGTCAGTGATAAGAACGACATCCTTTAAACCGGCGAACGACACAAAATAATGTTTGTTCATTTTGGTGCTGTCGGCAAGAACATATGTTTTATCGCTATGTGAGATAGCCATGCTTTTAATCTCTCCCTCATCAATCTGGGGAGTGGTATATCCGAAACTCTTATGGATGCCGTTAGTGCCCATAAAGGCAATATCAAAATTAAAGGTTGCCAAAGCATTGGTAGCTAAATAACCCATAACGGCTTCCGTATTTGATTTAACCGTCCCGCCTAACAGAATAGTGTTTATACCCCTTTTGCCCAGTTCAGAAACATGGGGCAGCCCATTGGTTACAACGGTTATATTCTTGGCAGTAATATAAGGAATTACCTGGGTGGTTGATGAACCGGCATCCAGATAGACAATGTCATTATCACGGATAAGGCTGGCGGCGCATTTACCGATAGCGCCTTTTTCTCTTGTATTGTAGTAGATTTTCAAGTTCATCGGATCTTCATCATGAACATCAAAAACAGCCTTAACACCCCCGTGATATCTTTGAATGAGATGCTCATCTTCCATCTCAACAAAATCACGGCGCACGGTAGCTTGCGATACATCCAGAATCGCTACCAGCTGATCAGTAGTCAGCTTATCGTTTTCCTGTAAAAGCTGCAGTATTCTTTTCCAGCGTTCTCTCTTGTTCATGCAAGTCCCTCCCTGTAATTGTGCGCATTATAGGTTGTAAATCGGCTTTCCTTCTCAACTGTATCTCTGCCACAAATACGATGTTTCCTAGATAAATAATTGTATTTGGAAAGCAAATTGTCAAATCAAAGACCGTTAATTTATTGAGACTGCTAGAATACTTATCCGTTTATGCTCTGTTCAACGGCGGCTGACAGCTTTTCAAGAATCTCAAAGTTTACCGAACTGTCATGAGCCGAATCAGCACCTTCAACAAAGAAAGAATCATTTTCTGATGTACCAGTGCCTATGTAACAGAATTTATCATTTATGCTGAAATAGTTGCTGTCAGACGAACCAGCCTGTTTACTATATACCTTTATGTCCGAAATACCGGCGCCTAATTTCTGGCCAAACGCTGTCAAATCTTTGCTGTAGGCAATTGCAACTGTATCGCCGCTGCCGCATCTGTCCAGATACACTATTTCTTTATTTTTGGCTTCCGGATATTCGATGATGAAATCATTTAGCCCAATGGGCAGGGCAATCATGTTGTCGCACATCACATAGCAGATATCATTTATTTCGTTGTGGCGGTTATTGATGGCACAATTCATCAGAATAGCCAGAGCCCCGTCTTTAGAGAAGTTAGATTTGTTTCTTATTCCCAAGGCTGTCATAACAAAGAGCAGGGTAAGCGCCAGAGCCGCTATTCTTAATATCAGTTGATATTGGGCAAACTGTTGGGCAGCCAGCCATACCAGCACGGTAATACATGCGATCAGCAGCAGAATGATACTTTTAATAACAATGTTGAGCAGATCCATATGCCTGCCGGCTTTGGCATCCAAAGGGTAGTACCGGTAATGAGGCAGGTATACTTTTTCATGATCATCGTAGCCGCATACCATGATGCGCCGGGCTGTCTTCACGTTGCCGATAATAATGTTGACCGTATTCATAAGGCCATGTCTGGCCCGCTGTACTGTTACCGCATAGCCGATCTTTGAAAGCAGCTGACTGATAATATTGGAGAAGTATTTCTTCTGCCGTATACTTTTACGTTTTGAAAGTTTAATGGCAAACATAACGAACAGATCCTTCAAAACCACCACCCCTTTCATCTGGCTGATTGCCGGACCTTTTTAAATCTAAGATATTAGAAAAGGTTCTGGATGACCTTGCCGACGAATTCTTCGGCCTGTCCCTTGACCAGTTTGGTCGCATTGCCGGAATGACCGGCCCCATACTCGCTTGCTTCAATTACATAAGTAGTGCGGCCGTTGCAATAGCCCCACAGAATACAGCATTTAGCGGTTGATACTGATTTGATATACATACCGAAGGCTGCCACCAGTTCACAGGGCAGACAGACCAATTCCAGATCACCCATTCTGATGACCGTGCCATTGATGGAAAAATCAAGGCTGTCATGCTTCAGATCCCGTTCATATGAGATAATCTCACATTTCAGCAGTTTCAGGTCATCAAAGTTAGTCGTTGTCTTTACTTTTTCTTTCCAGGCGGCCACCTTCTTTGTCAGGCCTTCTTTATCGACAGGATTGCTGACAGCATAACTGAAAGAATGTGTCTGCACGTGGCTGAGATTCAGATAGGTGCCATGGTCATAGTCAAAGGCCATAATCTGCTGGGCTATTCCGGATGTCACGCGATCCAGTTCGGCATAATCATTGCCCTGGCGCTGCAGCCGGTTGCTCATATCACCGGAATTACCCTGCATCATCATTGGCGTAACACCGAAGAAAGAGGCTACTTTACGTCTGACATTGCCGTGCAGATCAGCGGTCAGTTTTAAATGATTGGGGCCAACGACCGTACTGTGGGTTGAAATATTAATCATTACACTGATATTTTTGCCATCCTTATCCTTGAACTCAATCACGGTAATCTTTTGATCGCCCGGCTTTTTGCCATTGCGATTGCCATAGTAGCCAACACTTTCACCAGCAGTGGCTTTAACACTGGCTACATCCTGCAGGCTGTCTTTTATATCGGCAGCCGCCGCTAGCAGCCGGTCATGCAACAGCTTTTCATATTCTTCATCAATCGGAAACGGGCGGTCGTCGTCAAACATCGGACCATTGTGATTATGCGTGGCACTCAAAACAATCTGATCTCTGACCACACCGAATGTTTTAGAAAGCTCATCCCTGAATTTGTCAGCAAATCCGTAATAGAAATTGATGATATCGGCGTTTATAAACAGCAGTTTTGACTCATCAACCTGCAGCCACATTACAACAGCTTCCAGCGGGTCATTTACACCTTCAAACATTTTATCTCTGATTGCATACCCGCCGGTATAGCATGGGCGCAATGGAGTTATATCAATAACTTTGGAACATACTTTTACCATTGTAATATCACCTTTGTCTTATTCACAGGTCGGCTCGATTTCATCAACCTTCCGGAATGGACCTTTTCTACCCGATAGCTTTAATCGGGACTGCTGTCAGTCTTTATATGATTAGTGCCCCACTTGATACCCATTAAGCAAGAGGCAATCAAATGGGGCATGGTTTCAATTATCTACTGCAACTTATGCAATGATGCCTAAAGCAGACAGGCCGATAGATACAACAATCAATAACCAGACCATTCTGATCAGCGTCATATGCTTTCTGCCCAGACCCCAGTAGACTAAACCTACGGTGACCAGCGGCAGGAAGGCCGGCATCAATGTATCAATAGTATCCTGCAGGCTCTTTGTAACATCACCCATCGTGAAGACAATCGGAGTCTTAACAGTGACAGTTGATGCAATCATACTGCCGACAACGACGATACCTAATGTCGAAGCAGCATCGGTAATGGCACTGAAAGTGCTGACCTGCTTGGTTATAATGTCAACGCCCTTCTCGTAGCCAATCCGGCCCAGGAAGAACTTTAACCACATCATGAAGACTCCCCAGGCTAAAGCGATCAAGATACCGGCAGCGCTGCCTTCCAAAGCCCAGTAGCCTGCCAGAGCTCCTAAGATAGCCTTGGGCATGGCAATGAACATTGAATCGCCGATACCGGCTAAAGGACCCATCAGAGATGTCTTGATACCGGTAGCTGTTTCGGTGGCATTTTCCTGTTTCGTTTCTTCAACAGCAACAATGGCACCGAAAATAGGCAGCTGGAATGTAGTCTGGGTGTTGAAGAACTGACCTAAGTAAGCAGTCATTTTATCCTTCAGCTTTTCAGGCTCATCCTTATAAATCTTTTCCAGCAGCGGACCGATACTGAGAACAAGGGTACCGCTTAAGAAGGTCTCATAGTTGAATGCAGCATGTGCAGACAGGCAGTTGCGCCAGCACATCTTAGTAATGTCTTTTTTTGTGATGACACCACTATAGGCCGTGTTGTTATTCATCTTCCATACCTCCCTTTACCACTGCATTACCCTGATTATTCTTAACACTGTTTGAATAAACAACCGCGGCCAGTACGAAGCCGATAAAAGCGGTAGCCAGTGTCGGCAGTTTCAAATAGGCAGCGCACACAAAGCCAATGATCAGGTAGATGAAATTGATGCCCTGCTTAATAGGCAGATAGCGCAGCAGAATGGCCACGCCTAAGGCCGGCAGCACATGACCGGCACAATTCATTCCGGTCATAATCCACTGGGGAATGAACTTAATAATATTGTTGATGACTAATTCACCAAAAAGCATGGCAATGAATGAAGGAACCACAACAACCAAGAACGGACGTCCGAAGATGCCGCCAAGCCACAGCCATCTGTAAGTGCCCTTGTAGTCTTCTTTAATAACATGAGCCTGAGCTCTGTGCAGGAAGAATGAACCGCACATTTTAGACAGAACATCCAGGGAAACAGCCAGCGTGGCGGCTGCCGTACCAACCAGCAGACCGGTTTCCTGACTGCCGCTTTGGATGGCATATGCCGTTCCGACAACACTTCCGACAACATAGTTGGGAACAGAAGCCCCGCCTAAGCCGTTTACACCTAAGCCCATTAAGACCAGAGTTCCGCCGATATACAGACCTGTCTTAACATCACCTAAGATCAAGCCGACCAGAGCGCCGATGACTACAGCGTCAATATTGCTGAAGAAGCACTGGTTCATCAAACGTTCTTCCTGGAATATCCATGCGACTAAACAAACGATAATTATCTGAAAAATCGAAAAATGAATAGCCATTAAAATTTATCCTCCTTTCCTTTTTTTACTATTTCAGTAAACTGTCAAAATCAACTGCAATGTCATCAGGCCTGAACCGATACACGACCTTGACACCTTCACTCATCATTTTCTTAACCGCATTGATTTCATCATCGTTTAAACTAATTGTCCTGTTGATTGTCTTGCGATCTTGGGCAGAACAGACAATGCCCATCGTTACCTCAGGAATCTTTACCCCGTCTTCAATTAGCTGACAGACAGTAATGGGATTTCTGGCAATAATCACATACTTATTATCTTCATACTTCCCTGACAGAATATTTTCTTTTGCCTTATCATAAGGCAGAACGGAAAGAGCAATGGTAGAAGGCGTTGCAATACGAAGAGCACTTTTCATGACTTGGTTTTCAGCAGCCTGTTTGTCGATGCAGATTATCCGGTTGGGATTCCAGGTAGCTATCCATGAAGTTGCTACAATTCCATGAACTAATCGATCATCTACTCTTACATGAATCAGTCCCATGCGATTTCACCCCCTTTCGTAGTTTGATTATATTGACCGTTTCGATCATCGTCAATCATACCAATCACAGCGCTTTGCTTGTTCGCTCATAATATGATTTATTCATGTTTATACGTTCATTCATTCGACTTGATAGCGGTTTCTGATGATTGATTACGTAAGAAAGCGCTTTTATCAATCACATTTTGATTGAATATGCGATTGTTTACGATTTTATTACTTTTTTATAAATTATTTTTGCGCTTCTTTATTATCTTGCTTTTCCGGATGCTTCTTCCTTCTATCACCCCCGTTACCGCGTTTCTCTTCAGCCCAAAATAAATCCTCCAAAACGGAGGATTTATCGATCTTTTGTCCATAATAACCATTAAAACATTATGCTTTTTTAAAAACGCTTTGGCCTTCCCAGTCATCATCTGGTGCCACACCAAGAATGGCCGCAATTGTCGGAGCGATGTCTTTAATGCTGACATCATTCAGCTCTTTTCCCTTTTCAAACATGGCACCCTGGAAGGTCATGGGAATTGTCATGTCTTCAGGAACGTTATCGCCGTGATTGCGGTTATGACCGCCATGATCAGCCGTCACTATGATGGCGTATTCAGAAGGGATCTTTGAAGCAATCTCATAGATGCATTGGGAAGCGTCATTTAGTTCTTTCAGATATTCATCTGACATCCAGCCATACTGATGACCGAATTCATCAGTGCCGCCTAAGTAAAGAAAAGCGAAATCCGGCTGGCTGGAGTTAATGTAGTCAATAGCCTGAGCTGTTGCCTGCTGTTCAATCTGGGGGAAGTTTATCGTTTTGTGCTGGGCTTTAAACCAGCTGAATTCAAGGTGCTTGCCCGGAGTGCATAAATCCCGCAGCTGTTCCCAGGTATAAAAGAAAGCCGATTTCTTCTGGGCGGCGGTCAGCACTTCGACCAGTCCGTTGATCGGATGGTTCTGCTGCACAAAGGTATTGTTGTAAATACCGTGGCGGTCCGGATCAACACTGTGGAATAAGGACATATGCGCCGGCAGGGTTACCGGCGGATAAATGGTATGGGCCTTGAGTGAGTAGGAGCCGCTTTTGAAAAACTGCTCAAACCGGCCGTCATCACATTTACAGACTCCGTCGGGGCGCATGCCATCAACTACAATTAATAATACTTTTTCAGTCATTCCTGTTATCTCTCTTTCTCATTGCTTAGCTTCTGCAGCCAGCAGCTGCCGCCATTTCTTCAGCGCCATAAAAGTAAGGATCACTCCCAAAATGCAGGAAAGAATCCATATCTCATTCACTATATTCCAGCCGTACGAATCAGACAAATAGGCTATGAAGTACATTGATATCGCCGTTCCAAGATAACCGCAGGCATTGAAGAGCCCGGAAACGGTCGCCGATATGCCCTGTCTGGCAAAATGAGTAGGTATATTTGAGCAGAGTATGGCATTGACGCCCATCATTGAAGCCGTAACCATGGCAAACAATATGATGGTAAAAATAAGCTCTTCTTTGCCAAACAATAATAAACATATCAGGGACAGACAGGATACCGAGAAGAACAAAATGATCACTTTCATTTCATTCTTGAACTTGTTCATGAAGATATAGGCAAAAGTTGCACCTAATATATTGAACAGCGGCACAACTGTCGAAATAAGAACTGATAAATGAGCGGACAGGGTAAACACTTCGGTAATATATGTCGGCAGCCAGGTGGTTATTCCGTCCTTCAGCATGCCGTGAATCATCGCCGGAATCAGCATATACAGGATGCCTGATATAATGAATATCCGGCATAATTCCCTGGTTGTAATCGGCTGACCCTGTTTATTTTCTTGTTCGTCTTTTTTTACGTTTTCAATTACCCCTTCATGGCGGCAGACAAAATAACAGCCGACCATCCATATCAGCAGCATTGCCAATAGACACAGCGAGGATAAAAAGAAAGTCCGGCGCCATGTTACATATTTGAGGACAAAGCCGGTGAAGGCATAGGAAAGGGCGGCCCCGGCGGCAGAAGCCGAATTAACCATCAGGATTGATTTGTGCCGGAGATGGACGGGAATGCTCTGGGTAACCAGGATAAAGACCGGCCCCCAGATCAGTGACTGGAAATAGCCATTGAAGGCCCAGATTACCGTCATCTGGATATTGGAGCCGGAAATTGACATCAGATAGTTGGCAACGGTAGCGCCCAGAACGCCTATGCTGATCTGCTTGACCGGATTTGAACGGTCAGCAATTATGCCGTTAATCAGCTGGCCGCAGCCGTAGCACAGGAAAAAGGCGGTCGCAATAAAACTGCCCTGCGTTTTGGATATAAAGCCGTCCGCAATCATTTCTGCCATTACTCCGGAATAATTCAGCCTTCCAATATAGCTGACCGTGTAGACGGCAAAACACAGAATTGACAGACAGATTGCTTTTTTGTTGTTGGTTATTGAAGGTATTTTAGGCATATTTTCCTTAGTTGGTCATTACAAAAAACATTTCATATTATTAAGGTTAGGTTAAAACGCTACTTCCATCCCGTCCGCCGCTACCGTTACCGGTACCGGGGCATTATTGTTGAACCAGTCCTGCATCTGATCATGAGTGAAGCTGTGCTTATGATTGATATGGGTTGCATATACCCTGGTGGCAGCCGTGATAATTCCTCTATCAAGCATTATGTTAAGCATATCCACAAAGGCATAGACATTCAGATGCAGATGGATATCGTTATCCTTATATGAGCCAAAGGTGGCTTCCATTATCAATGTATCAATCTTTCGGTTCTTCAGATAATCAAGGGCCCGGGCGGTATACATTCCGGTATCGGTGGCATACAGCATCTTGCGGCCGTCATTACGGGTAAACAGATAATTGATGCCCATTTCCATACTGGAAGCCCGGTGGGTGGTCTGAACGGCTTCGACAGTATAGTTGCGATATTCGATAGCTTTTTCCAACGGCATCGTATGAAGCATGATATCTTCATTCTTATAGCCTTTAACTTCATCAAGGCCGCAGTCAATGTAAAGTGACGGCTTGTAAACAGCCGCTACCGTAGCCAGGGCTTCTTCTGACAAATAAAAATTCAGAGGCTGCTGCGGACGGGTTACCGACATCCGGTATAAGCCGACATTGGAAGGACAGAAATGGTCCTCATGGGTATGAGTGATGAAGACAGTGGACACCTTGGTAAGATCGGCATTGTTCTTGATGGCGGCCGCCGCCAGATCCGGTCCGAAATCAATAAGCGTGTCTTCGTCCAGCAGTAACATGCTGCGCAGCCGGGCTCTTTCAGGATGCTTACGGGCATCCGCACAGATCGGACAACAACAGAAAGTATTCGGGATGACATCAGAGGCACCCGTACCAAGAAACAGCATAAAACATCCTCCTGACTTTTATATGTCTTAAGTGGGATTTATGATTCCAGCGTATAAAAATAATCAAACTGGATTATTACCAGCTTGCCAATCAGCGGAATATGCTTGGCCTGCCCTCGGTAGGCCGTAACCATTCCCCTGATGGCGAAAATCAGACAGAATAAAGCGATGGCAATAATTACGAAGGGTCCGGCGTAAGGAATGGAGGCCGCCAGCATCAGCCCCACGGTCATCAGCATAGTCAGCAGAAAACTCTGATTGGCATGATACCGGGCAAACTTGCTTTCGGGATGCATGATGAGGGGGACAAAGAAGAACAGATAGCCAAGGCAGCAGGAAAGACGGGCTTTCCTGTTTGTTTCAGGATCAAACCGCGGGGCAATATCAGTCTTCCAGTTAGTCTTGTCGATTTTCATTACTTGATGCCGTTTCCGATGAAGGCCACCTTCATCTGCTTATTAGCTACAATATACAGTATCAGCAGCGGGGCAATCAAAATTACGTTGCCCGCCATAGCCAGATCCCAGCGCACAATGAAATCATCGGCCTGGTTGACGATGCTGTTCAAAGCCAGCGGCAGGGTTCTTATCGTGTCATTGGTTGTCAGCGTCTGCATCCAGAAATAGCCATTCCACTTGCTCATGAAAGCCAGCATGACCTGGGTGATCAGAAAAGGTCGGACCGCCGGCATCATGACTCTGAACATGACGGAAAGTTCACTGGCGCCGTCCAGCCGGGCCGCTTCGGCCATCTCTTCGGGAACCTGCTTAAATGCATTGCGGAAGAAGAAGATAGTCGAGCCGGAGTAAATATAGATTAAGAAATAGCTCAAATAGGTGTTTAAGATGCCCCAGTCCGAATACATCAGAAAGATGGGCAGAAAGATGGCTTGGGCCGGAATCATGATATCAGCCAGCATCATAAAGAACAGGGGCTTTTTAAACTTGAACTCCATCCGGGCGAAGGCATAGGCTGCCATAACACCGAAGGTTATCTGCAGCACCGTCGCTCCGACACTGGTGATGACTGAATTCTTGGCATAGTGGGCAAAATTGCATTCATTCCACACTTCAACATAGTTGCTCCAGACAAACTTAGTAGGCCAGAAAGTCGGGGGGAATTTAATGGCTTCCCACATGGACTTAAAGGATGTGATTATGGTCCAGTAAAGCGGGAAAACAAATATCAGAAACAGCACAATCAGTATCACGCACTCGATGGTGCGGCCGATTATTTTCTTTAATGGCATTTCTTTTCCCCTTTCTACTGATAATGAACTTTGCGGTCAAGCAGGAAGAAATTAACCGCGGACAGGGTGGCTGTAAAGAACAGCAGCACTACGGCTGCCGCCATGGCCCGGCCATACTGCATATAGGTTATACCCTGCTGATAGACATAATACGCAATCAGGTTAGTGGCGTTGTCAGGACCGCCGCCGGTCAGCATCTTGATAATGTCAAAACTTGTAAAGGCACTGGCGGTGGTGGTGATCACCATGTACAGCAGCGTCGGTGACAGCAGCGGCATGGTAATCTTGAAGAAGGTCTTAGCCGGGGTTGACCGGTCAAGCTTGGCCGCTTCATAGATGTATTCAGGCACGCTTCGCAGTCCGGCAATAACCAGCAGGGCGCCATGACCGCAGCTCTTCCAGATGGCCACAATAAGCACCGACATCAAAGCGGTGCTTGAGCCCAGATACCAGTTGGAGGCCGGCAGCCCCAGTTTTTCAAGACCGAGGTTGAAGACACCGCTGGCCGGATCCATCAGCCACATGAAAATGACAGCCACGGAAACCGTCGAGATGATATGCGGTGAAAAAGCCACCGTCTGGACCAGATTATGGGCAAACGTCCTTTTATTCAGGAATACGCCTAATAGTATCTGCAGGGCCAGACCGACAAAAACGATTACCAGCATATAGATGATGGTATTTGTCATGACCTTCTGGAAGTCTTCACTGCTGAATATATAGGCAAAGTTGCTGAAACCGACAAATATTTTCTTGCCGGTCAGCGGGTTCCACTTATGAAAACTTAAATAGGCTCCGTAGCACATCGGATAGATGGTAAACATGATGCAGGCAATGCCGGCCGGAGCAATCAGAAAGTACGGGTTCTTAAACAGGTTGTTAAAGAAGCAATAAAACTTATTGTGCTTCTTAAGCTCCAGTTTTTCACTCATCTGCATGGAAGACGCCCTCCATTTCATCAATGGGGAAAGGCTCACACCGGTTCTGGCTTTCATCAAAATAGAATACTTTATCCTTGGCCGCATATAAGGCTACACTGCTGCCGTTAGCCAGCTCTTCGACGGAGCGCATGACAAATTTGCCGATGCCGATATCCAGTTTGTACTGGTAGTCATAGCCTAAAAACTCGCGGGTAACGACATGGCTTTCAAAGGATAAGTCATCTTTGCCGCTGCGCTTGACCAGCAGATCTCTTGGCTTGACACCAAAATACTTGCCTGAAGCCATTTTTACAATGTTCATTCCGGGATCGCCGACAAACTGCGCCACGAAGACATTCTGCGGATTGCGGTATGCTTCCTGCGGCGAGCAATGCTGCATGATCACACCTTTTTTCATGATGACGATATCGGTAGCCATCGTCAGGGCTTCGGTCTGATCATGGGTTACATAGATAAAAGTTGTATTCATCTGGTTGAACAGTTCAATAAGCTCGCTGCGCATCTGATTGCGCAGTTTGGCATCCAGATTGCTCAGCGGTTCATCCATCAGAAACGCCTTGGGTGATTTAGAGATCGCCCGGGCCAAAGCGACCCGCTGCCGCTGGCCGCCGGAAAGCTGATTGGGCATTCTTTCGCTGAACTCGGTCAGTCCGGTTAAGGCCAGAACTTCCGTGATCCGCTCGTTGATTTTATCTTTCGAGATCTTGTAGTTCTTTAAGCCGAATTCAATGTTGCCGCGAACCGTCATGTGCGGATAGATGGCGTAGTTCTGGAAAACCATGGCCAGGTTCCGGTCGCCCGGTTCCATCTTGGTAATGTCTTTATCATCAACGCTTATCGAGCCGGCGGTTACTTCTTCCAGCCCGGCAATCATGCGCAGCAGCGTTGTCTTGCCGCAGCCGGAAGGCCCCAGCAATACGGTAAAAGAACCTTCCCTGATTGTCAGGTTCAGTCCTTCAATTACCGGATCCTTGCTGCCGGGATAGATTTTCTTAATGTCTTTTAGTACTATTGCCACTTTGAAATACCTCTTGTTTTACGCAATTAAATATTCCATAAACGGAAACTGCCCAGAATGTCCGGACAGTTTCCATTGTTGAGTAAATCTGTCTACTGCCAGCTGTTATCTTTAATAATCTGATCAAACTTGGCTGAAATGTCATCAATCATTGACCTGACATCGGTGGTGGCCGGATTTAATGAGAACTGCTCCAGCTTATCTGCCGCATAGGCCGACATTTCTGACCAGTATGAAGTATTAACACGCTTATGAATATACGGAATTGAATCATAAATAGACTGGAAATAAGGATACTGTTCAATCAGAGCCTTGCCGCCGTCGCTTTCAACAGCGGATGTGGTAATCATCATTGAACCGGTGCCGTTGGTAATGCGCAGAACCTGCGCATCTTCCGCCAGGTAGGAAAGGAAACCGGCCGCAATCATCAGCTCCTCATAGGAAGCCGTATTGCATAACATCCAGTTGCTGCCGCCTGAAACGATACTGACACCGCCTTCGCCGGCCGGCTGAACATAAGTTTCCATAGTATAGCCAGCTTC
Source organism: uncultured Erysipelotrichaceae bacterium (assembly GCA_964436975.1). GTDB lineage: Bacteria > Bacillota_I > Bacilli_A > Erysipelotrichales > Erysipelotrichaceae > CAYTET01. The sequence continues at coordinate 14,851 of CAYTET010000025.1, forward strand.
GGTTAATTTCTGGGCTCTCTTGGGCATGCTGTTGCAGGAAACAAGCATCATTGCAACTTTGCCGCTGCAGAACAGGTCATCACGGGTATCGCCCGGCTTAGCCGTGCCGTAAGGTGAAGCAATATAGCCTTCATTCAAGCCCTGCTGGACCATTTCGAGATAATGCGCACCAATGTAATTATAGTCGGCTCCGATAGTAGCTTTGGAACCATCATCACTAAGAACACTGCCGCTATCGGCATAAACGGCTGATTCCCAATGCCAGACATCGGTATCCCAGAAGCAGCACAGACCATACTTGCCGGTCTTCTCAAAAACTTCTTTGGCACACTTCATCAGATCGTCATTCGTCTTAATATCAGCGCCGCTCCAGCCAGCCTGGGCCAGCAGCTCTTTATTGACATAAAGAACCGGCAGTGAACGGGCACAGGGTGCCGCCAGCAGTTTGCCATCATCCGTAATCATGGAAGCCAGCAGTCCCTGCTGATAATTCTTAATCGTTGTTGATGTCATATAACTGTTCAGATCAGCCGCAATATCCGTAAAGCCTTTGACAGTTGCCTCTTCAGCCATAAAGCCGGTAGGCAGATCTTTGGCCGCGGCCGCCGCCATAATCTTTTCGGCAACTTCTTCATAGCTGCCCTGGAAGACGTAATTGATAGTTACATTCTTAAACTTGGCTGCATACTCTTCTGCCATCTTGTTAAAAAGATAGCCGCGTGACGTTTCACTGTCACCAATGGAGTCTTTCCCCCACAAGGTAACGGTAATCTGACCGTCATAGTCAGCGGCCAGCTTCTGCAGATCAACCGTATCCGGATTGGCAACATCACCATTACCGGAATTTCCCCCTGAAGTTCCGCAAGCCACAAGCGAGAAAGCTAAAACGATACTCATTAGCACTGTAATAAACTTCTTCATACTTCTTGCATCTCCTTTCCTCTACTAAACATTGTCTTTTTCGACAATTGATGCCCTTATGATTTTTACTATGCCCATCAGGCGCTAATATGCCTGTTCAATTTCACCGCTGTCATTATCTGCAACTTCTATTCATCAATGACTATTGTTCTGCCGTTTTCCCCATTATACTTTTGATGATAACATCGGTCAATAATGAAAGCGCTAATATGATTAATCGGTCATTTTATGACAAATTATTACCGGGTTTACGGCTGATATTTACCCAGTTTATGATAATATTGTTGGCTTTTGCCGTAATTTGGTTACAATAAATTTGCATGTTTACAGGCTAATATGGCATTATATTGAAAGAAGAGTGCGAGGACATAATATGAAAACCAATCGCCAGCAATTAATTAAAAAATACATCCAGGATAACAAGCGCATATCTGTTGATGACATCTGTTCGATGTGCAAGGTTTCGGTTGAAACCGCCCGCCGTGATCTTAATGACCTGGAAAAGACCGGGGCTATCCGGCGCGTCTACGGCGGGGCTGTTCTGATTGATGTCAATGACTATCCTAATCTGATTACACCGTGGAACAGCCGCCATACCAGCGACCTGGCTGAAAAACAGGCCATATCATGCGAATTAATCAATGCCATCCCGGATCATTCGACCATTGCCCTGGATTCCGGGACGACTATTCTTGAACTGGCCAAGCTGCTTTCACAAAAAAAGGATCTGACGATCCTGTTAAACGATTTGCGAACCGCAATTGAGCTCAGTGCCAACACAACCCATACCATTTACTTCATCGGCGGCAGCGTCAAGCGCGATGATATGATTACCACCGGCTTTTTAGCCAATGACTTCCTTGATTTCTTCTCCCAGATTGACCTCACCATCATTACCGGTGACGGTTTTGACATTGAAGGCGGTTTAACTGACTACAATGTTGAAATGGGCATGCTCAAAGTAGCAATGATTAAAAAGTCAAAAAAGGTTATCGCCGCCCTTGTCGGGCGCAAGTTCAGCGTCAAAGCCTTTTATAAAGTCTGTGATGTCAAAGACTGCAGCGAAATCATCACGACCAGTGCTGCTCCGGTGAGTGCCGTTGATGCCATAAAGAACACCGGCATCAAAACTATTGTGTGCAATCTCTAGCTTTAACCCCGGCGTTAATTATTCATTATTATTAACGATTCAAAAGTTATTGATTCTTGTCTTAAGCCCATCGCCAAACTTGCTGCAGTAAATAGTGTTATCTGCCAGATCCACAATACACAGCCTGTTATCCAGCCAGCCGCTGGAAAAAGCAATTTTACTATTACAGCTGCATTTATAGTGTTTCACGGTTTTCTGCAGTTTCTTATCATTAAATCCGGATGTGATTATTACCATGCCGACAAAGATGAAATCATAGCCAGGCAGCAGGTCTTCCGCATAGCGGTCAGCGGCCTCATTCAGCCAGGATAAATAATTATTCAGTTTGCCTTCATCTAAATCCGGGCAGCAGACATAGTAACAGTGCTCCTCACTGATGCTGATGCGGCCGTATTTAGACTGCACTCCCAATATCTTATGATTTCCTTCAAAGCGCATATGCTGGTACAGCGGAAAAGTCAGGCCGCTGTCCTGATAATCCCAGACCGGGGCAAAGTGCTCTTCATCAAGCTTGGAAATAAGGGCCAGCCATTGACTGGCCTTTTCGGCAAATTCCATAAGGACCTCCTTAAGGCTAAGGCTGCTTCAGCCTTTTGCATATCCGTTTTTTATCTTTGATTATTCTTCGCGCTGTTCAGCCAGATACATGCCCCACTCCTTATACTGCTGCGGGAGGGCAAAAACATCCTGATCGTCAACGGTAACCGCCTCTGTGCGGCCGGGATGATTCGGGCCAAAAGTGTCCCAAGCGGTAATTAAATCGTTTTTCTTTACTATTCCGTTTTCCTTAAACAGAACATCATATTTGGCCGGATCCTGACAGAGAATGGTAAGTATGTTATACTGGCCAAACATTATTTCTTCACCGCTGTCATGGCCGCCATAGCCAAAGGATGACATCCCGTCATTAATCAGCAGCTTTCCGCTTTTCACCATTATGGCCAAAGCGGTCTGCTGGCTGCAGCCGTCGATATAATAAACATTCTTGTGCAGGTTTTTCACGGTATTGGGGCTGATTTCAGTCTCCTCATCTTGTGAAGCCGGCAGTTCCAATATGAAAAACAGCGGTTCCTGGTGCATCATGATAAAATGCTGCATCATTGATTCAATATGGTCAGTTCCGACATTGGCAATGATGTGTACGTTGCTGACGGTGTATCCCTCTTCAAGCCGGTCAGGATCCGGTACAAAACAGCCGCTTTTCATCTTCAGCATAGGTCTTTCTTTCCTTTCATGCTTCTTATTTCCCGGGGAATAGCGCAGTCATCCTTTATTTTCTATATTATAACAAGATCAACTGGTGAGCGCTTTGCTTTCACTCTGGCAAAATAATGCTATTATATAGACATGACAAACCGCACTGAAAAGGCACCCGATAAAAAGAGAAGAAGCCTGAGCACTATTCTGCTCTGTTTCTTTCTGGCGGTCTTTGTGCTGTCGGCTTCCATGATCGTTAAAACCTTCATTGATAACAAGAATGAACAGGACGCCCTAGATGCTTTGGCCAATAAAGTTGTGGTTACTGACCCGGTTGTCGAACCAGATCCCGACCCGGTAGTTGAACCAACGGAGCCGGCCGAGCCGACCGTACTGGCCCAGTATGCTGACTTATATGCGGAAAATCCCGATCTGGGCGGCTGGCTGAAGATTGAAGACACCAAGATCAATTTCCCGGTCATGTATACACCCAAGAATCCCACTTACTATATTCATAAGGGCTTTGATAAAAAATATTCCCATAACGGTCTGCCCTTTATCGGCTATGACTGCTCCCTGGATCCCCGCAGTGACAATATCATCATCCATGGCCACAATATGAAAAGCGGCGCCATGTTTGCCTGTCTGACCGATTATGAAGATGAAGCCTTCTGGCAGACGCATCAGATTATTGAATTCGATACCGTCTACCAGCAGGATTACTATGAAATAATCGCTGTCTTCCGCTTCACCGTCGCCCAGGCCAACAAAGCCGGGTTTTATGATTTCACCAATGCCGAAGATGAAGCCGCCTTTGATCGCTTTGTCAGCTACTGCAAGGACATGGCCATGTACGATACCGGGGTTACTGCCACCTACGGAGACAAGCTTCTGACCCTGTCAACCTGCAGCTACCATGCCAAAGACGGCCGGCTGGTCATTGTGGCCCGCCAGAAAGCCAGCACCACTGAATAGACCCTGATACAGCAGCGGCGCACCTTGCGGTGCGCCGTTTTTTATTATCTTAGAGATCACGGGTTGCGACAATATCAACCCCGGTCTGCAGAATATCTTTAATGATGACATCACCCGTTTTGACCGGGCTTTTTACCTGAACCTGGCTAATCTGTGCCATGGCCTTCATCAGCAGCTCCTTGCCGATGGGAGCGCTGCTCTTCACCGGCAGCCGGTTATGAACAGCTCCGCTTATAGCCACCGTGGTGGCCAGCATCCGGGTCGGATGCTGCAGCTCGTTAGCTCCGTAAGCCGCGCCTTTCGGGCAGTGATTGCCGGTAACCTTATAGCCGTTTTCCTCATCCACGATCAGCCGGCAGCCCCGCGGACAGACGATGCACGTTAACTGTTTCATTTGTCAGCCTCCTTGGCCTGGGCGGTAATGGTCAGGCCGCCCCGGGCTTTTTCCAGCAGCACTTTAGGCAAGGCAACACTTTCCATAGTTCCCGGAGCCATATAATCGCGGGCGTACTGGGCAATCAGCTGGCCGGTCTCATCTTTAACCTGAATGACCGAAACCCCGAATGATTGGCGCACCCGGAAGAAAACATTGACTATCTTGTCCAGCCGGCTGACTCTGATATGCTGGGGCACGGTATAGGAAATGCCGTCACCAGCCGCAACATCGGTTACGGCCGGCTGGTCAGCCGGCTTATCCAGCACATATTCCGCTGCGGCCAGACCGGCCCGCTGGCTTTCCGCTGTCACATTATCCACCAGATCATGAACATGAACCACGTTGCCGCAGGCAAAGACCCCCGGCAGCGATGTTTCCATATTCTCATAGACAACCGGGCCCCTGGTCCGCTTGTCAAGTATTACTCCGGCCTGCCGGCTCAGTTCATTTTCCGGAATCAGACCGACCGACAGCAGAATGGTGTCACAGTCAAAATGCTGCGCGGTGCCTTCGACAGGGGTAAAGTGGCTGTCAACCTGGGCAATAGTTACTCCGGTGACCCGGGTATCACCCTGAATATCCGTAATGGTATGGCTCAGATATAAGGGAATGTTGAAATCATTAAGACACTGGGCAATATTGCGGGCTAATCCGCCGGGGAAGGGATTGACTTCCACACAGGCCAATACCTTGGCGCCTTCCAGAGTCATGCGCCGGGCCATTATCAGGCCGATATCGCCGGAGCCAAGAATAACAACCCGGCGGCCGACCAGATAGCCTTCGATGTTAACAAACCGCTGGGCCGCTCCGGCTGTGAAGATGCCGGCCGGCCGGCTGCCCGGTATGGCAATAGCCCCCCGGGTTCTTTCCCGGCAGCCCATCGCCAGCACAACGGCCTCGGTTGTTAAAACCTGATAGCCGTCTTTGGCATTGACCACATAGACATTGCGGTCACTGTCAATATGCAGCACCATGGTGTCAGCCATGACCTGGACATTGGTATCCTTCAGCATTTCAATAAACCGGTGGGCATATTCCGGACCGGTCAGCTCCTCTTTAAAGAAGTGCAGACCGAAACCGCTGTGAATGCACTGGTTCAATATGCCGCCCAGTTCCTGATCTCTTTCAATGATCAGGATTTTGCGCAGACCTTTTTCATAAGCCGCATTGGCTGCCGCCAGACCGGCCGGACCGCCGCCGATAACAATTAGCTGGTACATCTTACTCACCCTCCTTCAGCGGGGCAACTAAGACATTGGAACCCGCATGATCCTGCAGGATGTCCGTATACTCGGCACCCGTCTCCCGGGCTAAGATAGCCAGCACCCGCGGCCCGCAGAAACCGCCCTGACAGCGGCCCATGCCGGCGGTTGTTCTTCTTTTAATGCCGTCAATGGAAACCGGGGGCAGCGGAGAATGAATCGCCGCCACAATTTCCCCTTCGGTAATTGTTTCACAGCGGCAGATAACCCGGCCGTAGCGGGGATCCTTTTTAATAAGTTCGTTTTTCTGCTGCTCGCTTAAGTCCTTGAAGCGGACCACATGGCGGCTGTCTGTATATTGTTCCTTTTCTGTCAGCACCAGACCATCAGCGGCCATGATATCAATAGCCGCCTGGCTGATAGCCGGAGCAGCGGACAAACCCGGCGACTGGATAGCTGCCAGATTGATAAAATGCTTAACACTCCTGCTTTCTTCAACAATGAAATCATGCCGGTCACAGCGTGCCCGCACGCCGGCAAAATTTTTGATGTTTTCCCTGAAGTCGATGGAGGGCACACTGGCGGCCGCCATCTTCTTGACTGCGGCTAAGCCCTGCAGTGTTGTCTGGGTATCGTCCGGTCCGCAGGCCGTGGCATTGGGCCCGACTATCAGATTGCCGTCAACGGTCGGCGAGACCAGCACACCCTTGCCGGTAGCGGTCGGACACTGGAAGATGGTATGGGTGACCCGGCTGCCTTCTGACTTGTCCAGCAGATAGTATTCACCGGCCACCGGCTCAATGGTAAATTCCTTGGGGCCGATCAGTTCGAATACCTTGTCGGCATGGGTGCCGGCCGCATTGATGATGAAGCGGCCCTCATACCGGCCGGAAACCGTTGTCACGCTGAAGACGTCATCCTTTTTGCTGATGGCGGTAACCTTATTGTTGGTCAGCACTTCCACGCCGTTGCCAATAGCTGTCTGGGCCATGGCCAAAGCATATTCCCAGGGCGATACAATTGCCGAAGTCGGAGCATACAAAGCCCTGACGGCTTCCGGATTGACGTTCGGCTCCATTTCATGCAGCTGCTTTTCATCCAGGATCTGCAGATCGGCGACGCCGTTGGCGACGCCGCGCTGATACAGCTGGTCAACAATGGCGGCCTGGTCAGGATTCAATGCTACCACCAGGGCGCCGATCTGCTTATACGGGACATCCAGTCTGGTACAGATTTCCTTAGCCATCTGGCTGCCCTTTACATTGTATTTGGCCATTAAACTGCCGCATTCCGGATCATAGCCGGCATGCAGAATGGCTGAATTGGCTTTCGTAGTGCCATTGGCCACATCATTGTCAGCCTCCAGCAGCACCGTTTTAAGCTGATAGCGGCTTAACAGATAAGCTGCGGCGCAGCCTACCACGCCGCCGCCGATAATTATTACATCATACATTCTTACTCCCCCTGCCTTTTGTTCGTTAATATCTTAACACAGTAAGCCAATGCCGGCTTAAGCCGTTAACAGCGCAACAATCTCCGCGGCCAGCGTGCAGGCCGGGCAGTCACAATTCTTCACACCGGCTTCCAGCTGCTTGCGGCAGTGGGCCAGTAAAGAAGCCGCTTCCTGCTGGCCGATCAATTCAATGGCTTTGGAGCTCTTGGCAAAAGCGATGACATCTTCCATCGGCTCAATGTCTTCCTGCAGCTCTTTGACATACTCTTCTGTTTCAGCGGCATCTTCCGGATTGGCCAGCCACTGCTCGGCAGCCTGTCTGGCATCTTTGCAGGCCATGTCTGATTTCAGCAATTCCCTGCTCTTTTCCATCGCCTGCTGTAAGTTTTCCTTGTTCATCAAAGTACCTCTTTTCTGCATGATGTCTGCATTTATTAATAATACCATTGAAACCGCTGTCATAACTAAACAATGAAAAGACAGCCGCTTTTACTGACAACCAAAAAATGCTCATTGACAACAATAAGGATTTGCTATAAACATTTAATTAGAAAAGGAGATGATACTATCTCTGCCGTTCATCATTATGACGATCTTGTGCCTACTGAAATTAATGCTCTGGCTGCCGGAATCCTTATCGCATTATTTTTATTCTTCATTGCTTTAATTGTTGTCTGCATCATTGCCAACTGGAAGATATACAAAAAGCTGGGGCTGGAACCTTGGGCATGCTTGATCCCGTTCTACAACAACTATGTCCTGTTCGCCCGCTTCTATTCTTCAGGCTGGGAGTTCCTGACAACGCTTATTCCGCTATACGGTGTCTACCGGGCTGTAAAACTGCAGATTGATGTTGCCCATGCTTTTGGCCAATCTGACGGGTTTGCCTGCGGATTAATCTTCCTGTATCCTATCTTCGCAATGATTCTGGCCTTTGGCCATTACCAGGTTGTAGCTACGTCCACTCCTGATGCCAATGTAGGCGCTTGATTCCATTACTTATTAATACAGACAGCCCCGTTAATAATTGCGGGGCTGTTTTTAGGCGGTCATAGGCCGAAATAAAAGAGAAACAGATCAATCCGTTTCCCTTTATCTGATTCCTATTATTTCTTCTTGACTGGAATCCAGATTTCCGAATGACAATTGCTTCCTTTTCTATTCCCCAAATTCTATATAATACTGAAATTTTCTCCTATTCTCTTGTTCGACTTTCCCACAAAAAGAATTATTGCTCTTTAATTTAAATTTCCCTATTGCTGCATCAATCTGCATTGCTTCCTGCATTTTTACGATGCTTGCGCTGTTATAGTTAAGATAGATTTCTTTACTGGAAATCGGATTATTACTATCCATTCGCATATTGATTAAAGAAAGGATATCTTCGTCTTTAGCAAAGTATTTTAGTTCTGGTCTTACCGGATTGTTGTTACCCTGCATTCTCAATTCTGATCCAATCTTTACTACTTGAAGTTCTTTCTTATCAAACCCGGCATCAATCTTGCCGCTCATTTTGTTTTGTTCCAATGAAAGACTAGAGTCTCCTTTCATTGCCGCTGAAAATGTTTTAGTCTGCTCTTCCATAATTGTTACTTTAAAATACTTGGCACCTAAAGCGTGGGCAATGGTGTTTAATTCTGTAAGGCGCTGTTTCTCTTCATAGGCAAAATAATCACTGTATTCTACATAACGATTAGTCTGAAAAGGCGTTAAATAATATAGGGACTCAATTACATTGGGATAAAAATTAATATTAAAGTTTTTGACTTGTTTTTTATAAATAGTCAGTACCGAAGCCCCTGCAATTTTATCAAAGAAGCCAATGGATCCTTCACATGCTTCATTTTCCATGTGCTGTTTATCATACTCAACTACTCTTACCATTTCCGGTATCGTATACTCATTATTATTCAGATTCTCAAGATAAATTGGGCTTAATCGCTTTTTATCAGCTGCAACTATAGCTTCGTGTATCTTTTTAATTACTTTTGAACTGCCATCTTTAATTGCATCATATGCATCGCCCGATTTGTCTATAGCATCTTTTCCAAATTCAGTGGCCTTATCAACAATCTTTGAGCTGATATCTTTAACTGCCGTAAATGCATCCCCCGCAAACTTGCCACCTTTCTTGCTTATGTCGTTTTTATTTTCGTTATCTGTCATCTTTGTTTCCCCCATTGAGATGCCTGATGGTTCTATTTAGTCCTTCACCGACATTGTCATCAATCTCGAGCATCATAGAGATGCTTATATTATCGTCTGGCAGTGAATCTCTCTTATCTGATAATACCATAAAAGTGTAGCCGCCGTTTATCCAAGCCGGCAATAAAACATAAAAACTATATTTGAGAAGGGGTTTGCGGTTGCCTTCTTTTTCAAGCGCACAAAAAGTTTGCAGCACTGATAATCTGGCACCTCTCTATTCTGTCTATGACCTGTTCTTTATTGTTCATCAGGTCTGTCACACCGTGTTTTATGCAGGTCCCGCAGTATATCAACAACATGCAGACCCCAGTGATTATCCAGACCCCACTTCCAAAGCCAGACCGCATTGTCAATCCGGCCTTGTTCGTATGATGTGATTCCTTCCTGCAGATCCAGACAGATATCGTTTAAATCGTCCTGAATCCCGCAGCATACGGGTTCTTCACAGGTGAAAGGATCAAATACTTCCCAATAGCACTTATAATTATCCGCAATTTTCATCCTGATGGGCTTTTCATTAGATGATGCTTCTTCATCACTGTCATCTGGCTCGGTTTGAGGCAGCGAAAGACAAAGAGCGTAAATCTCCATCAGAGATACCATCAGCATTTCTGCTTTTGTGTACTCAATCGTAATGTCACTCACTGCCAGGCAAAACTTCCTGGCCATAGTGTAGAATTCTTCTGCTTTACTCATTGCCAGCTCTCCTTGTCTCATGATGCCGTTTATCTGCCATTCAGCTGTTACCGCAGGCAGTCCACAACAAAGTCCAGCGGCACATCCATCCGCTGAGCCGTCTGCTCAGCTGTCATGCCGCTGTCGGCAAACCGCTTGCAGACAGCCCTCATATTTTCACCAACCTCAATAATATGTCTGTCAGGATCATAGAAACGGACCACCCGCTGGCCCCAGGCATGCTCTTTGACCGGATGAACGTATTCAACCTCACAGCGGTTCAGCTGATTGATAAACCGATCAAAATCATCTTCTTCAAAGTAGATTTCGGCATCATTGCCGCCAAATGCAATATCCTGGTAATCAATGAATTCTTTATATGTTTCCGCTGTCTGCAAAACCAGTCCGCCGGTCAGGGTTTTGCTGGCTCCAAAATCGGTGATGACCCGCAGTCCTAAAACCGACCGGTAGAATTCAACCGCCCGGTCCATATCGGCAACAACAAGCAGGGTATTTTTAAACTCCATGTTCACGGCCTTTCTTAACCGGTTTACCCGTTAGACTCAGCGCACGGTAAACCTGGTCCATTCGATGTGATTATACTGCATGACATCAGTGGCTTTTTCATTCCCCGTTTTTCATAAAAGGGAATTGCCTTGTCATTGGCTATCAGATAGACCGCAATATCCCTGCGGCCCCCGGCTGCCGTATGGGCGGCTGTAATCAGCCGGCTGCCGATGCCCTGCTTTTCATATGCTCTGGCTACGCCCAGATCAGTGATATACAGCCAGTAGGCAAAGTCGGTCAGGCCAAACAGTACCCCGACAATCAGATTGTTTTCATTGCGGGCGACCAGACTAAGGGAAGTGTTGTTCACCAGCTTTTCAATTCTTTCTTCAAAGCGCTCTTTGGGATACTGACTGCCCAGATCTGTTCTTTTCAAGAAAGCAATATACTCTGCGGCTGACAGGCGCTCATTGTTAACTGTTATTTTATCGGCCATCCTTTTTACCTCTTCCTGACCTTTTCTTCAGATTCAAAATTATCCCGGGCGGCGGGGTTGTTTTTAAACAGGGCTTCAATAAGGGCACAGTTATGAAATT